>NZ_JASCOZ010000116.1 GCF_029960115.1 Stenotrophomonas sp. PS02289
CCACCACCGCCCCAGCCACCGCCGCCGCCGACGCAGCCCCCGCCCCCGAAACCACCGCCTCCACCCCAGCCCCCGCCACCCCAACCGGTGTTGCGGGCGAAGCGCCCGGCCCGGCCCGAGGACAGGCTGATGATCAGCCCGATCACGCCGGCCACGCCGCTGGCCAGCCACAGCGAGGTGAACAGGAATGCCGCCACCGCGGCACCACCGCCGCCCAGCACGGCGCGCAGCGGGCGCGGCAGGCCGCCCAGCAGGGTCCGCAGGAAGGTACCGACGAAGAAACCGATCACCAGCGCGACCGGCCAGACATCCACGCTGCTGTCCGCGCGCGTGCGGTGGTCGCTGACCGGCGCGGGCAGCGCCTCGCCATCGATCAGCTTGACCAGTACGCCGGTGGCGTCGGTCAGCCCGCCGGCATAGTCGTTGTTGCGGAACTTGGGGGCCAGGTAC
This sequence comes from Stenotrophomonas sp. PS02289, assembly GCF_029960115.1. Lineage (GTDB taxonomy): Bacteria > Pseudomonadota > Gammaproteobacteria > Xanthomonadales > Xanthomonadaceae > Stenotrophomonas. The sequence continues at coordinate 451 of NZ_JASCOZ010000116.1, forward strand.
TCCTGGATGACCCGGTTGGCGATGGCATCGGGGATCGCCCCTTCCAGCCCATAGCCCGGCTCGATGCGCACCCGGCGGTCGTCCTTGGCCACCACCAGCAGCACACCGTCGTCCACGCCCTTGCGGCCGATCTGCCACTGTTCGAACACCCGCTGGGTGTACTGGGCGATGTCTTCCGGCGCGGTGCTGGGCACCATCAGGATCTGCAGCTGGCTGCCCTTGCGCTGCTGCAGGGCCAGCGCCTGGTCGATCAGCGCCTGCCTGCTGGCCGCATCCAGGGTGCCGGTGGTGTCCACCACCGGTGAATCCAGGGTCGGGATGGCCGCCGGCGTCTGCGCCCACGCGGCCAGGCCCGGCCACAGCAGGGCCAGGCACAGCACCAGCCACCACCCGGGTGCGCGCAGGCGACGGACGTTCATCGGCTCAGTTCGCCGGTTGCGGCGGAGCCTGCTGCTGCGGGGCCGGAGCAGGAGCCGGAGCGGGCGGCTGATTGCCGAACTTCACCGCCGGCGGCTGCGAAATCTGGGCTTCGTTTTCCACCGCGAAGTTCGGCTTGGTGTCGTAGCCGAAGATCTTGGCGGTGATCAGCTGCGGGAACGAGCGGATGTAGGTGTTGTAGTCCTGCACCAGCTGGATGTAGCGCCCGCGCGCCACGGTGATGCGGTTTTCAGTGCCTTCCAGCTGTGCCTGCAGATCGCGGAAGCCCTGGTCGGATTTCAGGTTCGGGTAGTTCTCGGTCACCACCAGCAAGCGCGACAGCGCCCCGCTCAGCTCGCCCTGGGCGGCCTGGAACTGCTTGAGCGACTCCGCGTCGTCTGCGTTGACGTTCACCTGCCCGACGCGGGCGCGGGCGTTGGTGACGTCGGTGAGCACCTGGCGTTCCTGGTTGGCATAGCCTTCCACGGTCTGCACCAGGTTGGGGATCAGGTCGGCACGGCGCTTGTACTGGTTGAGCACTTCGGCCCAACCGGCCTTCACCTGCTCATCTTTCTGCTGGATGGAGTTGTAGCCACAGCCCGACAACAGCACGGCCACGAAGGCCAGGAACATCATTCGCGTGAACGATTGCATGACCGGCTCCAGATTCAGGGGTTTGCGGGCCGGAGGATTCCATGAATGGGGTTAATGCCCCGTAACGACAAAGGGCCGCCCAGTGGGCGGCCCTTTTGCCGGCGTACCGACCAACGGTCGGTACCTACCGGTTTACCAATTGCCCGCGCCGGGCACGTTGTGCGCCACCGCGCGGCGGCGCATCAGCAGGTTCAGCCATTCCACCAGCACCGAGAAGCCCATCGCAGCGTAGATGTAGGGCTTGGGCACGTGCACGTCCAGACCGTCCAGGATCAGCACCGCGCCGATCAGCAGGATGAAGGCCAGGGCCAGCATCTTCACGGTCGGGTTGGCGTCGATGAAGCGGCCCAGCGGGTTGGCCGCCAGCAGCATCACCGCCACCGACAGCAGGATGGCCGCGACCATCACCGGGATGTGGTCGGCAATGCCGACTGCGGTGATCACCGAGTCCAGCGAGAACACGATGTCGATGATCGCGATCTGCAGGATGACCATGCCGAACACCGCCGAGGCCTTGGTGGTGGTGGGGTCTTCGTCTTCGCCGCCGGTGATCAGCTCGCGAATTTCCATGCCGCCCTTGATGATCAGGAACAGGCCACCGAGGATCAGCACCAGGTCGCGGATGGAGATGCCCATGCCGGCCACGGTGAACAGGTTGGCTTCCATGTGCGCCAGGTAGGCCAGCGACACCAGCAGGGCAATACGGGTGATGCAGGCCACCGCGATGCCCAGCTTGCGGGCGAACGGCCGGCGGTGTTCCGGCAGCTTGCTCACGGCGATGGAGATGAAGACCAGGTTGTCGATGCCCAGCACGATTTCCAGTGCGCTCAGGGTCAGCAGGGTCAACCAGACGTTGGGATCGGACAGCAGCTCAACAAACATGGACACACATCCTTACAAGGGGGAATGACGCGGCGGCCCGCGTCAGAAGATGCGCGGGGCCAGCACCAGGCCCCAGCACAGCAATACGTTCATCATCAGCACGAACACGGCGGCAGAGCCCATGTCCTTTGCCCGGCCGGCCAGTTCGTGGATTTCCGGGCCGTAGCGCTCGATCACCGCCTCGATCGCCGAGTTGGCCAGCTCCATCGCCAGCACCAGCAGCATCGAGCCGATCATCAGCGCCCGCTCGACCGGGGTCTGGCCCAGCCACAACGCGACCGGAGCCAGCACGATCAGCAGGTAGACCTCCAGCCGGAACGAGGACTCGTGCAGCCAGGCCGCGCGCAGGCCCTGCCAGGACCACACCGCTGCCTTGAAGATGCGCTTGGGGCCGCGCGGCATATGACCAAAGGCATCAGGCATGCGGAACAGCTCCATCCGTGGGGGCGCGTCGGGAAAGGGTCATGGGTGAGGCAGAAGGCGACAATGAGTCCCCCATTTTGCCACAAAGGGCGGAACCGCCTCCCGGCCGCGCCGCGTACCATGGGGGGTGCCTGAAAACCGGAGCTGTTCATGAACCACCGCCGCACCCGCCCCCTGCTGCTCGCCCTGGCCCTCACCGCCGCCCTGCCCGCACTGGCGCTCAAGCCCGCCCCTGTGCCGGCCCCGCCCCAGATTCCGGAGCAGGTCTCCAACGTGGCCTGGGCCGGCGACATGGACAACTTCGCCAAGGCCGACCAGGCCACCCCGCCGCCCAAGGGGGGCATCGTCTTCGTCGGCAGCTCGTCGATCCGGTTCTGGGACACCCTGGCCGCCGACTTCCCGGGCCAGAGAGTGATCAATCGGGGCTTCGGCGGTTCGGAAGTCCGTGACAGCACGTACTACGCCGACCGCGTGGTGGTGCCCTACGCCCCGTGCAAGGTGTTCTTCTACGCCGGTGACAACGACCTCAACAGCGGCCGCAGCCCGCAGCAGGTGCGTGACGACACCGTAGCCTTCGTCAAGCGCGTGCATCGCGATCTGCCGCAGACCACGGTGGAGATCATCTCGATCAAGCCCAGCCCCTCGCGCGCCAACCTGCTGCCGGCGGTGCAGGAGGCGAACGCCCTGGTCAAGGCGGCGCTGGCCGAGCTGCCGCGCACCGGCTTCAACGACATCTATACCCCGATGCTGGGCGCGGACGGCCAGCCCAAGGCCAGCCTGTTCCGCGAGGACATGCTGCACATGAAGCCAGCGGGCTATGCGATCTGGCGCAAGGCCCTGGCCCCGAAGGTCAGCTGCGGCCGGACCTAGTCCGGCTGCATTCCAGGAACTTATCTGCGGCGGGATTGCCGGTAGGGTTCCGACGGCTCCTCAAAAAACCCAGAGAACTCCCACGATTGCCGTGAGCAGGGTTGAGTGGGGTCTTCAGGATCCGTGGAACGCCCTACGCGCATGGCCGAACGCAGCTCGTCGGCCTTTTGCGCCCACTTCGGCCCCAGTTCATTGATGGCCCTCTGCAGTTTTCTCGTGTCGGCCTCCGCTTGTGAATCGCTCCGGCCGCCGGCGTTCGGATACAGCAAGTGAACCTTGCTGTGTTTTTCAAGCGCATGCGTGCAGACTTTTTCTCGACGAATGACCAAGTCCACGCGCTCCTCGGCACGCGCCCTTATCATCCGCCCGATGTCATCCAACTTCTTAGCGAGTTGCGATTTGGCATTTGATTCACGCATGCCAGACACGATTGCCCTCGCATTCACGACGTCTTTGAAGCCCATGTAAAGATCCTTTGGTCGAACGCCGGACGTGATCATGCCAAGCTGACGACAGGCATCCCGCCAATCCGAGCCGTTACCGACCCGGTACAGGCCAAGTGCAATGGTGTCCAGCTTCCGCAGGGTCTTCTCTGAAACGGTTTCGTTGGAAGTTTTACAGTTCACCGCCCAACAAAGATTGGGGGTGATGCCAAGGTCGATGACACTCAATGTCCAATTCCTTAAGTTAACTTGAGTCAGTCGACTCCGCTGCGGAGCGTAGGACCAATCCGAATCGCGAACTTTAGGATTTCCCTCATTTCGCCTCAGCTCATGCCGTGCGATCGAGACATGAATCTTCTGCACTGACTCCACCCAAGCGAGCATTGCTCCGCGCGCAGGAAGGCCACTTGCCACGCAGGGCGTGGCACTACGACAGGGGTCGCCATGCGTAGGAATAGTTGAAATTTGAAAGTAACGGGAATTAGTTCTCTTGACACTTTGCGACCCCGCAAGTAGACCAAGCTGAGAACGTCCATGCCGTTACTTTCCACATCGCCCCAGATGCTCGCCCGCACGTGCAGCTTCGCGCGGTTCGCAGGGACGCTGTCTGCGTCCACGTCTGCTACAGAGGTCGTGCAGCAGCTCCAACGCGGCAACGTTTCACCCCGCACCGCAGCACTTGCACTCCAGTTTGCGACGAATCGCTTCTCCCTTAACAACTGGGGCATCACACACCGCAGTAAAGCTGCAAACCTCGACATTACCTCGCGCCAGACGGCAGGACCCGGACTGGACGATTTCGTCCAGGCGCTTGAGGGCGCACGCGTGAATCTGGCAAAGCAGGATCCGAAACCGTCGGATAACACTGTCGCGAGCATGATCAGCCTCGCACTACGCAGGTGCTCCAATGCCAGAACGCTTTGGGAGCATCGCCAGATTGACGCCTATCGCGACAAGGACGCAGTAGGCATTGCGTTGGCCAGCGCTGTTTTCGGCGAGCGTCATCCCGACGGCGTGGAAGCAGAAGCGCCCCCGCTCCCCGCTACTCCCGCGCCTTGTAGGCAAATCGGAAGCTCACATTCGCGCCCTCAGTACCCGCAGGACCCCTCCATCGCGAAACTCCTGCACCAACGCACATTTCGCAGCGCGCCATTTCAGGCCTTTCTGAAGGGCATGATGGGCAGTTCCGCTGCCTGAGCGCAGCGCGCATCCCTCACCGATAACTGATCGTCGCCTGCGTTCCCACGCCCGGCTCACTGGTCAGGCCGATTTTCCAGCCGAAGCGGTCGCACAGGCGGCGCACGATCGACAAGCCCAGCCCGGTCCCCTGCGGCCGGCTGGGTTCGGCGCGGTAGAACGGCTCGAACGCGCGTGACAGCGCTTCGGGCGACATGCCGATGCCGGTGTCACGCACCACCACGCGGTCGTTGTGCACGTCCACGTCGATGCGGCCTTCGTCGGTATAGCTGCAGGCGTTGCGCAGCAGATTGCTGACCACCACCTGCAGCACGCGCGGCGGTGCATGCAGTTCCACCGGGCCGTCGCTGTGCAGGTGGATGTGCACCGGGCGGCCGGCGATCAGCTCGCGCGCGTTGTCCACTTCGTAGCGCACGATCTCGTTGACATCAAACAGCTCGATCTGCGGCTCGACGTCGGCTTCGCGGGCCAGGATCAGGAAGGCGTCGATCACCGCCTCCATGTCACGGCCGGCGCGCTGGATGCGGTGCAGGCTGCGCTTCAGGCGCGGATTGAGGTCCTGGTCACCCAGCGCCATGTCGCTGGCCACGCGGATCACGGTCAACGGCGTCCGCAGTTCGTGGCTGGCATCACGGGTGAAGTTGCGTTCGCGCGCCACGTGCGCGGTGACCTTGGTCGCCAGCGAATGCAGCGCCGCGGCCAGCTGACGGGTTTCTCCCTGCATGTCGGCCGGCAGCTTGTCCGGGTCCAGGTCGGCCGCCTCGGGATGACCCGGGTTCCAGCGCGAGACGCGCCGCGCCAACCAGTTCACCGGCGAGACCAGCCGACTGCTGGCCCGGTAGGTGACCCAGCTGGCCCCGTACACCGCGAGCAAGGTGAGCAGCACGGGCACGATGCCAAACCAGAACGCCAGCATTTCCGCACGCGAGCGCAGGAACACCAGGTACAGGCGGCCCTCGGGGCGCGCGTCCACCAACACCAGCTGGTCGTCGGCCTTCAGTTCATGGAACCCCGGCGGCAGCGCGCGCAGGTTGGCGGGCAAGCTCAGCGGTGAGCGCCCGGTTTCCAGCAGGTAACCGCGGATGTTGCGGGTATTGGGTGGCGGCTGCGCGCTGGACGCGGCGTGCAGGTCCCAGAAATAGGTGGCCTCTTCGCGCAGGGCACCGCTGACCAGGCTGTGCTTGATCACCAGCGACACCAGCCACGCGCCCAGCAGGATACCCAGGCTGGCCAGCACAGCCTGCAGGATGAAAGCGATACGGATCTTGCGCGGCAGGCCGTGCGGCATTACAGGGTCCAGGGCGGCTCGCCGCGATTATAGGTAAGCCGGTCGTGATTCGGTCGTGCAGGCAGCACACAAGGCCCGGTGATCACCGGGCCCTGGGCGTGCTGTGGGGCATACGCGCCCCCTGCCTGCTTGCACTGCACTGCGTTGATGCGCAGCTCAGCTCATCGGCTGCTGGATATCGGCAATGCGGTAACCGGCGCTCTGCACGGTGTGCAGCAGCGGACGGTCAAACGGCTTGTCGATGATCTTGCGCAGGTTGTACAGATGGCTGCGCAGCGTGTCCGAATCCGGCAGGCCGTTGCCCCAGATCTCGCGCTCGATTTCCTGGCGGGTCACCACGCGAGGCGATTCGCGCATCAGGATGGTCAGCAGACGCAGACCGATCGGCGAGAGCTGCAGCTCGGTCCCGGCGCGGGTGGCACGCATGCTCACCGGATCGAGCACCAGGTCGGCGACCTTGAGCACTTCCGAGCCCACCTGGCGACGCTCGCGACGGATCAGGGCACGCAGGCGTGCTTCCAGTTCCTGGATCGCGAACGGCTTGGTGAGGTAGTCATCGGCCCCGAAGCCCAGGCCGGTGAGCTTGTCGTCCAGCGTGTCGCGCGCGGTCAACATCAGCACCGGGGTCGACTTGCGGGCGTCATTGCGCAGCCGGCGGCAGACTTCGATGCCGTCCAGGCGCGGCAGCATCAGGTCCAGCACCACCACGTCGTAGCTGTTTTCTGCCGCGAGCCGGTAGCCGTCCAGCCCGTCCTGGGCGTAGTCGACCTCGAACCCACGTCCTTCCAGGTACTCTCCGATCATCTCGGAGATGCTTCGGTTGTCTTCCACCACCAGCACCAGGCCGGAGGTCTCCTTTGTCTGACGCATGGGTTTCCCTCTTTCTTCAGCTTTGTGAAACATGCCGCATCGCCAGTAGACGCGGTGTGAAGTTTTTCAACAAGGGGGATGACAGGGGTTACAGCAGGGGTTTGAGCAGCGGCCACACGTTGTCCAGCACCTTCGGCTGGGCGGCGGCCGTGGGGTGGAGGCCGTCCGCCTGCATCAGGCCGGGCTGCAGGGCCACGCCCTCCAGCAGGAACGGCAGCAGCGGCACCTTGTACTGGCTGGCGAGCTCCGCATAGGTTTTGCGCAGGCGGTCGCGGTAGGCCGGGCCGTAGTTGGGCGGCACATCGATACCCAGCAGAACCACCTTGGCACCGGCGGCCTGGCTCTGGGTGATCATCTTTTCCAGATTGCCGCGCAGCTGCGCCGGGGTCAGCCCGCGCAGGGCGTCGTTGCCGCCCAGCTCGATCACCACCACCTTGGGGCGGTGCTTCTGCAGCAACGCGGGCAGGCGGGTCAGCGCACCGGCGGTGGTTTCGCCGCTGATGCTGGCGTTGACGATGGTTGGCGGCGGCTTGATCTGCTGGTTGACCCGCTGCTGAAGCAGGTTCACCCAGCCCGAGGCGGCCGGGATATTGTGGGCGGCACTGAGGCTGTCGCCGACCACCAGCACCGCGTTGGCCGGTGCCGGACCTTTGGCACAGGCCAGCGCCGGCAACAACAGCAACCATGCCAGCAGCCACATCGTCGCGGCCACCCGGCCCTTGTTCATTGCTTCGTACATCGGAGATTCCTCATCGACAGCCTGTCCCCCCGCAGCGCGCCGGTTGCCATTACCGCCCACAACGTCGGCAAGTCCGCCCGTGGCCCAGAAGGTGAAGTCCACATCCTGGACAACATAGACATGACCGTGCATGAAGGCCAGAGCGTGGCCATCGTCGGCGCGTCCGGTTCAGGCAAGACCACCCTGCTCGGCCTGCTGGCCGGGCTGGATCTGCCCAGCCGCGGTCAGATCACCCTGGCCGGTGCCACCCTGGGTGAGCTGGATGAGGAAGCCCGCGCGCAGCTGCGCGCGCGTGAGGTGGGCTTTGTGTTCCAGAGCTTCCATCTGCTGCCGGCACTCACCGCCGAGGAAAACATCGCACTGCCGCTGGAACTGGCCGGACGCGAAGACCCGGCACGGGTGCGCGAGGTGCTGGAGCAGGTCGGGCTGAGCCACCGCGCCCGCCATTACCCGCGACAGCTGTCGGGCGGCGAGCAGCAGCGCGTGGCGCTGGCGCGTGCCTTCGTGGCGCGACCACGCATCCTGTTCGCCGACGAACCCACCGGCAGCCTGGACCAGAGCACCGGCCAGCAGATCAGCGACCTGCTGTTCGCGCTCAATGCCAACAGCGACACCACCCTGGTGCTGGTCACCCACGACCTGCGCCTGGCCCAGCGCTGCGAACACATCTACCGGCTCGACCAGGGCCGCCTGGTCGACGCTGACGGGCTGCACGCATGAACGTGCTGCGGCATGCCGGCCGCGCCCTGCGCCGCGAGTTCCTGGCCGGTGACCTGCTGACCGTATTCGCCGCGCTGGTGCTGGGCGTGGCGGTGATGACGGCGGTGGGCACGCTGGTCAACCGGGTGACCCTGGCCCTGACCAGCAGCGCAGCGGAAATGCTCGGCGGCGACCTGGGCCTCGGTGCACGCCAGGACGTCCCGGAGACCTTCGCCGAAGAAGCGCAGCAGCGCGGGCTGAAGACCACGCGCATGGTCAGCTTCCCCAGCGTGCTGTTCCATGGTGAAGCCAGCCAGATGGCCAACATCAAGGCGGTCAGCGCCGGATATCCGCTGCGCGGGCAGCTGCTGGTCAGCCGCAGCGCGGGTGGGCCAGTGGAAAGCGCCGGTACGCCGCCACCGGGCGAGGCCTATGCCGATCCCCGGCTGATGCAGGCGCTGGGGCTGAAGGTCGGCGATGCGCTGGAGTTCGGTGCCGGCAGCCTGACCATCAGCCGCGTGTTGCAGGCCGAGCCGGACACCTCCGGCGAGCTGATGCAGCTGTCCCCGCCCCTGCTGGTGAACCGGGCCGACGTGGACAGCGCCGGCCTGCTCGGCCCGGGTAGCCGCGCGTCGTACCGGATGATGTTTGCCGGCGACACCGGCGCAATTGCTGATTTCCGCGAATGGCTCAAGCCGCAAGCCAAGGGCTTCCGCGTGGTCGGCATCGAGGACGCCCAGCGCGGTGTGCGCGGTGCGTTCGATCTGGCCGGGCGCTTCCTCTCACTGGCCGCGTTGCTCGCGGTGCTGCTGGCCGGCGTGGCCACCGCCTTGGCGGCCAACCGCTTCGCCCTGCGCCGCATCGACCAGGTGGCCGTGCTGCGCTGCCTGGGCGCGCGCCAGCGCGACATCCTCACCTCGATGGCACTGCAGCTGGTGCTGCTGGCGATACCGGCCTGCCTGGTCGGCATCGGGCTCGGCATGGCCGCACAGGCCGGGCTGGTGCAGGCACTGGGCGGACTGATTCCCAACCGCCTGCCGCTGCCACAGGCGACCCCGGCGCTGACCGGGGCCGGCATTGGCCTGGTGCTGCTGCTCGGCTTCGGCCTGCCGCCGCTGCTCCGCCTGCGCCGGGTGCCGCCGATGCGCGTGCTCAACCGCAGCTTCGCCGCGATGCCGCCGAGCTCGCTGCTGGTGTATGCCGCCGCGCTGCTGGCCACGGTGGCGCTGACCGTGCAGGCCACCGGCGACGTCAAACTGGCCGCCTGGGTGCTGGGTGGACTGGCCGCGCTGGCGCTGCTGGCGGCCGGTATCGGGGCGCTGCTGCTGTGGGCCGTGCGCGGCGCGCAGGCCCGCCTGCGCGGGCGCTGGAAGCTGGGCCTGGCCGCGCTGACGCGTCGCCGCGGGCTGGCGGTGATGCAGCTGGTGGGCCTTTCGCTGTCGCTGTGCGCGCTGCTGTTGCTGTCGGTGATCGGACCCGGCCTGCTCGCGCAGTGGCGCGACCGGCTGCCGGCGGACACGCCGAACTACTTCCTGATGAACATCCAGCCGGAACAGCGTCAGGCCGTGCTGGATACCCTGAAGGGACTGGGCGTCGGCGATGCCAGCGTCGAACCGTTCAGTACCGGCCGTCTGCTGGCATTGAACAGTCGACCGCCGCAGCGGGCCGAGCGCGAGGACAACAACAACGAGGACGACGACGCCAACCGCCCAGTCAACTTCAGCTGGCGGCCTGACTTCCCGGCTGCCAATACGCTGGTCAGCGGCCAGTTCTGGGACGCCGGCAGCACGGCACCGGAAGCCTCGATCGAGGAAGGCTGGGCCGAGCGCTACGGCATGAAGCTGGGCGACACCGTCACCCTGCAGATGGGCGAACAGGAACGCACCTTCACCATCACCAGCATCCGCAAGGCCGACTGGGACTCGTTCCGGGTCAACTTCTTCCTGCTGCTCAACGAAGGCGCGGTCGGCGATGCGCCGTACAACCTGATCACCGCCTTCCACCTGCCACGCGCGCAGGCCCCGGCGCTGGCCGGGCTGACCCGCGAGTACCCGAACATCTCGCTGCTGGACATCGACGGCATCCTGCAGCGGGTGCGCGAGGTGGTGGACCGGGTGACCCAGGCGGTGCAGTTGGTGATGGGCTTCAGCCTGCTGGCCGGCGTGCTGGTGCTGCTGGCGGCCTTGCAGGCCACGGCGGGTGAACGCCGCTACGACAGCGCGGTGCTGCGTACGCTGGGGGCCACCCGCAGCCAGCTGCGCGGCGCGGTGCTGGTGGAGTTCGGCGCGCTGGGGCTGCTGGCGTCCGGCCTCGCGGTCGGGGCGGCAGCCCTGCTGGGCACCGTGGTCGCCAAGCAGGTGTTCGAGCTGCAGCTGACCCCGCCGTGGGGACCGCTGCTGCTGGGTGGCGCGTTGGGCATCGCCCTGAGCATGCTGGCGGGCTGGTGGGGCACCCGGCGGATCCTGCGTACGCCACCGGCGTTGGCGTTGCGCGAGGCGTGACGTATCCGGGTGGGGCGCGTTGCTATGCTGCGCGCCTCACCCCCTTTGAACGCCCCGTACCATGCCCGGCACCTCCTTCACCTCCTACCTCTACCCGGTGCTGCTGCTGGTCGGCAGCAACATCTTCATGACCTTCGCCTGGTACGGGCATCTGAAGTACAAGAGCGCACCGTTGATGACCGTGATCCTGGTCAGCTGGGGCATCGCCTTCTTCGAGTACTGCCTGCAGGTCCCCGGCAACCGGCTGGGCAGCGCGGTGTATTCCGCGCCGCAGCTCAAGGGCATGCAGGAGGTGATCACCCTGGTGGTATTCGCGGTGTTCAGTGCGTTTTATCTGGACCAGCCGTTGAAGTGGAACCATTACGCCGCGTTCGGGTTGATCGTGATCGCGGCGTTTTTGATGTTCAAGGAGTAGGAACCACCGCAACCTCATGATGCTGCCGCACCAGCTCGGTCAATGCATCATGGAGCATGCGTCGCTTCAGCGCCGAGTTGCCGAACTGCATGTCTTCCAGATCGGCTTTCAGCTCCTGGATCTGGGTGCGGTCCATCGATTCGGGCTTGAGCACGCCGCGCATGTCGGCAAACACCAGGCGCTTGCTGATTTCCGCCCTGACCCACTTGCCGCTCGTTTGCGCCCAGGCCTTCCGGCATGCCGGTTGGTTGAACGCCCGCCGTGCATCGGCCAGTGAACCGCGTGCCTGCTCCGGGATGTGCCGGGCCAGGAACTCGACCTGCTCGGCCAGATTGTTGGCGTAGTACGACGTCTGGCTCTCCTTGTAGTCGTTGAAGTTGATCCTGAGTAACGTTTCCGGCGAATACCCTGCAGGGTCGATATCCCCGATCGGATTCTCCGCTCGCCCTTCAAACAGACGGTGCAGCATGGTGCGGATTAGCGGGGTATCGCCTGGCATTGTGCTCTTCAGCGACTCCTCGAACGCAGTCCCCATACCCGCCTGTGCCATGCAGACCGCCCGCTTCGCCTCCTCCGTCATTGCATCGGTGATGCGCGGATTCTGGCCCAGCCGCTGCTCACAGGCACCGTAGTTGCGCTGGAGGGCGGCTACTAAGTCCGTGGGCATGCGGCCATTGGAAATGTCGGTCAGCGTGAGGTCGGTACTCGTGCTGCCCGGTGGTGTAGTGGGTGCCGCTCTCGCACCTTGAAACGCAGCGAGGGCACCAATGAACGTGGTGAACATGCCGGAGATCTTCATACAGAACTACTCCATGCGAGTGGAGTCGGCAGTAGCCAGCAATTTCATGGGTGGCGCTTTCGGAAATCGATCATCGTGACCCATGAGGTAGCACGATCAATCGATGGACGGTTCTACCGTGCATATCGCAACGTACGGACATGCGCGGACCGGTAGCGTCGGTCGATAGACGACGGCCCATAACGGTGATCGGCACGGTGACGAGTGACCTTCGGCGGAGGCGCGCTTCTCCGTTCACAGGTCATGCCCTACAGCAGCGATGGGTGTTATCGGCGGTCGACTGTCGTGCGACCCTACCGTGCGTCCGAATTGCCCGGATTGTTCCGATTTTCCGGATCACCCACAGAGTCCGGATCAAGCGAATTGCCCGGATTATCCGGATTATCCGAATTGCGCGGATTGCGCGGATTGCTTGGATCGCCCGGATTGCCCGTTTTGCCGAGACTGCTGGCGGTGTCCACGCAGGCCTTGCGGACTCCGTCGGGGCCCAGCTCAATCGTCTTTCTGATGAACAGGCGAATGGCTTCCGACGGAGAGTACTTCGTGTGCTTCAGTACAGCCTTGAAGCTGTCACGCAGCTCCGCGCCCATCTTCGTGCGTACCCAGACTGGATCTTCGATCACGACAACGTCCTCTTCGATGTTCCTCCTCGCCGGGATGGCGAGGAGGTCGGGAGGTTAGTAACCGTGAACAGAGAAACGGCGGGCGTATTTCCCCGAAGGGGTGTTGTATTAGCCACCCTCCCGACGCGGGACTTCTGGTCCTACGCAGGACACCTTCTCTGTTCGGAGTTACTACGCTCCTTGAGGACAAGCCTGCAGCAAACGAACATCGATCAACGATTGATGTTGCGTATCGATTTTTTCGTTTTAGGCATGCCAAAGCAATTTGCGTGTCGCGTTCGACGCATGACACCGGGGACATGGCGGGTTTGGCGCGGATTTGGTTAATCGGCCGCGTGGAATGGGTGCGTGGTTTTGTGATGTTCGTTCTAATTTTCGGGATGGGTCAGCATGACCAGCACGTCGCAATTGGACCATGCGATTGCCGTTGATCTCCCATGGCCACCGACCCTCTGTCGAGGGTGGGTCGGGGTGGGTTGGAGGGGGCGTGAGCCGCATGGATGCGGCGACCGAGGCTCCATGGACGGATTCACGCCGTCCCCCGGAACGGCCCCCCCCCCCCCCCCCCCCCGGGGGGGCGGGGGGCCCGGGGGGGTGGCCCAAAATCAATAATGCCCCCGGGGGATCCCCGGGGCGTG
>NZ_JASCOZ010000117.1 GCF_029960115.1 Stenotrophomonas sp. PS02289
GCCGTTGGCCGGCCCTCATGAACGTTGAAGGTCATGCATGGGCCGGCCAACGGCCGGCGCTACCGTCGAGCGTGGCTAGGGCTTACGCCCCGAAACGCGCGTCTTCCATGGCCATCAGCGGCTCGGCACCGGCCTGGATGGCGGCGGCGTGGCTGAGGGTGCGCGGCAGCATGCGCGCGAAGTAGAAGCGGGCGGTTTCGCGCTTGGCCTGCTTGAAGGCGTCGCTCTGCGCGGAAGCATCCGCTGCGGCCACGCTGCGCGCCCACCAGTAGGCCAGCACCACATAGCCGGAATAGAACAGGTAGTCGAAGCTGGCCGCGCCCAGTTCTTCCGGGTTGGAGGCCGCGCGCTGCAGGGTGGCCATGGTCAGCTGACCCCATTCCTGCGCCTTGGCGCGCAGCGGGGCAATGAACTCGGCCAGCGCCTCGTTGCCTTCATTGGCCTTGGCGAAGGCCTCGATCTCGGCCAGCATCAGCTTCAGGCCGGCCCCCTGGCTGGCGGCGGTCTTGCGGCCGATCAGGTCCAGTGCCTGGATGCCGGTGGTGCCTTCATACAGGGTGGTGATGCGTGCATCGCGCGCCAACTGCTCCATGCCGTGCTCGCGGATATAGCCGTGACCGCCGAAGCACTGCAGGGCGTTGTAAGTATTCTCGATGCCCCATTCGGTCTGGCAGGCCTTGGAAATGGGGGTGAGGAAGCTCACCAGCGTTTCCGCGCGCTCGCGCTCGGCGGCGTCTTCAGCGTGGTGAGCCACGTCGATCAGCGTCGCCGCGTGCAGCGCCAGCAGACGGCTGCCTTCCACCAGCGACTTGATCGACAGCAGCATGCGGCGCACATCCGGGTGCACCAGGATCGGGTCGGCCGGCTTGTCCGGATTCTTCGGGCCGCTCAGCGAACGCGACTGCAGGCGCCCACGCGCGTACTTCAGCGCGTTCTGGTAGGCGCGCTCGGACAGGCCGATGCCCTGCAGGCCGACACCCAGGCGGGCGGTGTTCATCATCGTAAACATCGCCTGCAGGCCCTTGTGCGGCTGACCCACCAGATAGCCCTGCGCGCCGTCGAAGTTCATCACGCAGGTGACCGAACCCTTGATGCCCATCTTGTGCTCGATGGAACCGCAGCGCAGCGCGTTGCGTTCGCCGACGTTGCCGTCGCGGTCCACTTTGAACTTCGGGGTGACGAACAGCGAAATGCCCTTGGCACCGGCCGGTGCGTCCGGCAGCTTGGCCAGCACCAGGTGCACGATGTTGTCGGTGAGGTCGTGCTCGCCGGCGGTGATGAAGATCTTGGTGCCGGTGATGGCGTAGCTGCCATCGGCGTTCGGCTCGGCCTTGGTCTTGAGCAGGCCCAGGTCGGTGCCGCAGTGCGGTTCGGTCAGGCACATGGTGCCGGTCCAGCGGCCTTCGATCAGCGGCTTCAGGAAGGCCTCCTGCTGCCACGCCTCGCCGTGCTGCTTCAGCGCTTCAATCGCACCGTGCGAGAGCAGCGGGAAGTTGCCCCATGCCAGGTTGGCGGCGTTGATCATTTCGTTCAGCGGCACACCCAGCGTGTGCGGCAGGCCCTGGCCGCCCAGTTCCGGCGCGGCGGTCAGGCCGGTCCAGCCGCCTTCCACGAACTGGTCGTAGGCCTGCTTGAAGCCCGGCGGCGTGGTCACTTCGCCGGTGGCCTGGTCCAGCACGCAGCCGATCTCGTCGCCCACGCTGTTGAGCGGAGCCAGCACGCCGGCGCTGAAGCGCCCGGCTTCTTCCAGCACCGCATCGACCACGTCGGTGGTGGCATCGGCGAAGCCCAGCCGCGCGAACAGCGACTCGGCCTTCAGAACGTCGTGCAGGGCGAAACGGATATCGGAAAGCGGTGCGGTGTAGCTGCTCATCGTTGGGTCTCGATCACATGCTGGAAAGGGTGGGCGGCGGGGGCCGTCGGGTCAGCGCAACACGCCCGGCAGGCCCGGGGCCTGGTTGAGGGTGCTGCGGCTGGTGATATCGAAGCTGCGTTGTTTCTTGTCTTCCGGGGTGGCCGCCACCGTGCCCTTGAGGCTGTAGCTCAGGGTGCGGTTGCCGGCCAGGGCGTCGGCCACCACGATGCGCGCGGCCGAGCTGGGCTTGAGGGTGACGTTGACGACATCCGCCGACACCCCGCCAATGGACATCGCCGGGCTGGCGGTCACCGCGCCAGCATCCTGGTCGCTGACCTGCATCTGCAGGTTCACGCTGTCGAAGGTCATGGGCATGGAACTGAAGTTCTGCAGACGCAGCACCAGGGTCCAGCTGCCATCGGCCTGCACCGTCAGCTGCTGCACGCTCGCCGCCGGCGGCGAGACCCGCTTCACGGTGCGGTTGCAGGCGGTCAGCGCCACGGCGGTGCCCGCCAGCAGGGCCAGGATCAGAAGGGGACGAAGGCGGTGGAACATGGGCGTGAATCCTCGTGCAGGGTGAAGAGCATACTACGGCGTATGGTGGTTGTGGGGGTGTACGGCACCCGGGCCATCCTATGGCGGCACCATGACGTTGACCAACCCCGTATCGCCGGACTTTGCCCGGCTGCTCACTCCACCGGTGCCATCACCCGCAACGGCCCCAGGTCATACCCCATCGCCTCGGCCTTGCCCTTCAATTCAGCAAACAGCCGCGCGTCCATCGACGGCGACCGCGACAGAATCCACAGGTACTTGTGCCCCGGATCGCCTACCACCACCCACTGGTAGTCCGGATCCAGCGCGATCACCCAGTAGTCGGCCCAGACAAACGGCACCCACGACAACCAGTCCGGCGCGAACCGCACCTGCAGCTGCCCCGGCTCACCTTCCACCGGGCGCGCCACGCCTTCCGCCGCGATCTTCCCTTCGGCCGTGCGGCAGGCGTTGTACACACTGATCCTTCCGTCGCCGCGCAGCGCATAGGTCGCGGTGATGTCGCCCAGGCACTTTTTCTGGAACGACACCGGCAGGTGTGCGATCTCATGCCACTGCCCGGCATAACGGCCCATGTCCAGCGCCGGCACCGAGCGCACCGGTTCAACAGCACTGGCAGCAAACGCCGTCCACAACAGGCCAATGGAAAGCAGGGCAGGGCGAAGGCGCATACAGGTCTCCCGGGCAGGAGGCCAGAGCTTAGGGGGCAGGGTGGGACGGAATGTAAAAATTCCGTGTGCGTAGAGCGGGGCTTGCCCCGCTGCTTTACCAACACCGGGCCAATTCCGCCAACACCTGTCGCTAATCCCAATCGTGATGCCCGCTGTTCCTGTCTACCCTTTTAGTCAGAGCGCAGCGATGGGTTCGCTGCAGCAGGAGGGCGAAATGAATCTGCATTACCGCTTGGGTTGGCCGTTGGGCCGCTTCCTCGCGCGATGGGGTGTCCCCACCACCATCCGTTTGGACATCGATCACGATGAGGAAGCCAACGTATTCGTCGGCACCAGTACGGATCTGCCAGGGCTGAGGGTTGAAGCGAGTACATACGAAGACGCCGCGCGTGAGGCGACGCTGCGCGTCCCTGACCTGCTGCGGGCGGCGGGTGTGTGCAGGCAGGACGCACCCGCTGATTTTGAGCGCAGCTTGTAAGTCACAGTGAATCGTCGGCGGACTGGCGCGTCAGGGGGTATGTGGTCATGGAGGATCGATGGCACGTAGGCCAGGTAGCGTCGGTCGACAGACGACGGCCGTGAAACACCCAACATCCGGTAACGCATGACCTCAAATCGACACCGCTACTGATCATGAGCGCCAATCGGCTTCTGCGGAAAGCAATCTTCGGCAATAGAATGCCCCATGGACAGACAAGACAGATATCGCGGCGCATTGCTCGGACTGGCCTGCGGCGACGCCGTGGGCACCACGGTGGAATTCAGCCCGCGCGGAAGTTTCACTCCGCTTTCTGACATGGTCGGCGGTGGCCCGTTCGGACTCAAGGCCGGGCAGTGGACGGACGACACTTCGATGGCGATGTGTCTGGCGGAGAGTCTGGTGCGTTGTGGTGGCTTTGACGCGCGCGACCAGATGAACCGCTACGCCAACTGGTACCAGCATGGGTACTGGAGCTCGACGGGCACCTGCTTCGATATCGGCAATGCCACGCGTAGTGCATTGCATACGTTCCTTGTCACTGGCGAACCGCTGGCCGGTAGTGATGATCCGAACAGTGCAGGCAATGGCTCGATCATGCGATTGGCTCCGGTGGTGCTGCGCTACCTCGATGCCCCCGAGATGCTGGAGATGGCGGTGCTCAGTTCGCGTACCACCCATGCTGCCGACGAGTGCCTGGAGGCCTGCCGGCTGTTCGCCACCGTGTTGGCGCGCGCGCTGCACGGGCGGGGCAAGGATGACGTGCTGAATCTGGAAGCGGTCGAGGCGAGCAGCGAAGGCCTGCGTGGCATCGCCGAAGGCAGTTACCTCAGCAAGTCGCGCGATCAGATCCATGGCACCGGTTACGTCGTGCACAGTCTGGAAGCGGCGTTGTGGTGTTTCGCAAACACCGACAGCTTTGCCGATGCCGTACTCGCTGCTGCGAACCTCGGTGATGATGCCGATACCACCGCCGCCGTGGTGGGGCAGGTGGCGGGTGCGTTCTACGGTGTTTCCGGATTGCCCGCGCACTGGCTTGAACGTCTGCATCAACGCGCGGACATCGAGCAGTTGGCCGATGCGTTGCATGCGGCGGCGTTGGCGCAACGCGCGATCCAGGCGCGCTGAAGGCAAAAAAAAGACCTGCATTTCTGCAGGTCTTTCGAATTATGGTGGCCGAGGACGGAATCGAACCGCCGACACGGGGATTTTCAATCCCCTGCTCTACCAACTGAGCTACTCGGCCACTTCATCGCTGCGTTGCCGCTGGCGAGGAGGCGAACTATACGGAGGTCTGCGGATTTGGGCAAGCATTTCGCAAAAAAAATTTCACATTGATGGCTGGGCACGGTTGGAACGTTGGTAAGTGCTTGATCGTTCGTTGTTGGTGCGGTGGAGGGCGCTCATCGATTCGGGGTCATGCCTTCCCGGGTGTTGAGCCGTCATCGGCGGTCGACTGACGTGCGACCCTACCGGGCTTCCAGCCCGCATCCCAGCGATCAAGCGCGCAAGCCGCATGAACAGCAATTCATGCAGTTGCGCGCGTTCAGTGCGAAGCACGGTCACGCGGATCATCCGGCATTGCCGCCAGCAGGAAGATGCCGACCGTCATCGCGATCGCCGCCAGCAGCAATGAGGCCTGGTAGGAGCCGCTGCTGCGCGCGAGGGTGCCGGCGAACGCTGGAGCCAGGATCTGCGCCACGCCGTAGCTGAGGGTGAGTGTGGCCATCGCTTTGGCCGGGTTCTGTGGGTAGTGCCGGCCGATCACGGTGAGGGTCAGGCTGACGATGCCGGCGAAGGTGAGCCCGAACAGCAACGCGCTGCCCAGCCCGGCCCAGAGTCCGTCGTCCAGCAGCGGCAGCACGAACGAGGCCGCCTGCAGGGCGAAGGCCAGCATCAGGGCGCGGATCAGTCCCATCGCCGAGGCCACCCGGTCCCAGGCGAACGTGGACGGCACTGCCGCCAGCCCGACCAGTATCCACACCGCGCTGCCGTGGCCTTGGAACGCTGGCGTCTGCTCCAGGATCGCCACGATGAAGGTGGCGCTGACCACGAAGCCGATGCCGGCGCAGAAGTAGGCCGTGATCAACAACTGCCGCCAGCGGCGGCTCGGCGGGGCAGGGGCCTGCGCCGCCTGCGTCGCCGAGGTGGGCGCGGGGGCCGGCATCCAGCCCCATGCGGGGATCAGGAACAGCGCGCCTACCGCGGCCAGCCAGCCCCATTGAACACTCGAGGTCGCGTGCCCGGCCAGCAGGCCGGTCGCCACGCCCGATACCACGATGCCCAGTCCGAGCCCGGCGAAGTGCAGGCCCAGGCGCGGACGGTGCCGGTGCGCCAGCAGCCAGTTCAGCACCAGGCCGGACGCCAGCAGCAGCCCCGCCGTGCTGGACAGCCCGGCCACCAGGCGCAGCGCGGCCCATAGCGCGGGCGTGGTGGTGACCGCCATCAGCGCGGTGCTGGCCACTGCCAGCAGCAGGCCCACCCGATAGAAGCGGAACTTCAGCTGCATGTCGCCCACCCGCGCCACCAGCAGGGTGCCCAGCAGATAGCCCAGGTAATTGAAGGTGGCCAGCCAGCCGCCCATCGCCGGGCTGAGCCCTGCGTCCAGCCGCATCAGCGGCAGCAAGGGTGTGTAGGCGAAGCGGGCGATGCCCACGCTGAGCACCAGCGCGCTGATGCCGGCACAGATGACCTGCCAGGGCCGCAGGGAGGTGGAAACGGGCATGGTCGGTTCCAGGAGAGGGTCCGGCCATGCTCGGGCAGGTCGGAACGACTGTCTTTCGATAGAATGACCCATCATGTCGATCAGCCGCCACGCCTCAGCTACCCCCGCCACCTGGCGCGAGGTACCGGTACCCGAGCAGCATCTTCCGCTGCCCTGGCCTGTGGTCGCCCGCAGCCAGGAACTGGCGGCGGGGGAACGCTTCCCACCGCATGTGCATGCCTGGAACCAGCTGGTGTTCGCCACCGAGGGCGTCCTGCAGGTCACCGTGGCCCACGCCCGCCATGTGATCTCACCGCAGCAGGCGCTGTGGGTGCCTACCGGCACCGTGCATCACACCGGCGCACTGGGTCCGGCAGCGTTCCGCAACCTGTATCTGGCCGATGACGTGGCGCTGGGCATGCCATCGCAGTGCGTGGTGCTGGAAGTCTCACCGCTGCTGCGCGAGCTGATCGTGGAGCTGGGCCAGGTGCGCCCGCAGGACGACGCCGCCTACTACGCGCAGTTGTGTGCGCTGGTCACAGCGCAGCTGCGCCGGCAGCCGCAGCACACCCGGCATCTGCCGTGGCCGCAGGACGCGCGACTGCAGCGCTGGTGCCAGGCACTGTACGACCAGCCGGCCGACGCGCGTGGCGTGGACGCGTGGGCGCGCCAGCTGGGCGCGTCGTCGCGCACGCTCGCGCGCCAGTTCGAGCGGGAGACCGGCATGAACCTGCGCGCCTGGCGCACCCGCCTGCGCCTGCTGCGGGCGATCGAATGGCTGGCGCAAGGGCGCTCGCCGACGCTGATCGCGCATGAGCTGGGCTATGCGTCGGCCTCGGCGTTCAATTACATGTTCCGGGTGGAGACCGGCATGAGCCCGCTGCAGTGGCGAAAATCGCGCGCGGCGTAATCGATCAATCGACCGGATTGCGCCGTGCCACGATCAACGGATCCTCGACCACACGCGGAAATTCCGGCAACTGCGCCGCGTCCACGCCGAAGGTGGCCGCCAGCACGCCCGGTGCAAATGCCGACGCGGCCAGCCGGTAGCCCACATCGCCCGGCGTGGGCTGGTCGAAGAACACCAGGAAGTGGATATCCTCGCCCAGCGCTTCGATCTGATGCGGATACGCACGCGGAATGAAGTACACATCGCCCGGCTGCAGCAGGTAGGTATCCACCGAACCGTCCGGGTCCAGGATGCTCATCCGCGCATGCCCGCGATGCACATAACCCAGCTCGGCGGTGTCCGGATGCCAGTGCGGCTCGCGCATGCCGTCGTCGGCGATCCGCAGCGAGTACATGGACAGATTGCGCAGTGCCGGCCAGAACTGGGTGCGCGATACCCGCGCCTGGCCGTAGGCGAAATCGACCGGCGGTGACTGGGCTTCGATATCGAAGCGGTGCGGATCAACCCGGTCGGCGCCTTCGGGTATCACCGGCGGTCCCGCGCGCTGCACCAGATACGGCGAGGTGGTATCGCGCTTGAGCCCGGCAAAGGCCTCCGACGCCAAGTCGTAGGTGTTGCCGAGCACGGCGTTCGACATCGACCCAAACGCCGCGTGCAGCGAGAAGTCCTGCGGCCGCTCATGGCTGAACACGATGATCAGCTCCGCCTCGCCATTACCTACGTTCTCGATGGCATGCAGCGCGCCGCTGTTGATATGGAACATCTGCCCGGCGCTGACCTGCAGGGTGCTGATCGCATCGGCATTGTCGACGATGGTGATCAGTACCGTGCCGGAAAGCACGTAGCCCAGCTCATTCGCATTGGCATGCCAATGCGGCTCGCGGATGCTGCCGGGTGCCAGCAGCAGGCGTTTGATCGAGAGGCGCTCCAGCAGTGGCAGTTCGTCGGCGGTAACACGACGGATGGTGCCCAGCGCGTCGTCATGCACCGGTGTGGCATTCCACAGTGAGCGGACGTGGCGGGAGGCGTTCATCAGGCCACCACGCCCAGTGCATCGATCAGGCTTTCCACGTCGCGCGGACCATCGTAACGGCGTCCGTTGATGAACAGCGATGGCGTTCCGTTCACGCCGCTGCGCACACCGCCCATGAAGTCGCGCTCGATGCGCGGGTCGAAGTTGCCATCCGTCGCGGCCTGCAGCAGGGTGTGATCGACCCGCAGCTGCGCGGCGTAGCGCAGCAGGTCGGCAGGCTCCAGCGCCTGCTGGTTCTGATAGAGCAGGTCGTGGGCTTCCCAGAAGCGCCCGGCAATAGCGGCGGCTTCGGCGAAGCGTGCCGCGGGCAGCGCGTTGGGGTGCATTTCGGTGATCGGGAAGTTGCGGAACACGAAGCGCATGCGCGAGCCGAGCATGCGTTGGACTTCCTTGATCACCGGGTAGGCTTCGCCGCAGTACGGGCACTGGTAGTCGCCGTATTCCACCAGGGTGATGGCGGCGTCCTCCGGACCCTGGATGTGGTCGAAGCTGCTGACGGGAACGAGAAGACGGCTCATGAGAGGACTCCAGTGGTGTTCAGCGCCTGCAGCGCCTCGAGAATTCCATCGGCCCCGGGATTGATCCCCAGCGGCGACACATAGCTCCAGCGCACCATCCCCTCCGCATCAATCACGAACAACGCGCGCTCGCACACGCCGTCCTGTTCGCGATACGCGCCGTACCGGCGTGCTACCTCGCCTTTCGGCTGGAAATCGGCCAGCAGCGGGAAGTGCAGATGGCGCTGCTCGGCGAAGGCGGCGTGGCACCACACGCCGTCCACCGAGATGCCGACCAGCTGTGCGCCGTAGCGACGAAACTCCGGCAGCAGCTGGTTGTAGAGCGCCAGCTGGTCGCCGCAGACCGGGCTCCAGTCGGCGGGGTAGAACGCCAGGATCACCGGATGGCCGCGCAGCTCCCTCAGACTCAGGCGCTGGTCGGCGGTTGCCGGCAGCGAGAAGTCCGGTGCTGCACTTCCGGCAGGAACGGGAAGGCGATTGGCAGACATGACACAACTCCGTGGGGGAGGAGATGAGGAATCAGCGACGGCTGCGGGTGGTCTCGAACAGGAACCAGCTGCGGCGTTCGGCTTCGTCGATCCAGTTTTCAATCAGGCTGGCGGTGGCCACGTCGTTGTACTCGCTGCACACGCCGTGCGTGCCGCGCAGGAAGCCGGTGAGGCGGCGGTTGTCGTCGGCCAGTTCGGCCAGCATGTCTTCCGGGCTCACGTAATCGGCGTCGTTGTCGAGCAGACGCTGGATGCGGTGAATCTGCCCGATCGAGCGCAGCGTGGTGCCGCCGACCTTGCGTGCCCGCTCGGCAATCGCATCGGTGGTGGCGAAGATCTGCTCGCCCTGTTCATCCAGCATCAGGTGGTAGTCGCGGAAGTGCGGGCCGGACAGATGCCAGTGGAAGTTCTTGGTCTTCAGGTACAGCGCGAACACATCGGCAAGCAGTACGGTCAGCGCGGCGGCAATGTCCTTGCTGGCCTTGGCTCCCAGGTCGGTGGGCGTATTCAGCGCGGCGCGCTGGCGGGCCAGCGGGGAATCGGGGGTGTTGGCGAGGCTGTTCATCGTGAGGCTCCGTGGAAGACGTAGCCAGACTAGGCAGCAATGGCCCCGGGCGACATTGCGCCATCGTTTCTCCGCCTCATACCAAAGTGTGTGCCGGCTCGGGCCGGGGGTGCTGGACATCCCCCGATGGAGGGATCAGTCCACCGCGCCGCCGGGGGATACTGACGCGCCATCGCCGCACCGGTGGCGGTTGGCCCGCCTGGAGGCAAGGACCGTGTCCCCCACATCCCCCGCAGTTGCCGCTGCCTTGGGTAAACCGCACCGCACCGCGTTCCGCGTGGCGGCGGCGCTGCTCACCCTCGGCATCTTCCTGATTGACGTGCTCACCACCCTGGAAGGCGCGGTGGCCGTGCTGTACGTGGTGAGCGTGCTGCTGGTCGCACGTACCGGGCGTCGTGGCGACATTGTGGCCATGGCGCTGGCCGGCATCGTGCTGACCGTGCTGGCCTACGTGGATTCGCACGGTTTCAATCACGTCGGCGCGCAGACCTTCCGCGCCATGGTCAGCCTGGCCGCCATTGGCATCACCGCCGTACTGGCCCTGCAGCACCAGGACGCCATGCAGCGCCTCGGCGCGCAGGCACGGCTGCTGGACCTTTCGCACGACATGATCTTCGTGCGTGACCGCTTCGGCGTCATCACGTTCTGGAACCGGACGGCCGAGCAGATGTATGGCTGGTCGTCAGAAGAAGCTGTGGGCTGCGTGGCGGACACCCTGCTCGGCACCCGTTACCCGCAGCAGCGCGAGACGGTGGAAGCCTTGCTGCTGTCGCTGGGCAGCTGGGAAGGCACGCTGGAACAGCGCACCCGCGACGGCGAATGGCGCGTGCTCGACAGCCGCTGGGTGGTGCAGCGCGATGCGCGCGGGCGCGTGGTCGGCGTGCTGGAAACCCATACCGATGTCACCGAACGCCGCCGCGCGCAGGACGCGGTCATGCGCGCGCAGTCCGAACTGGCCCATGCCATGCGCGTGGCCACGCTGGGCGAACTGACCGCCACGCTCGCCCATGAGGTCAATCAGCCCCTGATGGCCGTGGTGACCAATGGCGAAGCCGGCCTGCGTTGGCTGCACCGCGAGCAGCCGGACCTGCAGGAAGTGGATGCGGCGATCACCCGCAGCGTAGCCGAGGCCCGGCGCGCCAGCGAGATCGTCAAACGCGTGCGCGCGTTCCTGGCCAAGAGCAGCACGCCGCGCGAGGTGTTGACGGTGCCGGCGCTGATCGACGAATCGGCGCGGCTGGTGCAGCACGAGCTCAACCGTGAAGCGGTGCAGCTGCGGGTGGCGGTGGAGGCAGGATTGCCTGCCGTACACGGCGATGGCGTGCAGCTTCAGCAGGTGCTGGTGAACCTGATGATCAACGCCAGCCAGGCCATGGCCGGGCAGCCGCACGCGCGGCAGCTGTGCGTGGACGCCCAGCCGGGCGAACGCGGCGCGGTGGTGATCAGCATCAGCGACAACGGACCTGGTATCGACGCGGCGCATCTGGACACCTTGTTCAAACCCTTCTTCACCACCAAGCCGCACGGCATGGGCATGGGCCTGGCGATCTGCCGCTCCACGGCGGAGGCGCACGGCGGGCAGCTCTCCGTGCACAGCACCCCGGGGCAGGGGGCAACCTTCCGGCTGGTGCTGGGCTGCGCAGGAGAACACGCATGAACAGTTCCACGTCGCTGGCGGTGGTGGTGGACGACGACCCGGCAGTACGCGCCGCGTTGGACAGTCTGCTGCGCTCCATCGGCTTGCAGACCCAGGTGCTGGGTTCGCCGGCGGAACTGTTGCAGGCCGCGTTGCCGGATGTACCGGGCTGCATCGTGCTGGATGTGCGCCTGCCGGGAATCAGCGGCCTGGACCTGCAGGACCAGCTGGCCGCGCAGGGCATCCATCTGCCCATCGTATTCATGACCGGCCATGGCGACATCCCGATGACCGTGCGTGCGATGAAGGCGGGGGCGGTGGACTTTCTGTCCAAGCCGTTCCGCGACCAGGACATGCTGGACGCGGTCAGCGCGGCGATCGAGCGCGACCGCCAGCGCCGCCAGCAGAGCGCGGCGCGTGACAGCCTGGACAGCCGCTACGCCACCCTGACCCCGCCGAGCGGGAGGTGATGGCGCATGTGGTGGCCGGGCTGATGAACAAGCAGGTGGCGGGGGTACTGAACCTGAGTGAGATCACCGTGAAGATCCACCGCGGCAACGTGATGCGCAAGATGGGTGTACGTTCGCTGGCGGACCTGGTACGGCATGCGGAGGCGCTGGGCGTGCACGCGCCGGGGCGCTGAGGCGCGCGGGACATAAACCTGTGTATGGTTCCGCCGGGGCGACGGCTGGGGCATAAAGGCAGCGTCGGCGGCGGCCGGCCTGTGGTCCCAGGATGTAACCGATGAACCCGATGTACCGTGTTGCGATCGTTGACGACGACGACGGCGTGCGCCAGTCGCTGTCCAGCCTGCTGCGCGCGCTGGGCCACGAGGTGCGTACCTTCGCCTCGGCCGAAGCGTTCCTGGCCTCGCTGGAGGAGCGCCCGGATTGTCTGCTGACCGACATCCAGATGCCACAGATGAATGGCGACGTGCTGCAGCAGGAGCTGCTGGCGCGAGGGTATGCGTTCCCGATGATTTTCATGAGCGCCTATCCCACCGAGGCGATCCGCGAGCGGGTCATGGCGCGTGGCGCGATCGCGTTTCTGTCCAAGCCGGTGGACGCGGAGGCGATCTCGCGCTGCCTGGCGCTGGCACTGGAGTGAGTGCGGGTCATACACAGGTATGAAGGTGTTTTAACGATGCATTGCTTACTGTGGTCTGGCAATTCCCAACCCCCTTTCCGGAGACCGTTCCATGAGCACCATCACCACTTCCGACGGCGTTGAAATTTTCTACAAGGACTGGGGCCCGAAGGACGCCCAGCCGATCGTGTTCCATCATGGCTGGCCGCTGTCGAGCGACGACTGGGACAACCAGATGTTGTTCTTCCTGGGCAAGGGCTACCGGGTGATCGCACATGACCGTCGCGGTCATGGTCGCTCGTCGCAGGGCAGTGAGGGTCATGACATGGACCATTACGTGGCTGACGCGGCGGCAGTGTTTGATCATCTTGACCTGAAGAATGCGGTTCACATTGGCCATTCGACGGGTGGCGGCCAGGTGGCGCGCTACGTGGCGCGTGCCGCAGCGGGTCGTGTATCGAAGGCGGTGCTGATCGCGGCGGTGCCGCCGATCATGGTGAAGTCGGACAAGAATCCGGGTGGCCTGCCGATCGAGGTATTCGACGGCTTCCGTTCGGCGCTGGCGGCGAACCGTGCGCAGTTCTACATCGATGTGGCGAGCGGTCCGTTCTATGGTTTCAACCGCGCAGGCGCGAAGGTGTCGCAGGGTGTGATCGACAACTGGTGGCGCCAGGGCATGACGGGCAGCGCGCAGGCGCATTACGACGGCATCAAGGCGTTCTCGGAAACGGACTTCACTGAAGACCTGAAGGCGATCAACGTGCCGACGCTGCTGCTGCACGGTGACGACGACCAGATCGTGCCGATTGCGGATGCGAGCGAGCTGAGCATCAAGCTGCTCAAGCAGGGCACGCTGAAGGTGTTCCCGGGCTACCCGCACGGGATGTGCACGACGCACGCGGACGACATCAACGCCGAACTGTTGAAGTTCATCCAGGGCTGAGGGGTGCGCCGGCCTCTGGCTGGCGTTCCTGCACTTGCCTGCACTTGATTGCATGGGATACGTATCGCCGGGCTCTGCCCGGCTACTGTTGGATTCGTGCGAACAACCGTCGGCTCACGGCTTCACGTGTTCGGCGGGTCGGGGGGGCGTTGCGGGGGGCGCCGTGAATCCATCCCGGTAGGGTCGCTCGACAGCCGCCCGCC
>NZ_JASCOZ010000118.1 GCF_029960115.1 Stenotrophomonas sp. PS02289
CTACCGGTACATCGAATGCACGCGATATCCGTCTGGTAGCGCCGGCCGTTGGCCGGCCCAGGTGGTGCCGACACCGTCCGCCGGTCACGGCAACCGGTAACCCGCTTCCCGCAACAAGGCCGCCACCGCGATCAACGGCAACCCGATCAGGGCGGTCGGGTCGCGGTTCTCGATCGCCTCGAACAGGGTGATTCCCAATCCTTCGCATTTGAAGCTGCCCGCGCAGTCCAGCGGACGCTCGGTGGCCACGTAGCGCTCAATCTCATCCGCCTGCAAGACGCGGAAACGGACCGTGGTCAGATCGCAGGCCTCCAGCACCCGGTCGTCGCACTGCAGGGCCACGGCCGTATGGAAGGCCACCGCCTGCCCGGACATCGCCGCCAGCTGGGCGTGCGCGGTCTCGACAGTGCCGGGCTTGCCCAGCGGGTTGCCGTTCAGCTCGGCGACCTGGTCGGAACCGATCACCCAGCGCCCCGGGTGCCGCGCCGCCACTTCGGCGGCCTTGGCCCGGGCCAGGCGGGCCGCCAAGGCAGCGGGAGCCTCGCCGGGGGCAGGGGTCTCGTCCACGTCCGGGCGGGCTGTCTCCAGCGGCAGGCCCAGGCGTTCCAGCAGTTCGCGGCGGTAGCGGGAGGTGGAGGCAAGCAGCAGCGGGTTCATGTGATAATGGTACCCGACCGGTGGGGCGCGACCGTTGGCCTTACGGCCTCTGAATTGCGTGGGCCGGGCAGTATTTGACAACTGCCTTTGCGGTCCTTAACATTCAGCGGCTTATGTCCGCGAACGTGCCCGAATTGCTGGATGCCTGGCGGATGGTCGCAGCGCGCAGGCGCTTCGAAGGCCAGGTCAACCTGGCTGACCTGACCCGCCTGCAAGGCCTTGTTGCCGATACCGAAGGAACGTGCACCTATGCACTGGAATTCGGACGCGACGAGATCGTGCGGGTATCCTATGTGGAACTGACCCTCACCACCGAGCTGCCGCTGACCTGTCAGCGCAGCATGCAGCGATTCCTGTTGCCGGTGCATGTGGTGCAGCGTCTTGGCCTTGTCCGCGACGAAGCTGAAGAAGCAGCGTTGCCGGAAGAGTACGAAGCGCTGCTGGTGCCCGAGGATGGCGAGTTGCGTCCGCTGGACCTGGTCGAGGACGAACTGGTCCTGGCCGTTCCGGTGGTGCCGCTTTCGCCCGATGGTGAGGCGGTCAACCGTGACTGGGCACCGACCGAAGAAGAAACAAGCAAGGCCAACCCGTTCGCGGCGTTGGCGGCGTTGAAGAAACAATAGCAGCCGGTTGTCGTCGGCGGCTGCGGCGAAAGCGAAGACTGTGCTGGGCGCTGGCGTCCTGTGCGACGAAACGACGAAGCAAAACGAACCGAGTTTGGAGCAATCCCATGGCTGTGCAGAAATCCCGTGTTACCCCGTCCCGCCGCGGCCAGCGCCGTTCGCATGACGCCCTGAGCGCCAAGCAGCTGTCGACCGACCCGACCACCGGCGAAGTGCATCTGCGTCATCACATCACTGCTGACGGTTTCTACCGTGGCAAGAAGGTGATCACCACCAAGACCTCGGCGGTCGAAGAAGATTGATGTGTGTAAAGGCCGCTGCCCGGTCGGGCGGCGGCCTTTGCCCTTTCTTCCAGGCCGCGTTGCGGCCGCGTTTCAGGAATTGCAATGAGCAAGCGGATCTACTCGAGGATCGCGGGCACCGGTAGTTATTTGCCCGAAAAAGTGCTGACCAACCAGGATCTGGAGAAATTGGTCGACACCAGCGATGAGTGGATTCAGACGCGCACCGGTATTCGCGAACGGCACATTGCCGCTGACAGCGAAACCACCAGCGACCTCGGCTATCACGCCGCGGTGCGCGCGTTGGAGGCCGCCGGTATCGAGGCCTCGCAGCTCGACATGATCGTGGTGGGTACCACCACTCCCGATCTCATTTTCCCCTCCACCGCGTGCCTGATCCAGGCCAAGCTCGGTGTGAGTGGTTGCCCCGCCTTTGACGTGAACGCTGCCTGCTCGGGCTTCGTGTTCGCGCTGAGCGTGGCCGACAAATTCATCCGTTCCGGTGATGCCCGCCATGTGCTGGTGATCGGTGCGGAAACCCTGACCCGTATCGTCGACTGGAACGACCGCACCACCTGCGTGCTGTTCGGTGACGGCGCGGGCGCGGTGGTGCTCAAGGCCGACGAAGACACCGGCATTCTCAGCACCCACCTGCATTCGGACGGCAGCAAGAAAGAGCTGCTGTGGAACCCGGTGGGCGTTTCCACCGGTTTCGGCGAAGCGGAAAACGCACGCGGCGCGATCCTGATGAAGGGCAACGACGTGTTCAAGTACGCGGTCAAGGCGCTGGATTCGGTGGTCGACGAGACCCTGCAGGCCAACGGCCTGGACAAGAGCGACCTGGACTGGCTGATTCCGCATCAGGCCAACCTGCGCATCATTGAAGCCACCGCCAAGCGCCTGGACATGTCCATGGACCAGGTGGTGGTCACCGTCGACAAGCACGGCAACACCTCCTCCGGTTCGGTGCCGCTGGCGCTGGACGCCGCAGTGCGCTCCGGTCGCGTGCAGCGCGGCCAGCTGCTGCTGCTGGAAGCCTTCGGTGGCGGCTTCACGTGGGGTTCGGCTCTGCTGCGTTATTAATGCGTTAAACGGTGACGCGCGGCCTTGTGCCGCCTGCGTTTCACACGGCCCCGTTTGGGGCCGTTCGCATTTCTGGAGACACCTCATGGTCGAGCCCATTGTCATTGAAGGGCAGCGCGCCTGGCTCAAGCAGTACGGCGAGGGCAGCCGCGCCGTCGCGCTGGGCCTGCTGCGCTTCATCGCCAACCGTTTCGAGCTGGATGCGCTGCGCCCGCCGCCGCACCGGGGCGGGGACGCCGCCCGTGAAACCGAGGCCCGCCGCCTGGCAGAACTGCTCGCGCAGGGCGTCAACGTGCCGCACGTCATCGGCAGCGGCCACGCCGCGCTGGTGCTGGGCGACAACGGCAGCTCGTTCAACACCTGCCTGCGCCAGGCCGATGACGCCGGCCGCGACGTGCTGGTGGCGGCCGCCATGCAGGCCATTGCCAATGCACACCGCAGCGGGGCCTATTTCGGCCAGCCGCTGCCGCGCAATCTGACCTGGGATGGCCACAGCATCGGCTTCATTGATTTCGAGGAAGACCCGCTGGAAGTGATGGACCTGGCCCAGGCCCAGGCCCGCGACTGGCTGATGTTCGGCTATGGCGTGGCCAAGTACTACGAGCACCGCCCCGAGCGCCTGCAGGAACTGATGGCGCAGGCCATGGACGGCGTGGACAGCCCGGTGCTGGCGCACGCCCACGCGGTCTCCGGCCGACTGCAGCGGCTGGCCCGCTTCAGCCTGAAAATGGGCCGCTCGGCGCGCGCGCTGGCCCACGCCATTCTGATCGTGCACGGAGCCACCACGCTGGGCATGGTGATGCTGCTGGCGATCTGCGTGGACTTCTTTGCCGACGGCGAACTGGACGTCCTGCAGCTGTTTGTGTGACGTCGGCGGCGGGTGCGGCCTCAGGCCGCACATACGCGCCAGTACAGACGAAGGCGGCTAAACCCCCTTATCATTCGCCGTTCGATTTTTGCAGGCGGACCCCCGCGTGACCGATTCCACTCTTGCTTTCGTGTTCCCCGGCCAGGGCTCCCAGTCGCTGGGCATGCTGGCCGAGCTCTCCGAACTGCACCCACAGATTCGTGAAGCCTTCACCGAAGCCTCTGACGGTGCCGGCGTGGACCTGTGGGCGCTCTCGCAGGGCGGCCCCGAAGAAATGCTCAACCGCACCGAATACACCCAGCCTGCGCTGCTGGCCGCCAGCATTGGCGTGTGGCGCACGTGGCAGGCGGTCGGCGGTGCCAAACCGGCCGTGCTGGCCGGACACAGCCTGGGTGAATACACCGCCCTGGTGGCCGCTGGCGCGCTGACCCTGCGCGACGGTGCCCACCTGGTGCGCCTGCGCGGCCAGCTGATGCAGGACGCGGCCCCGGCCGGCGTCGGTGCCATGGCCGCCGTGCTGGGTGCCGAAGACGCCCTGGTGCTGGAGGTCTGTGAACAGGCCGCCGGCAGCCAGGTGGTGGTCCCCGCCAACTACAACTCGCCCGGCCAGATCGTCATCGGCGGCGACGCTGCCGCGGTCGACCGCGCGCTGGCGCTGCTGGCCGAAAAGGGCGTGCGCAAGGCGGTGAAGCTGGCCGTCAGCGTGCCCTCGCACACCCCGCTGATGCGCGAAGCCGCCAACCGCCTGGCCGAAACCATGGCCGGCCTGCAGTGGCAGGCTCCGGCGCTGCCGGTGGTGCAGAACGTGGACGCGCGCGTCCATGACGGCGTGGACGCCATCCGTCAGGCGCTGGTGCAGCAGTTGTACCAGCCGGTGCAGTGGACCGGTTGCGTGCAGGCGCTGGCCGCCCGCGGCGTGACCCGCGTGGCCGAATGCGGCCCGGGCAAGGTGCTTACGGGATTGATCAAGCGCATCGACAAGGGCCTGGACGCGCGTACGCTGTCCACGCCTGCCGACTTTGAAGCTGCCCGCGAAACCTGGGCCGCCTGAGCTCCACGTCATTCAAGGAAACAGATTCATGAGCAAGCCCCTGCAGGGTGAAATCGCACTGGTCACTGGCGCAAGCCGTGGCATCGGTGCCGCCATTGCCGACACGCTGGCCGCCCAGGGCGCCACCGTCATCGGCACCGCCACCACCGAAGCCGGTGCTGCCGCCATTGGCGAGCGTCTGGCCGCACTGGGTGGCCACGGCCGCGCGCTGAACGTCACCGATGCTGCCGCGCTGGACGCCGTGCTCGATGGCATCACCAAGGAATTCGGTGCCATCTCCATCCTCGTCAACAATGCGGGCATCACCCGCGACAACCTGCTGATGCGCATGAAGGAAGAGGACTGGCAGGCCATTCTCGACACCAACCTGACCAGCGTGTTCCGCACCTCCAAGGCGGTGATGCGCGGCATGATGAAGGCCCGCAAGGGCCGCATCATCAACATCGCCTCGGTCATCGGTGTCACCGGCAACGCCGGGCAGGCCAATTACGCCGCCGCCAAGGCCGGCATCATTGCCTTCTCCAAGTCGCTGGCCAAGGAAATCGGTTCGCGCAACATCACCGTCAATGTGGTCGCTCCCGGCTTCATCGACACCGACATGACCAAGGCCCTGCCGGAAGAGCAGCGCACCGGTCTGGTCAAAAGCATCGCGCTGGAACGCCTCGGCGAGCCGGCTGATATCGCCAACGCGGTGGCGTTCCTGGCCGGCCCTTCGGCCAGCTACATCACCGGCGAAACCCTCCATGTGAACGGCGGCATGTACATGCCGTAAGCATGTGGCGCAGGGACTGCGCCGCAAGTGGTTGATCCACTTGGCCTTTTGCAAGAATGCATGGGGCCGGTGGTTTCCACTACACTATCCCACGGCCATCACAACCCGATGGCAATACTTTTGAACCACTACTCCATCTGGAGCGATATCCAATGAGCACCATCGAAGAACGCGTCAAGAAAATCGTCGTCGAACAGCTTGGCGTCAAGGAAGAAGAAGTCACCAACAGCGCATCGTTCGTCGATGACCTCGGCGCTGACTCGCTGGACACCGTTGAGCTGGTGATGGCGCTGGAAGAAGAATTCGAGTGCGAGATCCCGGACGAAGAAGCCGAAAAGATCAGCACCGTGCAGGCGGCTATCGACTACATCAAGGCGCACGTCAAGGCCTGATGTCAGCCGGCTGAAGCGCGTGAGTGGTTTTCCACCACGCGCAACGGCACCCCCATGGGGCCGCACTTGCGGCCCTGTGTATTTGTAAGCGTCAGGAGAATCTGAAATGAAGCGTCGCGTCGTCGTTACCGGCATGGGCATGGTCTCGCCGTTGGGCAATGATCTGGCCACCAGTTGGAAGGGCATCACCGAAGGCCGTTCCGGCATCGGTCCGCTGACCAATGTTTCAGACGCCTACCTGGAGCGTTTCACCACCAAGATTGCAGGTGAGGTCAAAGGATTCGACATCACCGCCGACAACGAACAGTTCGGAAAATTCCGGGTCAGTGGCAAAGATGCCAAGAAGATGGACCCGTTCATTCATTACGGCCTGGGCGCTTCGTTCATGGCCCTGCACGATTCCGGCCTGGAAATCACCGACGCCAATGCCGAGCGCATCGGCGCGATCGTCGGTGCCGGCATCGGCGGCCTGCTCGGCATTGAAGAGCAGACCATCGAATTCCACGAGGGCAAGAAGATCTCGCCCTTCTACGTGCCCAAGACCATCATCAACATGCTGCCGGGCCAGCTGAGCATCATCACCGGCCTGAAGGGTCCGTCCTTCTCCGCCGTGTCGGCCTGCGCCACCTCGAATCATTCCATCGGCACCGCCATGCGCATGATCCAGTACGGCGATGCGGACGTGATGGTGGTCGGCGGTGCCGAGCGTGGCTCGTCGCCGACCGCACTGGGCGGCTTCTGTGCGATGAAGGCCATGTCCACCCGCAACGACGCGCCGGAACAGGCGTCGCGTCCGTGGGACAAGGACCGCGACGGCTTCGTGCTGGGTGACGGTGCCGGCATTCTGATCCTGGAAGAGTACGAACACGCCAAGGCGCGTGGCGCGAAGATCTACTGCGAGCTCGCCGGCTTCGGTGCCAGCTCCGACGCGTACCACATGACCGCGCCCAGCGAGAACGGCGAAGGTGCCGCCCGCTGCATGACCATGGCCCTGAAGGACGCTGGCGTCACGCCGGACCAGGTCGGTTACCTCAACGCACACGGCACCTCCACGCCGCTGGGCGACCTGGGCGAAACCATGGCCATGAAGACCGCCTTCGGCGACCACGCCTACAAGATGATGGTCAGCTCCACCAAGAGCATGACCGGACACCTGCTCGGCGCGGCCGGCGGTGTGGAAGCCATCTTCTCGGTGCTCGCGATCCGCGACAACATCATCCCGCCGACCATCAACCTGGAACAGCCGGGCGAAGGCTGCGACCTGGACTACGTGCCCAACGTCGCCCGCGAAGCCACCGTGGACGTGGTCATGTCCAACGGCTTCGGCTTCGGCGGCACCAACGGCACGCTGGTGTTCAAGCGCGTCTGAGGTTTGAGCAGCACGTAGAAAATCCATCAAGGCCGCCTAAACAGGCGGCCTTGATGCTTTCACCGGTAGCGCCGGCCGTTGGCCGGCCCGCACAATGCCCGCCACGGCCCTCGGCCAACGAACCATCACGTTCCTAACGCTTCCGGTCGAATCACCGCCATGTTCCAAACCCGCCCGCTACCCGCCACCACCGACCTCCCATCCCTGCAACGCGTAGCCCCCGACCGCTACCCGCTGCTGATGGAATCCACCGCCTCCGGCACGGCCCAGGGCCGTTGGGACCTGCTGCTGATGGCCAGTGGCCCCATGCTGGCCCTGCACAACGACGGCGTGGTCCGCGACGAAACCGGCACCGCCCACGCCGGCACCTTCCTGCAGGTGCTCGACGCCCAGTGGCACGCCGAGCGTCTGCCCCGCGAAGAGACCGGTCTGCCGTTCCGCGGCGGCTGGGCGCTGATGCTCGACTACGAACTTGCTGGCCAGATTGAAACCGTCCTGGCGCTGCCCACCCGCGCTGACGGCCTGCCTTCCGCATTGGCCCTGCGCTGCCCCGCAGGCGTGCTGCACGACCGCGTGCTCGGCCAGTACCACGCCGTGTGCGAAACCGGCAGCGAGGCCCTGCTGGACACCCTCCTGGCCGACCTGCAGGCCGCCGCAGCGCAGCCCGCGCTGCCGACCTGGCAGCCGCCGCAGCAGATGGACGAAGACGCGCCCGCACGCTTCACCGGCGGCGTGGAAAAGGTCATCGACTACCTTCGCGCCGGCGACGTGTTCCAGGTCAACCTCTCGCGCCGCTGGGTCGCCCAGTTCAGCGAAGCTCTCGACCCGCACGCTCTGTACGCCCAGTTACGCGTGGCCAACCCCGCGCCGTTCGCTGGCCTGTTCATCGCGCAGGGCAGGGCAGTGGTCAGCTCCTCGCCCGAGCGCCTCGTGTCCGTGCATGGCGACGACGTCCAGACCCGTCCGATCGCCGGCACCCGCCCGCGCTTCGCCGGCGACGATGACGCCGAGCGCATCCGCGAGCTGGTCGGCCACCCCAAGGAGCGCGCCGAGCACGTGATGCTGATCGACCTCGAACGCAACGACCTCGGTCGCATCTGCAGCCCCGGCAGCGTGGAGGTCGATGAATTGATGACCGTGGAAAGCTACGCCCACGTGCACCACATCGTCAGCAACGTGCGCGGCCGCCTGCTGCCCGGCACTACCCCGGGGCAGGTGATCGCCGCCACCTTCCCCGGCGGCACCATCACCGGCTGCCCCAAGGTGCGCTGCATGCAGATCATTGCCGAGCTCGAGCAGACCGCGCGCGGGGCCTACACCGGTGCCTTCGGCTGGCTGAACCGCGACGGCGACCTCGACCTGAACATCCTCATCCGCACCGCCGAAGTCGCCGGCCCGCAGGCCGCCTTCCGCACCGGTGCCGGCATCGTCGTCGATTCAGATCCGGCCAAGGAACTCGACGAAACCCGCGCCAAAGCCCGCGGCCTGATGCGCGCGCTGGGCCGCAACGACTGACACATCGCATCCCTGTATCCTGTACGG
This sequence comes from Stenotrophomonas sp. PS02289, assembly GCF_029960115.1. Taxonomy (GTDB): domain Bacteria; phylum Pseudomonadota; class Gammaproteobacteria; order Xanthomonadales; family Xanthomonadaceae; genus Stenotrophomonas. The sequence goes on from NZ_JASCOZ010000118.1 coordinate 8,639, forward strand.
CGTGCTCCCGCGCATGCCCGGGCCGTTCGAACCGCCGGACATGCTCGGCCGAATGAAACGCCGGGAATGCCCCGTAGAGCCGGGCTTGCCCGGCTGCCCGGAAAAACCGAACCACCCGTAACAACCGAAACAAGCGCAAAAGGACCCCCATGGCAGGTGCAAAACGAGGTTGCCTCACCATCCTCACAGTGCTGCTGCTCGGCGCACTGGCCCTAGCCGCCGCCGGCCTCTGGTTCTGGCAATCCCAATCCAGCTTCGCCGACGAACCCATCACCCCGGACCAACCGGCCGTGATCATCGCCCCCGGCGACGGCCTCAACACCGTTGTGCGCAAACTGCGCGAGGTCGGCGTTGACGAAGGCACCGACACCCAGTGGCAGCTGCTGGCCCGCCAGCTCGACGCCGCCGGCAAGCTCAAGGTCGGCGAATACGCCCTCGACAACAGCCTCACCCCGCGCGAACTGCTCACCCGCATGCGCCAGGGCCGCGTCGTGCAGCACCGCGTCACCATCGTTGAAGGCTGGAACATCCGCCAGCTGCGCGCCGCGCTCAAGCGCGCCGATCCCCTCGTGCACACCACCGACGAGCTCGACGACAGCGCACTGATGGCCAAGCTCGGCTTCCCCGGCCAGCACCCAGAAGGCCGCTTCCTGCCGGAAACCTACGTCTACCAGCGAGGCGACACCGACGTCGACGTGCTCAAGCGCGCCCACGCCGCCATGGAGAAAGAACTGGCCATCGCCTGGGACAGCCGCAGCGACGACCTGCCGCTCAACACCCCGTACGAACTGCTCACCCTCGCCTCCATCATCGAAAAAGAAACCGCGCTGGCCAGCGAGCGTCCGCAGATTGCCGGCGTGTTCGCGCGCCGCCTGAAAATCGGCATGCGCCTGCAGACCGACCCCACTGTCATCTACGGCATCGGCAGCAGCTACGACGGCAACATCCGCAAGCGCGACCTCACCACCGACACGCCGTACAACACCTACACCCGCGCCGGCCTGACCCCCACGCCGATCGCCATGCCCGGCCGCGACGCGCTGCACGCTGCCGCGCAGCCCGCGCCGGGTGATGCGCTGTACTTCGTCGCCGTCGGCGATGGAAGCGGCGCGCACGTGTTCTCGGCCAACTACGCCGACCACAACACCGCCGTAGCCCGTTATCTGCAGCAGCTGCGCCAGCAACGCGCGCAGCAGCAGGCACAACCGCAATGACCTCTGATCTGCAACGCCACCCGCATTTCATCAGCCTGGAAGGCGGGGAGGGCGCGGGCAAGACCACCGCGCTCAACGCCATCCGGCAGGCACTGGAAGCGCACGGCCACACCGTGCTGCTCACCCGCGAGCCCGGCGGTACCCCGCTGGCCGAGCGCATCCGCGCGCTGGTGCTGACCCCCGACCCCGAAATCGCCGCCGAGCCACTGAGCGCCGAGGCCGAGCTGCTGCTGGTGTTCGCCGGCCGTGCCCAGCACGTGCGCCAGGTCGTGCAACCCGCACTGGCCCAGGGCACCTACGTGCTCAGCGACCGCTTCACCGACTCGAGCTACGCCTACCAGGGCGGCGGGCGCGGCCTCGACCCGGCCTTCATCGCCGAACTGGAGCGCCGCACCGTCGGCCTGCAGCCCGGCCTGACCCTGCTGCTGGACGTCGATGTGGCCGTCGGCCGCGCCCGCGCCAGCGGCCGTGACGAAGGCCCGGACCGCATCGAGCGCGAGCAGGACGACTTCTTCCAGCGCGTGCGCACCGTGTTCCGCCAGCGCGCCGCCGCCGAGCCCGGGCGTTTCCGCGTGATCGACGCCAGCCAGGACCAGGCCGGCGTCGCCGCCCAGGTGGTGGCCGCCATCGATGCCTACCTGACCAAGGAGGGCGGCAATGGCTGAGTTCTCCCCCTGGCAGCAGCGCGCCTATGACCAGACCGTCGCCGCGCTCGACGCCGGCCGTCTCGGCCACGGCCTGCTGATCTGCGGCCCGGCCGGCCTCGGCAAGGCCGAGGTGGCCCTACAGCTGGCCAAGCACGTCCTCGAGCGCGGCGAACCCGCTGCCGCCCAGCGCGCTGCCCAGCTGATTGCCGCCGGCACCCACCCGGATCTGCAGCAGGTGTCGTTCATTCCGAACAAGACCGGCGACAAGCTGCGCACCGAGATCGTCATCGAGCAGGTCCGCGAGATCTCGCAGAAGCTGGCGTTGACCCCGCAGTATGGCGTCGCCCAGGTGGTCATCGTCGACCCCGCCGACGCCATCAACCGCGCCGCCTGCAACGCCCTGCTCAAAACCCTGGAAGAGCCCCAGCCCGGGCGCTACCTGTGGCTGATCAGCAGCGACCCTGCGCGCCTGCCCGCCACCGTACGCAGCCGCTGCCAGCGCCTGGAATTCAAGCTGCCGCCGCGCGAGGAAGCGCTGGCCTGGCTGCAGGCCCAGGGCCACAGCGAGGCCAGCGCCCGCGAAGCCCTGGACGCCGCCCGCGGCCACCCCGGGCTGGCCGACGACTGGCTGAAGTACGACGGCCTGACCCTGCGCCGGCAGGTCGCCAGCGACCTGGAGGCACTGGTCGCCGGCCGCAGCAGCGCGGTGGAGCTGGCCCAGCGCTGGTGCGCGGACGAGCACGCCGCCCTGCGTCTGCGCTTCGCCGCCGACCTCGCCCTGGCACAAGCCAGCGGCGGTGGCTTGACCGATGCGGAGCGATTGAACAAGCTGGGGGCCTGGTTCGACGCCGCCAACCGTACCCGCGATATGTTGCGCACTACCGTGCGCGCCGATCTGGCGGTGGTGGAATTGTTGTTGGCATGGAACAAGGTCAACGAGCGGCACGCAAAGGGGAATAGATAAATGAGCGCCACCAACGCCCGCCAAGGCATCCTGTCGTTGGCCGTCAAGGACAAGGCGTCGCTGTACAGCGCCTACATGCCGTTCATCAAGAACGGCGGCATCTTCGTGCCCACGCCCAAGCGTTACTTCTTGGGTGACGAGGTCTTCCTGCTGCTGACGCTGCCCGACAGCAGCGAGCGCCTGCCTGTGGCCGGCAAAGTGGTGTGGGTGACCCCGGCCGGTGCCCAGGGCAACCGCAGCGCCGGCATCGGCGTGCAGCTGGCCGACGGCCAGGAAGGCGAGAACGTGCGCAACAAGATCGAGACCGCGCTGGCCGGTACGCTGAACTCGGACAAGCCCACGCACACGATGTGAAGGCAATTGTAAAAAAGCGTTGACGAGTACGAAATCCGCCCTATAATGAGCGGCTCAGCAACACACCGGGCGGTTAGCTCAGCGGTAGAGCATTGCCTTCACACGGCAAGGGTCACAGGTTCGATCCCTGTACCGCCCACCATGTTGCGGAATCTAAGAAAGCCGACCTTCTGGGTCGGCTTTTTTGTTTTGGAATAATCCGACATTGTGTCAACCCGGCTTGCGGGTCGGGAGACAGAAGTGGCCAGCCCAATCATTCAGTAGCTTTGGGGGGCGGTTTGGGGTAATGATGGCCATTGCCCGGCTTGTGGGCTACGCCTAAGGATGGTGTGCTATGGCTGAAGAAGATCTTTCCAAGGTCGCAGATGCGAATTCCTCAGTTGTAAAAGCTCTAATGCCGTTATCTCCTGAAGAACGCGCCCGAGTGGTGCAATCGGTAGTTGCCCTATTTGGAATTTCGGCAGCGCTACCTCCGCCAAGAAGTTCCATGCCAACTTCTGAAGCTGCGGCCTTGGATTCACTTGAGCCTGCCCGACAGCGTCAGGCAACGGGTAAGCCAATTTCTCTGGTCGAACTCCTAAAGGAAAAAAATCCCACAACAAATGCGCAGCGGATTGCCTGTTTTGCCTACTACAGGGAGCAATTCGAAGGAAATCAGCATTTTTCGAAGTCAGATCTCCAGCCTTACTTTGCAAAAGCTAAATTGACGTCGCCTGGTCCGAATTATGCTCGGGACTACAACAATGCGGTCAAATCCGCGTGGATACATGATGAAGGTAGTCAGTCCTATCTCACTCAAGTGGGGGAGGCAGCAGTGGAGAGTGGCTTCAGCGGATCGTCGAGAAAGGCTGCTCCAGCTAAAAGAAAGAAGAAGTCGGTAGGGAAGGTTGAGTGATCAACTCGGGACTTCTCCTCGCTCAAATTCCGGCGGCGCTTCGCGATCCGCTTATTCAAGAGTACGTAGGCATATGCGTCGCGTACGCCGAAGGGCGATGGAAGTTGGCATCATTGGATGCGGGAAGATTCTGCGAGGTGGCATATACGGTGATCAATGGGATGCTTACAGGTGTCTATCCTGATGCACCCCAAAAGCCGGGAAACTTCGTTCAAGCATGTCGCAGTTTGGAATCTCTAGCACCCTTGGCGGTAGGTGATCGTTCAATACGAATACTTATTCCACGCTTGCTCCCTTCGTTGTACGAGGTGAGGAACAACAGAAATGTCGGTCATGTGGGTGGCGATGTTGTTTCCAACAAGATGGATGCGACCCTGGTTCGTGAGGCTGCAGCGTGGATCGTCGCGGAGCTCATTCGTGTCACACATCAAGTCTCGATAGAAGAAGCTCAGAGTGCCGTCGACGTTCTGGCCGAGCGAGTTCATCCGCTGGTATGGGAGGTTGATGGTGTAAAGAGAGTTTTGGATCCCAGTCTTTCGGCAGCAAAGAAGGTGTTGATCCTTCTTTATGCAACTCCTGGTTGGGTCAAGATTGGGGACGCGCGCGCATGGGTTAAGTACGGCGGAGGATTTAGGGCGCGAGTGCTTGAGAAATTGTTCAAGGACTGCCTAATCGAAATCAAGGGTGACTCAATTATGATCACGCCATATGGAGCTCGGCTCGTTGAGCAAGAGCTGATCTCAAAACACTAGTTGTCCAAGGGCGCTAACCAGGTTCCGCGCGGCGCGCCGCGCGCCCGGCCGGCCTCTCTCCTAATTACCCGCGGCCAGGGGCTTTCGCGCCATGCACGCGCCCGCAGT
>NZ_JASCOZ010000119.1 GCF_029960115.1 Stenotrophomonas sp. PS02289
GCGCTACCGGGAGCGTGCGTGAACGCCAACCGATGTTGTTGCACGCCGCGACGCGACGGAGATGCGTCCGGTAGCGCCGGCCGTTGGCCGGCCCAGACGGTGCACGGTGTATCCGTTACGGCGTCAGCTCCACCACTTCGAACACCTCATCGCGCTGCGCATGCGCCCGCCACAACGCGGCCAGGGTCAACCCGCTGACCGGATCCACAAAGTCCGGCGCGATATCCGCCAGCGGCTTGATCACAAAGGCGTGCTTCAGCTCCGGGCGCGGAATGCGCAGGTGCCCGGGGCCTTCGACGATCAGGTCGCCATAGAACACCACGTCGATGTCCAGGGTGCGGTCGGAGAAACGCGGGCCGCTGCGGTCGCGCCCGTGGGCGTCTTCCAGCGCATGCAGCCACGTATCCAGCGCATCCAGTGGCAGCTCGGTCTCGATCGCCACGGCGTTGTTCAGGAAGGCCGGTCCGTCAAAGCCGACGGCGGCGGTGCGGTACGCCGGGGAGACGGTAATCGCCCCGAAACGCTGGCGCAGCGCGGCCACCGCGGCGTGAAGATGCTGTTGCGGCTGCAGGTTGCTGCCCAGGCTCAGTAGCACAGTGGTCATGGTATTCAGCGTGCGTGGGGCGAATCCACATGGTGCCGTCACGGCCACCGCATAGAATCGGGGTGCACATCATAGAGGGTTGTCATGACCTATTGCGTCGGCATCGAGGTGGATGAAGGCCTGGTCTTCGCCGCCGATACCCGGACCAACGCCTCCCTGGACGATGTTCGCGTGCATCGCAAGCTGCACGAGTTCGAGTTTCCAGGCCAGGCCGTGTTCGTGCTCATGGCGGCGGGCAACCTCGCCACCACCCAGCTGCTGGTGTCGCGGTTGCGCCGTGATGCGCAGGAGCAGCGCCCGGAGAGCCTGCTGGCCTACCGCCACCTGTTCGAGGTGGCCGAGTACGTGGGCCGGGTCCTGGTGGACAGCCAGGTCAAAAGCAACACGCCCGAGCACGGCCATGACGGGGTGAACACCCAGGCCACGCTGATCCTGGGCGGCCAGGTCGGCAACGAGCGCCCCGGGCTGTACATGATCTACCCGCTGGGCAATGCGATTGCGGCCTCGCCGGAGACCCCGTTCCTGCAGATCGGCGAGTCCAAGTACGGCAAGCCCATCCTCGACCGCATCATCCGCTCGCATACCCGTCTGGACGACGCGGCGCGCACGGCGGTGGTGTCACTGGATTCCACCGTGCGCTCCAACCTCTCGGTGGGATTGCCATTCGACCTGGTGCTGCTGCGCGCGGGCGACCTGCAGATCAGTCAGCGCATGCGGTTGTCCGCGGACAGTCCGTTGTATGCGGATATCCATGGCAACTGGTCACGGCGGCTGGAACAGGCGGTGGCAGCGTTGCCGCGGTTTCCGTGGGAGTCGAGCGGTCACGACCCACGGTCGTGACCTACCCCAGCGCCTCGGCCACTGAACGAAACACCTGTTGCATCTCCAATGGCTTGCGCAGCACGTGCACAGGCACGCCGGTGGGGAAGCGGCTGCGGCGCACGGGCACATCTTCGCTTTCCAGCACCAGCACCGGGCCGTGGTAGCCCAGCGCGGCCATTTCGCGCAGCAGCGAACTGGCCGACAGCAGCTTGGACCCGGCATCGGCGATCACCAGGGCGGGCATCGCTTCCTGCTGCATCCAGCGCAGCGCCGCTGCGCCGTCGCAGGCCAGCTGCAGGTGATAGCCCTGGCTGGACAGTGCGTTACCCAGCAGCGACAGCCGGGTGGCCTCGCCATCAACGACCAGGATCGACTGCCCACTGCCCGCCGCCACCGGCGCTTCCACCACCGGTGCGTCCGGCGCGGACACATAGGCCGGCAGCAGCAGGTCGAAGCGTGTGCCGGTACCGGGTGCGCTCTGCACCGTGATACGGCCCTGCGCGCCTTCGATGATGCGCTTGCACGACATCAGGCCCAGGCCGGTCCCGTTGGGCTTGGTGGTGAAGAACGGATTGAACAGGTTCGAAAGCACCTCCGGGCTCATGCCCGTGCCTTCGTCAGACACCGCGATGCGCAACCACGCCAGCCCCTGAGGATCGATGTCCGCCTGCGCCAGCAGGGTCAGGCGGCCGCCGTCAGGCATCGCCTGGATGGCGTTCAAGGCCAGATTCAACAACACCTGCTGCAGCTCGGTGTAGTTGGCATGCACGGTCAGTTCGGGGTCGGCCACGGCCAGTTCGAGCTCGACCTCCGGTGGCAGGTTGCTGCGCAACAGCAGCGCTACTGCCTCGAAGAGCATGGCCACCCGGATCGGCTCGCTGGGCGTGCGCGACCCACGTACGAACGACAGCATGGACTCGGCCATCTCGTGCCCGCGCCGCCCGCATTCGGCGATCACGTCGGCCAGATGTCGCAGCTGCGGGTCGTCGGTGCGGGCCTTGAGCAGGTCCGGCATGATCAGCAACGGCTGCAGGATGTTGCGCAGATCGTGGCTGAGGCCGGCGGCCAGCAACGACAGGCTTTCCAGCCTTTGTGCGCGCATCAGCTCGGCCTCGACCCGGGCCCGGTCCAGCGCGCCCCGCGCCTCACGCACCGCCCGCGCCACGGCGGAAGGGAGCCGCGCCGGCTGATGCTTGATGATGTAGTCGTTGGCTCCCTCGCGCAGGGCGGCCACGGCGACCTCTTCACCCAAGGTGCCCGAGACGAAGATGAATGGCATGTCCGGGTGGCTCTCGCGCACGATCCGCAGCGCGTCCAGTCCGGAGAAACCGGGCAGGCTCAGGTCCGAGAGCACGATGTCCGGGGTTTCCCGCGCGAGGGCCTGGCGCAGCTCGTCGGCGCTTTCGGCGCGCTCGAAGCTGGCGTCCAGCCCCGCGGCGAGAATCTGCCCGCTCAGCAGGGCCGCCTCATCGGGCGAGTCGTCCACCAGCAGGATGCGCAGATGTCCCAGGACCGGGCCGTTACGCGGCATGGCGTTTACCTGCAGGACCGGCAACCGCCCGCCCCGCCTTGAGATCGTCACTGAACCGCAGCGCCATAGCCCCTCGTCAGAGTATCCGCATCCCCGGCCTTCCACCCCTGTGGAAAGCGAAGCGGTGAATATACTCCACACCAACGTGAATGGGACTCCATTCAGGACAAATTAAGAAAAGAAAGGGCACCCGCTTGGGGTGCCCTTTCATCACAACCGGATGGCGGTGCTTCAGCGGCTGGCAGCGGCCGGCGACACCTTAAGCGCGGTCGCATCAACGCGCTGCACGCCCTTGATGCCCTTGGCCGTGGTCACGGCCTTGTCATGCTCGGCCTTGGTGGCGACATTGCCCTTAAGGGTTACCACACCATTGACGGTTTCCACTTCCACCTTGGTGCCCGGCACGTTGCTGCTGGCGAGCAGGTCCGCTTTGACCTTGGTGGTGATCCAGCTGTCGGACACCGGCTCAGTCGAGTCGTGGGTATCGGCATGGGTCATGGCACTGTGGTCCATGGCCTTGTCGCCGGTCTTCGGCGGGTCTTTGGCCATGACCGACGTGCTGGCGAACACCATGCCCAGGGCGAGGGAAGCGGCAAGCAGATTGCGGGTCTTGTTGGTCATGCGGATGTCTCCCGTGTTTGTGGAATCACTATGGAAGACCGTGCGTGGAAACTGCGTCGGTTTGGAATAACGCTGTTGTGAATCGACGCGGGCGATTCACAACGGTTCATGTTTCCGCAGTGCACCAACAGCGTTTACGATTATCTCGTTGTTTCCAGGAGTTTTAGGATGAACACGATAGCGCAGGTAGGTTTGATCGGTTACGGCCTCGCTGGAAGCGTTTTCCATGCGCCATTGCTGCAGCACACACCGGGATTGGCACTGCACAGCATTGTCAGTTCGCAGCGCGATGCGCTGATGCGGCGGTTTACCGATGTACACATCCACTCGGATGTGGAGCCGCTGCTTGCCGACCCGGCGGTCGATGCCGTGGTGATTGCCACGCCCAACGCGCAGCACGCGCCGCTGGCGATTGCGGCACTGCGCGCAGGAAAGCACGTGCTGGTCGACAAGCCGTTTGCGTTGAGCGTGGCGGAAGCCGAAGCGGTGGTTGCGGCTGCGCGTGAGGCGGATCGCGTTGTCAGTGTGTTCCAGAACCGGCGCTTCGATGCGGACTTTCTGACCCTGCAGCGATTGATTGCCGACGGAACGCTGGGCGACGTGGCCGAATGTCATTCGCACTTCGATCGTTTCCGTCCGCAGGTCCGCGACCGCTGGCGCGAGAGCGAGGCACCCGGTGCTGGCTTGTGGATGGACCTGGGGCCACATCTGCTCGATCAGATGCTGGTGCTGTTTGGGTGGCCGCAGGCGATCACCGCGGATATCGCTGCGCAGCGTGAGGGTGCGCGCAGCAACGATTACTTCCATGCGGTGCTGCATTACCCGCGCATGCGTGCGATCGTGCATGCGGGGTCGCTGGTGAGTGCGTCGGCACCGCGCTTTGCGGTGCATGGCACGCTGGGCAGTTACATCAAGGAAGGCCTGGATGTGCAGGAGGAGCAGCTGCGCGCTGGGGTTGCGCCTGGAGCACCGGGGTATGGGGTGGACCCGGTGCATGGCGTGGTGGTGAGGCAGGAGTCAGACGGCCGTGTGAGCCGGAGCACTGTAGATAATGTTGTCGGGGATTATCGGCGGCTGTATGCGGCGTTTGCGGGTACGGTGCGCGGTGAGGGGGACGCCACGGTGAGTGCCGCGCAGGCGTTGCAGGTGATGCGGTTGTTGGAGGCGGGGGTGGAAAGTGCCCTGCAAGGGAACCGGGTTACGTTGTAGCCGACACGCCTTGCGTGTCGGCACGTTTCGATCAGGGTCATGCGTTACCGGATGCTGGGTGTTTCACGGCCGTCGTCTATCGACCGACGCTACCAACGCAGAAGCCAGGACATGCATCGCGGATTGCGTCAGTCGGTTTTCATCTGGTGTCCGCCGAACTGGTTGCGCAGGGCTGACAGCATGCGGTCGCTGTAGGAATTGCCTTCGCGTGAGCGCAGTCGCTCCAGCAGCGAAAGGGTGATCACGGGCGCGGAGACGTCCAGATCGATGGCCTCGGCGACCGTCCAGCGACCTTCGCCGGAATCGGGCACGTAGGGTGCGATGCCATCCAGTTGCGGGTTCTTGTCCAGTGCATCCACGCTCAGGTCCAGCAGCCACGAGCGCACCACGCTGCCGTGCTGCCAGGTACGGGCGACCTCGGCCAGGTCGAGGTTGAACTCGGCCTTGCGCTGCATCAGCGCGAAGCCCTCCGCGTAGGCCTGCATCATGCCGTACTCGATGCCGTTGTGAATCATCTTGCAGTAGTGCCCTGCCCCGCTCGGGCCGACATGCGACCAGCCGCGATCGGCGGCCGGTGCCAGCGTGCGGAAGATGTCGCCCAGCCGCTCCACGGCCGCCTTGTCGCCGCCGATCATCAGGCTGTAGCCCTCCTGCAGACCCCACACGCCCCCGCTGGTGCCGCAGTCGAGATAGGTCACGTCGTCCTGCAGCAGCTGCGCGGAGCGGCGCATGCTGTCCTTGTAGTACGAGTTGCCGCCATCGATCACCACGTCGCCCTCGGAGAGGTGCGGCGCGAGCGATGCCAAAGTCTGGTCGACCACCTCGCCGGCCGGCACCATCAGCCACACCACGCGCGGTACCGGCAGCGCAGCCAGCGCGTCGGCCAGTGACGCACTGACCTCGAAGCCGCGCGCGGCGGCGGCACCGCGTGCGGCCTCGCCCGGGTCGACACCGATCACGCGGTGGCCGCCGCGATGCAGGCGCTCGGCCATGTTGGCGCCCATGCGCCCCAGTCCAATCATTGCAATGTCCATCAATCACCTTTGCTCGGGTTGCGAATGCGATGTCGACTCCGTCGCGCACTGGCGCAGACGGGCGTCGATCCAACGGCGGTACAGCGTGGTATGCAGGTTGTGCAGGCCCAGCTCGAAGGCGAATGGCGTCCGCGGATTGCGGTCGAGCAGGCGCACCACGTGGTAGCCCACAGGACGTATACCGCGTGGGTGCACATAAATCAGGAACCCCTGATAGAACGGATCGTCCAGCAAGGCGTCCAGTTCAGCAAGCACGGGGCGCTGGGCCGCCGGCAGCGCCTGGCGCAGAACCGGATCGCGCTCGAACAGCAGACGCTCGAAGCGCCGGGCGCTGTGTCCTGGCAGCTGCCGGGACAGCGCCCAGATGCGCCGGTTGATGCGGTCATAGTGCGCAAAGCCGCCGTGCTCGCGCAGCGCGCGTGCGGCCGCGTCGCTGACATCGACGATGACGAAGTTCTCGGCCTGGTTGGTGATGTCGTCCAGGTAGGTTTTGTCGAACACATGCTCGATGAAGCCGGGCGCGCCGACGAACGCCTGGCGACCCCGTTGCGCGGTCTGCACCGCCTTGCCATCGGCCAGGAATTCGCCGGCGTGGTGGCCGAGCAGGATGCTGTCGGTGTCGTGCAGGGTCAGGAAGGTGCCAATGGACAGCTCACCAGCACTGAACTCCGCATCGAACGCCGCATCTCCGTACAGCTCGCGCTGCGTGGCCAGCTGTGCCACCTGCCGCCCTACCCCGCATTCGCTGCGCACGCGGCCCTGATAGAACGCATCCAGCGCCACGCTGTTGCGGCCGGCCGGCTGATAGCCACGACCGAAACTGCGGAAGCCCTCCCAGCCCTGTGCACGACTGCCGCCGAGGCCAAAGCCGATCCAGCCCAATTGCAGCGCGGAGAAGCGATAGCCGGCATTGTCCTGCAGCCGCGTGGTGGCGCGACGCGTCGCCTGGCCCAGCTTGAAGGCATAGGCGCACACGGTGGCGGGGTCATCGATCAGCGTACGCAGGAAGAATTGCCGTTGCGATGCATCCCAGTGCTCCGGCAGCTGCACGCGCAGGTCGCCGGCAGCCCGCGCCGCCACGAGGTCGGCGCGCGCGCAGGCCGCGCCGCCGTGCACCTGCGGTACCGCCGATGTGGTGGTACCGATCTGCCAGCCCAGCTCGCGCAGCAAGGCCTCCGTGCAGTCCGCTGCCTGCGCAGCCGTCGCCAGCGCGGCCATCACGAGGGTGATCGTCAACCGGCGCAGGCGATGCACGGCAGCGTGCGCCCGCTCAGGCCTGCGGCGTCGGAACGTCCGTCGAAGGGGTGGCCTCGGGCACCGCCTCGGGCACCGGCTCAGGTGGGGTCGGCACGGTGGCGGGGGCCGGAGGTGCGGGCGGCGTGGCCGGAATGGGATCAGCAGGCGACTCGGCGGGCGACGGCGGTGGCGGTGTGCCCGCGGCCGCGGCGGGCAGGTACTGCTGCAGGCGCGCGAAGAAGCGCCGGTAGAAATCGGCATCCTGCACGGTGCTGCTGGCGACCTTCACCAGCGAATCGTCATTGCTGCCGAACGGCAGCGACACCGAACCGAGTGCGCCGACGCCCACGCTGGCCGAGGTCGGGCTCTTCTTCAGTGCATAGCGGTCCTGCACGGCGCTGATGAACACCAGCGCCTCATCACCGCGCGGCGCGCAGGAGATGCGCAGCACCAGCTGCTCGTGCTCATCGTCGCGCGGCTGGAAGTTCTTGTTGGCCTCGACCGCATCGCTGCCGTAGCGGGCAATCGCGTAGCCCTGGCTGAGCAGGGTGCGCCGCGCCGCCTCGCAGGCCGTGGCGGGCGAGCCGGGGACGGTGCGCGAGTAGGTGTCACCGGAGTCGAACGACTCGCGCAGCAGCGTGCTGTCAGCCGCGCGGCCGCCGCAGGCGCTGAGTGAGACGGCCAGCAGACCGGCCGGAAGTGCGTGGGAAAGCCGCATGGGCGCTCCTGCAGGAACGGATTCGCTCCAGCTTAGTCCTGCCTGCGTATGCGCGGGGTCTAGAAAACAAAGGGCCGGCGCTGTGGCCGGCCCTTCGTTATCGGTTGGTTCACGCCGATCAATCGGCCCAGCGACCCACTGCGGTCGACTGCGGCAGCACCTGTGCCGACAGCGGGCGGTCTTCGGCCAGCAGGTTGACCGCGTCGGCCAGGATCGAGGCCGACTCACGCAGCAGCGGATCCGGGCGCTTTTCAGCGGCCTTCTCACGTGCGGCGTCCTTGACGATGTCGCGCTCGTTGCCGGTCAGGCCGTCATCATTGCTGTCGTCAGCCAGCGGGTCCAGGTCCAGGCCCAGCTCCTTGCGCATGGCCTGGCGGTCCTTGCGCTGCTTGTCCTGGCGTTCCCGCTCGGCACGGCGCTCGCCCTCATTGAGCGAGATGTACTTCTTGGCCGCTTCGGTGCGGAACTGCTCCACGTCCTCGTTCCACCACTGGAATTCCTTGTCGCCTGCGATGCGGGCGGCATGGCGGGATTCCAGCTTGGGCAGCAGCGGACCGAAGTTGCCGTACTGGGTGTGCGGCACGGCGGCGATACGGGTCCACGGCAGGGCGTTGTCGTAGGTGCTTTCGCCGTACTCGGTGGCGTCCACGCTGGCCGGGAAGGCCAGGTCGGGCACGACGCCCTTGTGCTGGGTGCTGCTGCCACTGACGCGGAAGAACTGGGCAATGGTCAGTTTGACCTGACCAAAGCGCTGCGCTTCGCCGCTGGGCCAACGGTCCAGGTCGACGATGCTCTGCACGGTGCCCTTGCCGAAGGTGGTTTCACCAATGACCAGGCCACGGCCGTAGTCCTGGATGGCACCGGCAAAGATTTCCGACGCCGACGCCGAACCGCGGTTGATCAGCACGGCCAGCGGGCCGTCCCATGCCACCGCGTTGCTGGTGTCGTTGCGGACGGTGATCCGGCCACCGGATTCGCGCTGCTGCACCACCGGACCCTGCTCGATGAACAGACCGGTGAGTTCCACCGCTTCGTCCAGCGAACCGCCACCGTTGTTGCGCAGGTCCAGCACCACGCCGTCGAGCTTGTCGTTCTTGAAACCGGCCAGCAGCTTGGCCACGTCGCGCGTGGCCGACGTGTAGTTGGTGGGATTGTTACGACGGCCTTCGAAGTCCTGGTAGAAGGTCGGCAGCTTGATCACGCCGACCCGACGCTCGGGTTCACCGTTCTTGCCCGGAATCGTCAGGGTTTCGCCCTTGGCGGCCTGTTCTTCCAGACGAATCTTGTCGCGGGTGAGCACCAGCATGTGGTGCTTGCCATCCACACCTTCTTCCGCCGGGATGAACTCCAGACGCACCTGGGTGTCCTTCTTGCCACGGATCTTGGCGACGACGTCGTCGATGCGCCAGCCGATCACATCCTCGACCGGACCGGACTTGCCCTGGCCGACGCCGACAATGCGGTCACCCGGCTTCAAGGTGCCGTCCAGCGCGACCGGACTACCGGCAATGATCTCGCGGATCACCACCATGTCATCCTGGCGCTGCAGCTGTGCACCGATACCGATCAGCGACAGCGACATGGCCTGGTTGAAGTTTTCGGCGGTGCGCGGGGTGAAGTAATCGGTGTGCGGATCCACCGCGCTGGTGTAGGCGTTGAGGAAGAACTGGAACGCGTCTTCGCCCTTCAGTTCGTTGACCGACTTCTCCAGCGTCGCATAGCGCTTGTCCAGCGTCTTGCGGATTTCAGCCGGCTGCTTGCCGGCCAACTTCAGCCGCAGCCAGTCGTTCTTCACCGACTTGCGCCAGAGATCATCCAGTTCAGCGGTGCTGGCGGCCCACGGTACGTCCTTGCGGTCGTAGTCGAAGCGCTCCTGGCTGCTGAAGTCGAAGTCCTGCTTGAGCAGCTTGCGGGCATACCCCACGCGCTCGCCCACACGCCGCTTGTAGACTGCGAACACCTCGAACGCCGGTTCCATCTGGCCATCCTTGATGGCCGTGGCGATGTTGGCTTCAAACGGCGCAAAGCGGGCGATGTCGGCCTGGGTGAAGAACTGCTTGCTGCCATCGAGCGTCTCAAGGTAACGCTTGAACACGTCCTTGGAGGTGGCGGCGTCCAGCGCGCGCGGCCGATAGGCGTAGCGGCTGTCGGAAAGCAGCCCATACACCAGCTTGGAGGTGGTGACCTGGTCTTCAGTGGTGGCCGACGGGAGGGCCGGAGAATCGGCGTAGGCCGACCACGCCAGCGGCACGGTCAGTGCCAGGGCCATCAGGAATGCGGGGGCTTTGAATTTCATCAACTTGCTCATGGCACCTTGCCAAGGGGAAGACTGCGTGCAGATCAGACAACACGACAGTGCCGAAAGTTGCGGCGGATTTCCAGCCTAAACCGACGTCCGTATCGATTTGTGAACGTTCGGGGGCGTCAGGCGACGCCCGCCCCTTTTGCCTGGACGTCGGCGTGGTACGAGGAGCGCACCATCGGGCCGGAGGCCACGTGGCTGAAGCCCAGCTCGTAGCCGTAGTCTTCCAGCGCCTTGTACTCCTCCGGGGTCCAGTAGCGCAGCACCGGGTGGTGGTGGGCGGTCGGCTGGAGGTACTGGCCGATGGTGATCATGTCCACGTCATGGGCGCGCAGGTCACGCATGGTGGCGCGCACCTGGTCCATGTCCTCGCCCAGGCCGAGCATGATCCCGGACTTGGTGGCGATGGACGGGTGCTGGGCCTTGAAGTTCTTCAGCAGGGTCAGCGACCACTGGTAATCGGCACCCGGGCGGACATTGCGGTACAGGTCCGGCACGGTTTCGATGTTGTGGTTGAACACATCCGGCGGGTTGGTGGCCAGGATGTCCAGCGCGCGCTCCATGCGGCCCTTGCCGCGGAAGTCCGGGGTCAGCACTTCGATGCGGGTGTTGGGCGAGCTGGCACGGATCGCGCCGATGCAGTCGGCGAAGTGCTGGGCACCGCCGTCACGCAGGTCGTCACGGTCGACGCTGGTCACCACCACGTACTTCAGGCCCATGTCGGCCACGGTCTGGGCCAGGCTGGCCGGCTCGCCGGCATCCGGCGGCTTGGGACGGCCGTGGGCCACGTCGCAGAACGAGCAGCGCCGGGTGCAGACCTCACCGAGGATCATGAAGGTCGCGGTGCCGTGGCTGAAGCACTCGTGGATGTTCGGGCAGCTGGCCTCTTCGCAGACCGTGACAAGGCGGTTTTCGCGCAGCTTGGCCTTCAGGGTCTGCACGGCATTGCCCGAGGGAATGCGCACGCGGATCCAGGAGGGCTTGCGCAGCACCGGGGCGTCGGCGAACTGCACCGGCGAACGGCCGATCTTGTCACCGCCCAGCTGTTTCACGCCCGCCTGCAGCGGGGCGGCGGACGGCGTGTCACCCTGCACAACCTGCAGGGGAATGATGCGAGCGGTGGTTTCAGTCATGGCCTTGGTCGGCGGCGGTCAGGCCGCGTCAGTCAGATCGGGCAGTTCAGAGGTGGGCTGGAGGTCCAGGCCGAACTGGCGGGCCAGATGGCCCAGCAGTACCGGCTTGACGGCCGCCATGCCGGACGGCCCCCCCAAGTCTACCACCGAGGTCACCTGCAGCCCTTGGTAGCCACAGGGGTTGATGCGTCGGAACGGCTCCAGGTCCATGGCCACGTTGAAGGCCAGACCATGGAAGGTGCAGCCGCGGCGGACCCGGATGCCGAGCGCGGCGACCTTGGCCCCGGCCACGTAGACGCCGGGTGCCCCGTCCTGCCGTTCAGCGCCGATATTCCATTCGTCGAGGGTGTCGATGATGGCCTGCTCGATCCGGCAGACGTAATCGCGCACGCCAATACCGAGCCGGCGCAGCTGCAGCAGCGGGTAGATCACGATCTGGCCCGGGCCGTGGTAGGTCACCTGGCCACCGCGGTCCACATGCAGCACCGGGATGTCGCCGGGGGCAAGCACATGCTCGTCCTTGCCGGCCTGGCCCAGGGTGAACACCGGATCGTGCTCGACCACCCACAGCTCGTCGTCGGTGGCGTCGGTACGCGCATCGGTGAAACGCTGCATTGCATGCCAGACCGGGGCGTAGGGCTGCCGGCCCAGGTCACGCACCACCGCCGGGCGGGCGACGCGCTGCCCGGGGGCAGCGGCGTCCAGGGCGCACTCGCTTACAGCGTCCACTTCACTTCCGGGTGGTCGCGCAGGGCTTCGTGCGCGGTGTCGTACTGCTGGCGGTTTTCGGCTTTGAAGACC
Source organism: Stenotrophomonas sp. PS02289 (assembly GCF_029960115.1). Lineage (GTDB taxonomy): Bacteria > Pseudomonadota > Gammaproteobacteria > Xanthomonadales > Xanthomonadaceae > Stenotrophomonas. The sequence continues at coordinate 12,012 of NZ_JASCOZ010000119.1, forward strand.
AGCCGGACCGAGACGTACTTGCCGTTGGACGAGGTCTTCCAGCTGATGCGCTCTTTCAGCACGTCGATGCCGGCGGCCTGCAGCAGGCGCGGAAGCTCATGCTCCAGCCCGATGTTGGCCGCGCCCATGGCGCTGAGCTCGAACTGACCGGGGAACTGGAAGCCGTGTTCAGGGTTGTCAGACTTGATTTCCATGGGCGGGATTATGGGGACGAAAACGACGAAACCCAAGCGTGGCGGGATCATGCGCACAGCGTCGCCCAACCGCACGTGAAAATCGGTCTTCACGGACGGCACAGTCCAGTGCATGCGCGGCGTTGAGGGGGCCTCACGTCTTCACTACGCTGTCTGCGCATAAAAAGAAGCCAATTCAGTCAGCGGAACCATCATGCGTTTGAAGCCTTATGCGTTACCGGCCGCGCTTGCCGGTGTACTCGCCGTGGCCGCGCCCGTCGCGCAGGCGGCCGAACAATGCGGACCGGATGCGATGCGGGACCACCCGCCGCAGGTCAACTTCCGGGTCGACAACGACCTCTTCGGGGGCGCCGACCAGGACCAGGGCTACACCAACGGGGCGCAGATCACCCTGGTGTCGCCGAACCTGGTGGACTACACCGATGACCCCTGCCTGCCGCGCCTGGCGCGCTGGGTGAACCGCCACCTGGAGCGGCTGGCCCCGGGTGAGTTCGAACAGCAGAACATGATCTTCAGCTTCGGCCAGGGGATCTACACGCCCAAGGACTTCACCCGCAAGGACCTGATCGAGGACGACCGCCCCTATGCCGGTGTGCTGGTGGGCAGCTTCGGCTACAACGCGCGCCGCGGCGATCGCCTGCAGACCACCCAGCTGGCTCTGGGCGTGGTCGGCCCCTGGGCGCTGGGCAAGGAGGTCCAGAACGCCGTGCACGACGCACTCGGCGACGAGAAGTTCCAGGGCTGGGACAACCAGTTGCACAACGAACCGGTGATCATGCTCACCCACGAGCGCATGCGCCGCTGGCCGGCCGATGCGACCGAGAATCTGGGCGGCTGGGGCTGGGATGCGATCAGCCACTACGGCGGTGCGGTGGGCAACCTGGCCACCCATCTCAACGGCGGCGGCGAAGTGCGCTTCGGCTGGAAGCTGCCGGACGACTTCGGCAGCACGCCGCTGCGCCCGGCCGGCGAGAACACCGCGCCGACCCGCGGCGGCAAGCCCAGTGGCTGGTCGTTCCACCTGTTCGCGACCACTGACGCGGCCTGGGTCGTGCGCGATATCACCTTGGATGGCAACACCTTCCGCAACAGCCACAGCGTCGACAAACGCCCGTTTGTGGCCCAGGCCGGGTACGGCCTGGCGGTGATGTACAACCGCTGGAAGTTCGCCCTCGCCCGCTACCACAGCACCCGCGAGTTCGACGGCCAGGAGCAGTCGCCGATCTATGGCAGCTTCACGATTTCGAGGTCGCTGTAAACGAGGGTTCACCTCGGTAGCGCCGGCCGTTGGCCGGCCCATGCATAACCGAGGGCCGGCCAACGGC
>NZ_JASCOZ010000011.1 GCF_029960115.1 Stenotrophomonas sp. PS02289
ACGTAGAGCCACGCCCTGCGTGGCTTCGACCCACTCTGGCAACGCGCAGCCACGCAGGGCGTGGCTCTACGCCCCCTTCATTGCCGCTTTGGCGCGTTCAAGCCACACGGCATTGTGGTCACGTGCAAAGCGCGTCCATTGGCGGGCATCATCAATAATGCCCGCATACAGCGAACGCGCCTGCTCCCGATCCGCCGCATCGGCCTGACTCAACAGCCAATCGGCATAGCGGCAGCGCGCCGCCGGCTCGTTCCCGCACTCCACCGCATGCTCGAACGCCGCGCGCGCCCCGAGAGCTCCAGAAGCCGCCAGTGCTTCGGCATACAGCAGCGCAGGCTGCGGCTTGCGACGCATCTCCGGGCGACGCGCAAACAGACCCTCCATCGCCTCCACCGCAAGCTGCGGCTCTCCGGACTCCAGCCGCGCCTGCGCCAGCCCGGTCAGGATATGAGGTTCGTCGCCCAGCGGCGAACTGGCCGCCTGCTCAAACAGCGGACGCGCCTCCTGCGCCTGTCCCGACTCCAGCAGCATCGTGGCCAGATGGACCCGGTTCTGCAGGGTAGGCGCATGCGCCAGCTGCTCCCGTGCCTGGCGCAGCTCCCGGCCTGGATTGATCAACTGGTTCGCCGCGCGCGCCACCTGCCGGGCACCACGCGAGTAGCGGATTTCTGGCAGGTAGATGGCAAAGAAGTAAACAACACTCCCTAGCAGCGGGAACATGAAAAGGAGAAGCAGCCAATAGAGGTTCTGACCTGAGCGGACGGCGTGTACTGCGAAGAAGATGGCCGCAAGTACGTGGAGTCCGATTCCAATGAAAGGCATGTTGATCCGCCGTGTCCGTTGTTGAGGCGCACTATAGGCGTTCCCGGTCGCTCTGACATCTGCTGGGCCAAGCAGAACGCGTGAGCGCAGGCGGGAACACTCTGTTGCCGCCGTCGCGACAGGGGCAGGGGTATAGTCCTTCGCATCCTCCAAAAGGACCGAAACCATGCCCAAGGGCTCGGATTTACTGGTAGCCGCACTGGAAAACGAAGGCGTTGATCGCATCTTCGGCGTTCCAGGCGAGGAAAACCTCGACTTCCTCGAATCCCTCCGCAATTCCCGCATCGAGCTGGTCCTGACCCGACATGAACAGGCGGCCGCCTTCATGGCCGCCACCCACGGGCGGCTCACCGGTCGGCCCGGGGTCTGCCTGGCCACCCTCGGCCCCGGCGCGCTGAACTTCTCCACCGGTGCCGCCTACGCCCATCTGGGCGCATGGCCACTGATCCTCATCACCGGCCAGAAGGCGGTCATGAGCGCCAAGCAGGCACGGTTCCAGATCGTGGACATCGTGGCGTCGATGAAGCCACTGACCAAGATGACCCGCCAGATCGTCAACGCGGCCGCCATCCCTGCAACCGTGCGCGATGCCTTCCGGGTCGCCATGGAAGAGCGCCCCGGCCCGGTGCATCTGGAGCTGCCGGAGGACATCGCCGGCGAAGAGGTCGACGCCGTTCCGGTCGTACCGGTGCATCCGCTGGAGCGCCCGGTCGCCCCCGCTGCCGCACTGGACCGTGCAGCGGCGGCCATCCTCGCAGCCAAGCGCCCACTGGTGATGATCGGTGCCGCCGGCAGCCGACCCTGGCTGGCCGACGCGCTGTCCGCCTTCGTGACGCGCACGCGGCTGCCGTTCTTCAATACCCAGATGGGGAAGGGCGCGGTGACGGGTGGCTCCAACCTGTACATGGGCACCGCCGCACTCTCGGAAGGCGACTACGTGCACGAGGCGGTCGCACGGGCCGACCTGATCGTCGCCATCGGCCACGATACGGTCGAAAAACCCCCGTTCCTGATGAAGAGCGGCGGCGGCCCCAAGGTGGTCCATGTCGGCTTCCAGTCGGCCACCGTGGAGCAGGTCTACCAGCCCGATATCGAGGTGCTGGGCGACATTGGCAGCACGGTCGGCGCGCTCGCGGACCGGCTCGAAGGCAAGCTCACCGAAGACGCCGGCATGATGGAGCTGCGCCAGAAGATCCTGGCCCGCCTCAACGACCGTGCCGAGGAGGACCGCTTCCCGGTCACTCCGCAGCGGCTGGTGAACGACGTGCGCCAGGCCATGCCCGAAGACGGCATCGTCTGTCTCGACAACGGCATGTACAAGATATGGTTCGCCCGCAACTACCGCACGCATGTGGCCAACACGCTGCTGCTCGACAACGCGCTCGCCACCATGGGCGCCGGGCTGCCGTCGGCGATGATGGCCTCCATCCTGTATCCCGAGCGCCGCGTGCTGGCCGTCTGCGGTGACGGCGGCTTCATGATGAACTCGCAGGAGATGGAAACCGCCGTCCGGTTGGGCCTGAATCTGGTGGTGCTGATCCTCAACGACAGCGCCTACGGCATGATCCGCTGGAAGCAGGCGGTGGATGGCTTCGAGGACTTCGGCATGCGCTTTGGCAATCCGGACTTTGTGCGCTATGCCGAAGCCTACGGTGCCAAGGGTACCCGGGTGACCGCAGTGGAAGACCTGGTGCCATCCATCGACGCGGCCTTCGCCGGCGGTGGCGTACACCTGCTGGACGTGCCCATCGACTACTCCGAAAACACCCGCGTACTCGTCAACGAGCTGCGCAACCGCACGCCCGATGTCGGCTGTGCGTAATTAAAGGAAACCCCCATGCTGACCGTAGTACAAGCCTTCGACCGCGCCCCGATCGCGGAAGTCCCCTTCGACACCGCTGCCGACCTGGAGCGCAAGCTCAGCAACGCCCAGCGCGCCTTCAAGGACCGAGATGGCTGGCTCCCGCCGCACCAGCGCATTGCCATCCTGCGCCGGCTCGCCGCGTTGATGGAGGCCAAGCGCGACCATCTGGCGATGCAGATCGCCCGCGAAGGCGGCAAGCCGCTGCCGGATGCGATTGTTGAAACCAACCGCGCCATCGACGGCGTGCACAACGCCGCCGACGAACTGCGTAATTTCGCGGGGCGCGAGATTCCGATGGGGCTCTCGGCCGCAGCCGAGAACCGCTGGGCGTTCACCACCCGCGAGCCCATCGGCGTCGTGGCGGCGATTTCGGCCTTCAACCATCCGTTGAACCTCATCGTTCACCAGGTGGCACCGGCCATCGCGGTCGGTTGCCCGGTCATCATCAAGCCGGCGTCGGCGACACCGCTGTCCTGCCTGGAGTTCGTGGCGATGGCGCACGAAGCCGGCCTGCCGGAACCCTGGGCGCAGACCTTCCTGCCGGACGGCAACGCACTGGCCGAGGCGCTGGCCACGGACAAGCGCGTGGCCTTCCTGAGCTTCATCGGCTCGGCAAAGGTGGGCTGGTCGCTGCATTCCAAGCTGGCCCATGGCGCACGTTCCGCACTGGAGCACGGTGGCGTGGCACCGGCCATCGTCGACCGCAGCGCGGACCTGGGCAAGATCATCGAGCCCATCGTCAAAGGCGGTTACTACCATGCCGGGCAGGTGTGCGTGTCCACCCAGCGCATCTTCGTGCACGACGCCATCGCCGACGACTTCACCCAGGCGTTGATCGCACGCGTGGAGAAGTTGCGCACCGGCGATCCCACCCTGAAGGACACCGAGGTCGGCCCGCTGATCCAGATCCGTGAGGCCGACCGGGTCGCCGAGTGGATCGACGAAGCGGTGAAGGGCGGCGCGAAGCTTGCCACCGGCGGCAAGCGCCTTTCAGAAACCACGCTGGAGCCGACCGTGCTGCTCAATCCCGCGGCCGATGCCCGGGTCACCACGCAGGAAGTGTTTGGCCCCGTGGTGGCGGTCTATCGCTACAGCGAACTGGACGAGGCCATCGCGCGCGCCAATTCGCTGCCGACCGCTTTCCAGTCCAGCATCTTCGCCCAGGACATCGACGTCGCCATGCGCGCCGCCAACCGTCTGGATGCCTCGGCGGTGATGATCAACGACCCCACCGCGTTCCGCACCGACTGGATGCCCTTCGCCGGCCGGCGCGAATCCGGCTACGGCACCGGCGGCATCCCGTACACCATGCGTGACATGTCGCAGGAAAAGATGATCCTGATGCGCCGCACCTGAGCACCTGTAGAGCCACGCCCTGCGTGGCTGAAAAACCCACCCCAGGCGGTATCTTTTCGGCCCAAGCGCCAGTAACTCTACTGGCGCACCGGTCCAGCGCACCTGCTGCAATACCAGGTACCGGCCACGAGCCCACCTGGAGCACCTCATGCGCAAGCCCGTCCTGACGTCCCCCTCCACACTGCTCATCCTCGCCCTGGCCGCCGCCGCTTGCCAGACCACCTCTGCCTCAACGGCCGACACGCCGCCCCCGCCGCCGCGCGACGTCCCAGGCCCGGTCACCGCCGCGTCCACCAGCGCCACCCTGCAGGGGCGGATCACCGCGCTCAACGCCAGCACCCGCGAAGTCACGGTCACCGGCACCGATGGCAGCAGCGTGGACATCGTGGCTGGCCCGGACATCCGCAACTTCAGCCAGTTGAAAGTAGGTGACCAGGTCGCTCTGGACTATCGCGCTGCCGTCGCACTGGAACTGGAGCCTGCAGGCAGTGCACCCCTGGGCGCAACCGCCACCCAGTCCCGCACCGTGCCCAAGCGCGGCAGCATTCCTGGCGGCGCGCGCTCCAACACCATCAGCCTCGTCACTGAAGTGGCGGCGGTCAATCCGGAGCGCGGTACGATCGCCCTGCGCGGGGAAAGCGGCAACACCCAGCTCATCGCGGTCGAACGTCCGGACCTGCGCGCCAAACTGCCCAAGGTGAAGCGCGGTGACCTGCTGCGCATCTCCTATACCCAGGCCGTCGCCTTGGGTATCCGTCGTGCCAGCCCCTGATTGCGCCTTTCACTGGTGCCCCGTACAAACGCCGCCGCCAGGCGCAGCGCGTCATCACCATCACGATCGCCCCGCAGCGCCTGCACCAGCGCGCCGGGGGTGCTGCCGGTCCAGCGCACCAGATCATGCGTGGCGTGGGACTGGTCGCTGTAGCCATGACGGGCTGCCGCAGTTGCAATGTCCGCGTGTTCCTCATCCAGTGACTGCAGCAAGGCCTGCAGTCGCCGGACACGTGCGTACTCCTTGGGTGTCATACCCACAGCGGCGAGAAAGCGCGGCTGCAGGGTGCGTAACGAAATGCCCAAGGACTTGGCCAGCGCGCTGATCCGCATATCGCCCGCCGCCGCATCGAGCAGGGCGACCGCCTTCTCGATCTTTGCATCCATCGTGAAATCGGCGCATGCCTGACGTAGAAACTGCCATAGCGGCTCAGGATCATCGGCCGCGGCACTGGCTCGCGCCGCGGCTGCAAATGCGCGGGCAAAGGTGTCGTCAAGCGTATGCAGGTCTGGCGCGTGGTCGCGCAGACCGGGGAGCCGTGCACCGGCCACCAGCGCACTGGCCGCTGGCTGCAGACGAACACCGATACAGAACACCGGACCAGCGGCCTGCAGGCGCACGGGTCCGCGCTGCTGCGCGGCGAAGCAGAAGGGCTGATCGGAACGGACCTGGCCGTCTGCCGCATGCATGCGTAACGGAACGCCCAGTTCGGCCAACAGCTCACAGCATCCGTCCGGGTAGATCACCTGGATGTCGTCGCCCGGCGCGTCATCGCGCAACTGCCACAGGCACCGCACATAGCGGCGTAGATCCTCCGGGGCAGGGTGCTCGATGTAGTCCATGCGCCATCGGACCGCAGGCTGCGCATTTTTACAAGCGGCGGCAGTCGGGTCCCGCTAGATTGTGGATACTTCCCTCAGGACGCTCGGACATGATCAGGATCTCCGCCGCAGTGCTTGGCTCAGGCCTGGCCATGGCCGCAACGGCAGCGACGCCGGCCCGCGCGCAATTTGACTGGTTGGCCGGCCACTGGTGCGGTGAGCGCGAAGGGCGGCAGATCGAGGAAGTCTGGCTACCCGAGGCCGGCGGGACGCTGTTGGGCATGTCCCGCACGCTGCGTGACGGCCGCACGGAGTCGTTCGAATTCATGCGACTGGTGGCGGTCGGGCAGGGCGCGGGGTTCCATGTACAGCCGAATGGGGTGGCGCCCACCGTGTTCACCGTTGCCAGCCAAGGGGAGGGCTGGGCGGTGTTCGAGAACGCCGCGCACGACTTCCCGAACCGGATCGCGTACCGGCGCGAGGGAGATGAACTGAAGGCGTCCATCTCCGGGCCGGGCGAGGACGGGAAGCGGATGGAGATTCCCTTCGACTATCGACGCTGCGCACCGTCCCGCTGATCAGCGGGGCAGAGCCCCGCTCTACGAGACGCGTACGGTCTCCGCGCTGTGGCTGGCCAGCTCCACGAATGCCCGAAGATAATCCACCCCGGTATCCGCCTCGCGCGCACCGAGATAGATCTGCTTGGGAATGCCGTTCGGCCCCAGCCTCACCGGCACCACCGCCATCTTCGCGGCGTACTCCTCCACCAGCCAGCGCGGCATCGCTGCCACGCCGCGCCCGCTGGCCACCATCTGCATCATGATGTCGGTGGTCTCAATCGCTTTGTGGCGTCGGGGACTGACCCCGGCCGGCAGCAGGAACTGGTTGTAGATGTCCAGCCGCTCGAACGGCACCGGGTAGCTGATCAGCACTTCCTGGGTCAGCTGCTGCGGCTCGAGAAAGGTCGCCTTGGCCAGTCGATGGTCCTTGGCCACCACCAGGACCTGCTCGTAATCGAACACCGGAACGAAGCTCAGCCCCGGCTTGAGCAGCGGGTCCGGCGTGACCAGCAGGTCGATCTCGTAGCCGAACAGCGCCCCGATCCCGCCGAACTGGAACTTCTGCTTCACATCCACATCCACGTCGGGCCACGCGGCGAGGTACGGCGAGACAATCTTCAGCAGCCACTGGTAACAGGGGTGGCATTCCATGCCGATGCGCAGCGCACCGCGCTCGCCTTGGGCGAACTGGCCCAGGCGCTCCTCGGCCAGATCCAGCTGCGGCAACACCCGGTTGGCGACTGCCAGCAGGTACTGCCCGGCCTGGGTCAGGCGCAGACTTCGCCCCTCCCGCAGCCAGACCTGGGTGCCGAGCTGCTGCTCCAGCTTTTTCATGCTGTGGCTCAGGGCCGACTGGGTCAGGTTGAGCACGCCGGCGGCAGCGGTCAGCGACCCCTGCTGTTCGACCTGTTGCACGATGCTGAGGTGGATGCGCTCCAACATGACGATGAATCCCACTCATGGATACGTGAAGTAATACCATTTTACGTCATGTGAATGGGTCACTAGCATCGATTGGATGACACGTCCTCTCCATGTTGTCGCCGTCTCCGGCGGCCTGCAGCGCTCCTCCCGGGCCGCCAGCCTGTGCCAGCACCTGATGCAATTGATCGGGGAGCAGCTTGCCTGCCACCCCCACCTGGTCGAGCTGGGCCAGGTGGCCCCACACCTGGCCGGTGCCACTTGGCGCAACCAGTTGCCGGCCAGCGTGGAACGGGAACTGGTGGCGGTGGAGCAGGCCGATGTGCTGGTCGTGGCGACCCCGGTCTACAGGGGCTCCTACACCGGCCTGTTCAAGCACTTCTTCGACTTCATCGACCAGGACGCGCTGGTCGATACCCCGATTCTGCTGGCCGCCACCGGTGGCAGCGAGCGGCACTCGCTGGTGATCGACCACCAGCTGCGCCCATTGTTCAGCTTCTTCCAGGCACGCACCTTGCCGCTCGGCGTCTACGCCACCGATAGCGATTTTCACGACGGCCGCGTGCACAACGAGGCGCTGCTGCAGCGTTCCGCGCTGGCCGTGCAGCGGAGCCTTCCGCTGCTGGAGCTGGCTGCCCGCACCGACCGCGACGCCCGGCACACCGCAGCAGTCGCCTGAACCTCACTCCTCTCCGGACGCCCCCAGGTCACCATGAGCAACGACTTCACCTTCAGCATCAAGCGCATCGCCTTCGACGAGAACTACCTTCCGGCCGATGGCACCCGCATTACCACCAACTTCGCCAACCTGGCCCGGGGCGAGCGCCGCCAGGAAAACCTGCGCAACACGCTCAGGATGATCGACAACCGGTACAACGACCTGGCGCATTGGGACAACCCCAACGGCGACCGCTATGCCGTCGAGCTGGACATCGTTTCGGTGGAGATGCACGTGGGCGCGACCGGCGAGGGCGAGGCGTTCCCCCTGATCGAAATGCTCAAGACCACCATCGTGGACAAGCACACCGGTGCGCGCGTTGACGGCATCGTCGGCAACAACTTCTCCTCCTACGTGCGCGACTACGACTTCAGCGTGGTGCTGCCGCAGCACAACGAGGGCAGGGCGACCTTCTCCGCCCCGGAGGACTTCGGCGACCTGCATGGCAAGCTGTTCCGGCATTTCCTCGACTCAGAGGCCTACCGCTCCAGCTTTGCCAAGGCCCCGGTGATCTGCATCAGCGTGTCCAGCAGCAAGACCTACCACCGCAGCGAGAACCATCACCCCATTCTCGGCGTGGAATACAAGCAGAGCGAGTTCTCACCGACTGACGAGTACTTCGGCAAGATGGGACTGCAGGTGCGCTACTTCATGCCGCCGCGCAGTGTGGCACCGCTGGCGTTCTACTTCCAGGGAGACCTGCTGGCTGACTACAGCAACGCCGAACTGATCGCCACCATCGCCACCATGGAGGCCTTCCAGAAGATCTACCGTCCGGAGATCTACAACGCGAACTCCACCGCCGGAAAGGTCTATCAGCCCAGCCTTAAGCACCAGGACTACTCAGCCACGCGCATCGTCTACGACCGCGAAGAACGCAGCCAGCTGGCCGTCACCCAGGGCCGCTTCACCGAAGAACACTTCATCAAACCGCACCAGACCACGCTCAACCAATGGGCCGCCAACTGGTCCGCACCCACCGCAAAGGCCTGAACAACGCACATGACGAACACACTGCTGCCCACCTCGACCGCCGGAAGCCTGCCTAAGCCTTCGTGGCTGGCCGAACCCGAGAAACTCTGGTCGCCCTGGAAGCTGGAAGGCGAGGCCCTGATCGAAGCCAAGCAGGACGCATTGCGCCTGTCGCTGCAGGAGCAGCAGCACGCCGGCATCGATATCGTCAGTGACGGTGAACAGACCCGCCAGCATTTCGTGACCACCTTCATCGAGAACCTGAGCGGCGTTGACTTCGAGAAGCGCGAAACCGTGCGCATCCGCAACCGCTACGACGCCAGCGTTCCCACCGTGGTCAGCGCGGTGAGCCGGCCCAAGCCGGTGTTCGTCGACGATGCGACGTTTCTGCGCCAGCAGACCTCGCAGCCGATCAAGTGGGCGCTGCCGGGTCCGATGACCATGATCGACACCCTGTACGATGCCCATTACAAGAGCCGCGAGAAGCTCGCCTGGGAGTTCGCGAAGATCCTCAACCAGGAAGCGCGTGAGCTGGAAGCTGCCGGCGTGGACATCATCCAGTTCGACGAGCCGGCCTTCAATGTGTTCTTCGATGAGGTCAACGACTGGGGCGTGGCCGCGCTGGAGCGTGCCATTGAAGGACTGAAGTGCGAGACCGCCGTGCACATCTGCTACGGCTATGGCATCAAGGCCAACACCGACTGGAAGCAGACCCTCGGTTCCGAGTGGCGGCAGTACGAGGAGTCGTTCCCCAAGCTGCAGCAGTCCAACCTCGACATCATTTCGCTGGAATGCCACAACTCGCACGTGCCGATTGATCTGATCGAACTGGTGCGCGGCAAGAAGGTGATGGTCGGGGCCATTGATGTGGCGTCCAATACGGTGGAAACGGCAGAGGAGGTGGCCAACACCCTGCGCAAGGCCCTGAAGTTCGTGGACGCGGACAAGCTGTACCCCAGCACCAACTGCGGCATGGCTCCATTGGCCCGCAGCGTCGCCCGCGGCAAGCTGCATGCGCTCGCCGCCGGTGCCGCCATCATCCGCGCCGAGCTTTAACGTCGCTCGGGGCGACGTCCGTTTGAACCTGCGCGCCCGCTCGGACGATCGGCGCTTGGTCGGGCATCCGACGCTGGATTGGACAACCGACGCTCGGTGGGACAATCGAAATTGGCTCGGACGACCGACATTGGCTCGGACAAGCGATGGTCCCGTAGAGCCGGGCTTGCCCGGCTGCTCTTCGCTCGTACCTACCCAGCGGGGCAAGCCCCGCTCTACGCGGATGCCTGGCACCCGGCGCAACCGGCTGACGTGAATGTGATGTTATGCTATTACATTCAAACCTTCTCGAACGAGCCCGATGAAGCACCGCGTCCTGTCGTCCGCCATTGCCAGCCTGATGTTCGCCCCCGCCTGCGCCTTCGCGGAGGACGCAGCAACCCGCACCCCGGTTGAACTCGACGAACTGCGGGTCACCGCAGAGAAGGGCAGAAGAACCGTCCTGGCACCACTGCCCACCGACATCCTCAGCGGTGACGCGCTGGTACACCGACGCCAAGGCGGACTGGGCGAAACCCTGGCTGGTCTTCCCGGCGTGCATCTGGACAACTTCGGCGGCGGCGCGTCGCGCCCTGTGATCCGCGGCCAGACCCTGCCACGCATTGAGATCCTGTCCGACGGTGCCACCGTGTTCGACGCCTCCTCGGTGTCACCGGACCATGCCATCGGTACCGACCCCTTGCTGCTGGATTCCATTGAAGTGATCCGCGGTCCAGCCGCCGTACTGTATGGCGGCAACGCCATGAATGGTGCAGTCAACCTGATCGACGGCCGCATTCCCACCCGGCTGTCCGAGAACGGCGTGACCGGCGCCGCGGAAGTGCGCCTTGGCTCCGGTGACCAGGAAAAGACCGGCGTCGGCCGCATTACCGCAGGGGTAGGGCAGGTGGGCCTGCATGCCGAAGTTGCCCGCCACAACGCCGATGACTACGATATTCCCGGTGGCACCCTCAAGGATTCCTTCGCCGAAGGCACCACCGCCTCGGCGGGCGCATCGTGGATCACGGAACGCGGCTATATCGGCGCCGCGTTCACTCGTCAGGACAGCAAGTACGGCCTGCCCGGGCATTCGCACAAAAATGGGGTCTGCCACACCCACGGCATCGATCTGCACTGCGAGGCGCACGGGTCGTATGATGACCCGTTCGGCTCGTCCGACGACCATACCGCCTACATCAAAGTGCGCAGCGAGCGCACCGACATCCGCGCCGACTATGACGACCCGCTGCCAGGGTTCGCCCATGTCCGCCTGCGGCTTTCGCACACCGACTACCAGCACGACGAGGTCGACGGCCCGGCACTGTTCAACCGTTACACCAACAAGGTGGATGATGGTCGCATCGAGCTGACCCACCAGCCGATGTTCGGTTTCACCGGTACGTTTGGGGTGCACTACACCGAAGGCACGTTCGGCGGCCTCAACGTCAACAATTTGCATGTGCCGTTCCCCGACAACGGGTACGGCTTCGTGCCGCCGAACTACCAGAAGACCCGCAACAAGGCCCTCTTCCTCAGCGAGTCGCGCTCGTTCGGCCCGATCGATCTGGATATCGGCGTGCGCAAGGATTGGCGCGACATCCATGTGCCCGTGCCGGAGTTCCGGGTCAACTTCACGCCGTTCTATGAGGAGCTGTTCGCCGGCTGGTACGGCCCGGATTGGAAGAACGTCATTCGGGAATCGGACGTGGCGATCTTCCAGAAGAACAATCCGACCACGCGCCAGAATCCGTTCTCCGCGTCGATGGGTGCCACCTGGAACATCCGTGACGGCTACTCGGCTTCACTGAACGTCGCGCGCACTGAACGTGCCCCCAGCGTCCGCGAGCTTTACGCCTACGGCAACAATCTGGCCTCCAACAGCTATGAAGTAGGCCTGGTGCGCTCCGGCAGCGTGTCCGACACCTTCCCCGACAGCCGCACCGACGTACTGGAAACCACCCGGTCCGTGGACCTGACCTTCCGCAAGGTCGGCGGCGTGCTGGAGTACGAGGTTGGCGTGTTCCACCAGGACATCAAGGATTATGTGTTCGCGCGCCTGATCGAAACCGAGAATGCAACCGGTGTACCGCACAACTACCTGTTGTATACCGCTGCCGACGCAACCCTGAAGGGCGTCGACGGCCAGATCAGCCTGCAGTACGGTGCCGGCCATCGCACCACGCTGTTCGGGGACTACGTGCGCGCCGACCTCAAGAGCGAGGACGACAACCTGCCGCGCATTCCCCCGGGACGCCTCGGCGTGCGCCACGCCTGGTCCAGTGGCCCGTACTCGCTGGACGCCGAGTACTACCACACCTACGCGCAGAACCGGATCGCCTCCTACGAGACGCGCACCCAGGGTTACGACATGCTCAACGCCACGTTCGCGTATCGCCTGGAGCTGACCGGGCGGCAGGCCGCCGAGTTCTACATCCGGGCGACCAACCTGCTGAATAAAGAGGCGTACGTGCATACCTCCTTCGTCAAGGACCAATCACCCCTGCGCGGCCGCAGCATGGTGCTCGGGGTGCGCTACACCTTCTAGCAACGCGCCTAAACCCTCGCACCCCCAGCTCGCATCAAAGCGCGTAACAAGGCGAACGTTGGGGGAATCCATGCGGCATATCATGACGGCCATCCTGCTGGCCCTGACGGCGTGCGCAACCGTCGACCAACCGATTACGGCTCCGGCCAGGGACACCGCACCAGCAGTGGCGATTCCCGACCCGGAAGCCACCGCCCGGTTGGATGCGATCCTCCGCGAGCACCGCATCATTACCGCAGGCTTCGGCGTCATCCGAGGCGGCGAGCTGGTCTGGTCGCACTACGCCGGGGAGGAGTCACCCGGCGTAGCCGCGAGCGCGCAGACCCGCTTCAACGTCGCCTCGCTCACCAAGCCCGTGGTCGCCGAAACCGTGCTGCGTCTCGCCGACAGCGGGCAGTTGAACCTGGATGAGCCGCTTTCAAACTACTGGGTCGACCCGGACGTCGCCCATGACCCACTTCGCCACGCACTCACGGCGCGCCAGGCCCTCAACCACACCAGTGGATTTCCCAACTGGCGCTTCTTCCGCGCGGACCGCAAGCACCTGGCCCGGCGCGATGCACAATCTTCCGCCGCACGCATGGCCCCGCTGACCACTAAGGATGCGGCTCTGTAGAGCCGGGCTCTGCCCGGCTGCTCTTCGCGCTGACCCTACCAGCGGGGCAGAGCCCCGCTCTACGTCCGGATTGGGCGATACTTCCACGGTACTCACGCAGCCAGACACCTCGAACATGCAGTGGATCGACCTTCGCAGCGACACCGTCACCCATCCCACCCCCGCAATGCGCGCTGCCATGGCATCGGCCGAGGTCGGCGACGACGTCTACGGCGACGACCCCACGGTGATCGAGCTGGAGCGCCTGGCGGCCGACATGCTCGGCAAAGAGGCGGCCCTGTTCGTCCCAGCCGGCGTATTCGGCAACCAGTTGGCCGTGTTCACCCACTGCCGGCGCGGTGACGAGGTGATCGCCGGCGACGACTCGCACCTGGTCTGGCACGAAAACGGCGCGGCGGCGGTCATCAGCGGCGTACAACTGCGCACCATCGCCAGCGACCGCGGCGTGGTCCCGCCGAAGGAAATCGAAGCCCGCATCCGGGTAGGGGAGGACATCCACATTCCCCGCACCGGCTTGATCTGCCTCGAGAACGCGCACGGCAACGGCCGGGTGATACCGCTGGCGACCATGGCCGAGACTTCCGCGATTGCCCGCCGGCACAGCATTCCCATCCACCTGGACGGTGCCCGCGTCTTCAACGCCGCCACCCACCTCGGCTGCGACGTCAAGGACATCACCCAGCACGTCGACACCGTGATGTGCTGCCTGTCCAAAGGCCTCGCCGCGCCGGTGGGCTCGATCCTGGCCGGCCCGGCAGACTTCACCAAGCGCGCCCGCTACAACCGCAAGCTGCTCGGCGGTGGCTGGCGGCAGGCCGGTGTGCTGGCGGCACCGGGCATCCTCGCCCTGACCGAAATGACAAAGCGGCTCGGCGAAGACCACGCCAACGCCCGCTACCTGGCCGAGCGTCTGGCCGCCATACCCGGCGTCTCCGTCGACTCGGACGACGTGCACATCAACATGGTCTGGTTCGCGCTGCCGGTATCCGTTGATTCAGACCAGCTCACCGCCGCACTGGCCGCGCAGGGCATCCGCGCCAATGGCCCCTATGGCGGCAAGATGCGGCTGGTCACGCATTGGCAGGTCGACCGTGATGCCATCGACAAGGTGGTTGCCGTGATTGCAGGGGCGATTGCCGGCTGAACCCAGCGCGTCAGGATGACCTGATGACGGCACCGGACTGCTCACGCACCACGGCAACAAACGCCTTCAACGGAGCCGGCACGTGTCGCCAACTCGCGTAGTACAGACACAGCCCGTCAAATGGCGGTGACCAATCCTCCAGTAGCAGTTCCAGGCGGCCGTCATCCAACGCCGCACGTGCAAAAGGCTCGGGCACGAAGGCGATGCCCAGTCCGTTGATCGCCGCATCCACCATCAAGGCACTGTCGTCGAGACTCAGGGCACCCGGCACATCAATCGCCACTTCGTGGGGGCCTTTGGAAAACTCCCAGCGATAACGCTTGCCGCTGGGCAGTCGCTGCCGAATACAGCGGTGTGCATGCAGATCTTCCGGGGTGGCGGGCGCGCCTGCGGCGGACAGATAGGCCGGCGAGGCTACCGCAATGAATCGAATGGCACCGCCAAGCGGCACCGCCACCAGATCTTTGGGCACCGTTTCGGCCAGCCGAACGCCGGCATCGAAGCCCTCGGCAATGATGTCCACCAACCGGCCCTCGCTGACGATGTCCAGCGCGACATGCGGGTGCCGCTGCAGGAAGGTTGGGGCCACGTGCTCCAACAGCCAGCGTGCCGCGCCGGCACCGGCGTTGATGCGCAGGGTGCCGGCGACGTTCTCGCTTCCGTGACGCACTTCGTCCAGGGTGGCATCAAGCTCCAGCAACAGAGGGCTCAGCCGCTGCAAAAGCGCCTCACCGATCTCGGTCGTGGCCACACTGCGGGTGGTCCGGTGCAGCAGGCGCACCCCCAGGCGCTGTTCAAAAGCCCGCACCGCGTGGCTGAGCGATGAGCGCGAAACGCCCAACTCGTCGGCTGCCCGCTGGAAGCTGCGGTGCCGCGCTACTGCCGAGAAGGCCTTCAGATCGGAAAGATTGATGTCGGTCATTGGTGCATACCATTCACCAGTACATGCGGATTGGTGCAGCTTATCACGTGAGCATTGGGTGCTTACCCTGCATGTACTCCCACCAATCGAGGTTCCCCATGAAGACCTGGCTGATCACTGGCGCATCCTCTGGCCTTGGGCTGCAGATGACGCGCGTACTGCTTGAGCGCGGCGACCGGGTGGTGGCCACTGGCCGCCGCACCGAGCCGTTCGAAGACCTCAAGCAGGCACACGGCGACCGTCTGCGGGTGGCAGGCTTTGACATCACCGATACAGCTTCCCTGCGGTCGGCGGTAGACGAGGCCTTCGCAGCATGTGGCCGAATCGACGTGGTGGTCAGCAACGCCGGCTATGGCCTGTTTGGAGCCGCTGAGGAAGTAAGCGATGCGCAGATCGAGCGGCAACTGGCAACCAATCTGACCGGATCGATCCAGCTCGTTCGCGCGGTGCTGCCGCACCTGCGTGCCCAGGGTGGCGGCCGCATCCTGCAGGTCTCCTCGGAAGGCGGGCAGGTGGCCTACCCGAACTTCAGTCTCTACCACGCCAGCAAGTGGGGCATTGAGGGCTTCCTCGAAGCCGTGGCGCAGGAGGTACTACCGTTCGGCATCGAAGTGCTGATCGCCGAGCCAGGCCCGACTGCCACCGGCTTTGCCGCCGGACTCGACCACGGCACCGTCATGGATGTGTATGACGCCACGCCCGCAGGGGACGTGCGTCGCGGCGTGGCCGACGGCAGCTTCGCCATCAAGGGTGATGCGGCGCGGACGGTCGCGGCCATGATCGCTTATGCAGGCGAGGCGACGCCGCGCCGCCGCTTGGCGTTGGGGAGTGCGGCATTTGAGAACATCGAGCGTTCCCTGCGCGGCCGAATGGAAGATCTGCAGGTTGGGAAGGGGGCGGCCTATTCGGCTGACAGGGAGTAAGGGGCAAGAACGGGCGAATCTGTTCAATATGTGACGCTTCCGCCTCTCGAAAAAATTCTGTTCGAGCGTACAGTTGAGCAGAAACCATGATCGAGGGCGACAGCATGTCAACGAGCAATCAACTCGCGGAGAAAGCGCACATAGACCCCCATGCAAACTGCTGGCATGAAAACGGCATTGTCAGGCTTTCAGACCCATGCATGAAGGAAGCCTACGATCGCATGGTGCAAGACATTACCAAAGATCGGGATAGCGCGATGCGCTTTCTCCAGAAAATAGGTGTTTGCACGCCCGAGGGAAAGCTGGCCGAGCGCTATGGCGGAGATCCTGGCAATGCCAACGAGGTATAAGCGGCCCACTTCCTTCGTGCTTGGCTTTCACGGATGTTCGCGAGAAGTAGGCGAGGCAGTGCTGGCGGGAGACGCCCATCTCGTTAAGAGCGATAACGCGTACGACTGGCTCGGTCCGGGTGTCTACTTCTGGGAAGGGAACCCCCAAAGAGCCATGCAGTTTGCGATGGATGCTGCACTGCGAATACCCCACATTACAAGAGGGAGGATCATTGATCCGTTCGTCCTCGGGGCCATCATCGACTTGCGCAGTTGCTTCAGCCTGTTCGAGAGTGATGCACTGAGCGAGCTACGGGGCGCGCACGAGGCGTTCACAACTAGCTTGCACGCAGTGGGCATTCCAGTTCCGGTGAATAGTCTTGGGCCTGATAGAGCAAGGCGGGAGCTAGACTGCGCGACCATCAACGCCATGCATGGCCTGAGGGAGTTTGCGGGGGAGACCAGCTACGACACAGTGCGCGGTGCATTCTGGGAGGGAGGCGAGTTGTATCCCGGCTCTGGTATTTCGTCTAAAGGGCATGTACAGATCGCCGTGTGCAATCTGGACTGCATAATGGGTTACTTTCGGCCGATCCTCGGTCGCCCGATCAATCTCCCGCAATCGCTACCAGCCTGAGCAACTTCCCACGCGCCCCATCCGTCAGCACGTAGATCGAACCATCCGCCGCCACTTTGACGTCACGGATACGCTCGCCCAGCTCACCCAGCAACAGCTCCTGACGCACAATACGATCGCCCTCGCGCACAAGGCGGCGGATGCTTCGCTCCCGCAGGGCCGGCACCAGGAAATCTCCCTGCCAGCCCTTGAACTGAGCGCCTTGATACACCGCCAAGCCAGAGGGCGCGATAGACGGCGACCAGACCAGTTCTGGATCCTCGAATCCATCACGTTGCGTGAACGGGCTCACTCGCGCGAAAGGATAGTCAATGCCTTGGCTGACGATGGGCCAGCCATAGTTGCCGCCCGGTCGCAGCCGGTTGAGCTCATCGCCGCCACGCGGCCCGTGCTCGCTTACATAGACCGCCCCGGTGACCGGATCACGCACGATGCCCTGCGGATTACGGTGGCCGGAGGTGTGTACCACGGCGCGGCTGGCTCCGGAAGAAAGGTCAATCCGCATGACCTTGCCAAGAGAATTCTCCGGGTTCTGCGCCTCTTCCCGACGTGCGCTGCCGTCGCCCACGGTCATCAGCAAAGTGTTGTCATCCAGAAATGCCAGACGACCGCCATTATTGCCATCGCTACGCTTGGGCGTGCTTTCAAACAGGAACTTGACCTGTTCAATAGACCACTCGTCGGCCCGCTCCGTCAGCACACCGCGAATCAGCAGCACGCCTGCACCGCGCGAATCACGATAGCCTTGTGTCAGGTATACGTAGCGGTCATTCGCGAAGTTCGGCGAAAGTGCCACCTCCATCAGCCCGATCACTCGCTCCCGATTAAAGGGTGCTGGCACCCGAATGTTGTTCACGTCTTTCATAACACCCGCGCGATCGATCAGCTTCACGCGACCTGCCATTTCGGTAACGAGCCAGCGGCCATCGGGCAGCTCCGCCATCGACCACGGCCATTGCAGGCCTGAGGCAATCGTCGTGACCTCATACCCGGTTGCCGCCACGGGCAGCGGCTGCTGCGGTACCGGGCGCATCAGCAGGAATGATGCGCCCGGCAGCAACACCGCAACAACTGGCAGTAGATACGAAATGGCCCCTTGGAAAGGGGCGTGGCCTACACGCGACGAGAGCAGGTAGCTGATGTAGCCACCCACCAGCCCACACAGACTCATCAACCCCAGTCCGGACAGCTCACGCGTGGCGGCAATCGCCGGCATCGGGATCACGCTGCGCAGCAGGGCCAGCACAATGGCCAGCCCGAGCACGCCAGCAATCAGCGCACCGGGCAGGGCAGTCACCCGCAAGCGCCTCAATCCGGCCTGTAACCCCAGCGCAAACACACCGCCTGCCAGCGCAAAGCCAAACATCACCGGCCCGAACCGCGCCAGGTCTTCTGCGGTCAGTGCACTGCGCTCACCCCAGCCGACCGTGACCCCCATCTGCGCAATCGAATGGAGATTCATCTGGGTCTGGAGCAGGCTGGCCGCAGCGGCCGTCGCGAGCGCGGAAATCAGGAAGATGGAAACGTGTCGCAACCAAAGGGGCATAGCGAGGGATCAGGGCAGGTCGGTGGTCCACTGTAGCAATGATCGAGTGCACGCCGCCCATTCCAGTGAACCGCGAGTGAGATGCGGCCGCGCAGAATTCACGACATGGGAACCGGGCGAGGTCGATCATCGAAAGACCCCATCCCACGCTGACACTCCCCCATGCAACAACTGGCCGAAGACTTCTGGAACTTCCGCGGCCATCATCGCGTTGCCGGCGTCCTCGACGTCGGCACGCAGATGTCGCTGATCCGCCGCACAAACGGCCGTTTCCTGCTGCTCGACAGCTACTCAGTGGATGAAGACGACCGCGCCAAGCTGCTGGCCCTGACCGGCAACGGCGACCTGGTCGAAGCCATCATCAACGTGCATCCGTTCCATACCCTGCATTGCTACAGCATGCACCAGCTGCTGCCACGGGCGCGGATGATCGGCACGCGTCGGCACCAACAGCACGCGCCAACCGTGAGATGGGACCCCGCCGTGATCGAAGATCCCGTTACCCAGCAGCAGTTTCGGGAGGACCTGGACTTTTCCATTCCCGATGGATTGGACCTGGTGACATCCGACGAAAAGGTGCATGCCGCGTCCGTCCTCGTCCGGCACCGTCGCAGCGGCATCGTGCATGTGGACGACACACTCAACGTGCTCGCCGCCCCGGGTTGGCTGGGCAAACTGCTGCCGCAGTCGCGGCTTAAGTTCCATCCCATGCTGGGCAAGGCGCTCCGTCCCGTGCCCGAGGCCGCAGACGCGTTCAGCGACTGGGCGCGGACATTGGCCGCACAGTGGGCGGATTCCCCAACCGTCTGTGCCGCCCACTCAGCCGTACGCCAGCTGCAGCCTGGCCATTGGCAGCGTGAAGTGCTGCGGGCCCTGGCTGACGTCGAACCCCTGCTGGAGCGCCATCGCAAGGCCCATCTCTGAGGCCTTCCACTCGTTCCAGACTCTCCCCCGAAGTAGAGGATTCCGTTTCATGTCCAAAAAACAGCTCACCACCATCAACCCGCTGACCGAGGAGGTGCTGGACACTTATGACTACATGTCCGACGACGAAGCCTCAGCGGTGGTCAAAGCCAGCCACGAGGCTCACCTGCAGTGGCGTCTGCGCAGCCTGGACGAGCGTGCCAAGGTCATCGCCGCCATCGCCAAGGCGCTGCGCGATCGGAAAGAGGAATTCGCCCAGCTCATGACCAACGAGGTCGGAAAGCTGATCAAGGACAGCCGTTCCGAGGTGGACCTGTGTGCCGCCATCTGCGATTACACCGCCCAGCAGGGGCCTTCGGTATTGGCCGATGAGGAACGCGAAGTTGACGGGGCCACAGGCATCGTCACCCATTCGGCTATCGGCGTGGTCTACGGCATTCAGCCGTGGAACTTCCCCGCGTATCAGGCCGTTCGTTACTCCATCGCCAGCTTGATGGCCGGCAATGGCGTGCTGCTCAAGCATGCTGAGAGCTGCACCGGCAGTGGCTTGCTGTTGCGTGACATCTACGAATGTGCCGGGCTGCCCAAGGGCTTGTTCGGCGTGCTGCTGATCAGCCACGACCAGTCCAATGCCATCGTGGAGAACGACCTGGTGCGCGCGGTAACCCTCACGGGCAGTGAGGCCGCCGGCCGTACCGTCGCAGCCAAGGCGGCAGAGGCGCTGAAAAAGACCGTCCTGGAGCTGGGTTCCAACGACGCTTATCTGGTGCTGGACGATGCCAACCTGGAGCTGGCCGTCGACACCTGTGTGAAGGGGCGTCTGTTCAATAACGGACAGACCTGCGTCAACGCCAAGCGCTTCGTCGTGACCGAAAAGAACTACGACGCCTTCGTCAGCGCTTACACGAAGAAGTTCGAGGCCATCAAGATGGGCGACCCGAATGCCGACGACACGCAACTGGGCCCCATGGTCTCCAAACTGCAGCGCGACAAGCTGCACGAGCAGGTGAGCAAGAGCGTTTCGCAGGGTGCCCGCCTGCTGGTCGGCGGCAAGGTGCCGGACCGTACCGGCTGGTTCTACCCGGCTACGGTGCTGGCCGATGTGGTGCCTGGCCAGGTCGCTTACACGGATGAGCTGTTCGGCCCGGCCGCCGCGATCATCCGTGCCAAGGATGACGAGGACGCCATGCGCATTGCCAACGACAGCCGCTACGGGCTGGGTGGTGGCATCTTCAGTCGCGACGTGAAGCGCGCCCGTGAGCTGGCCAGCAAATACTTCGACACCGGCATGGTCTGCATCAACAGCTTTGATGTGGCATCCCCGACCATGCCGTTCGGTGGGGTGAAGGCCTCCGGCTACGGCCGCGAACACGGGCCGGAGGGCTTGAAGGAGTTCGTCAACGTCAAGTCGATCAAGATTCCAAAGTCACCTCGGTAGAGCCGGGCTCTGCCCGGCTTCGCCCTCCAATGGAAGTAGCCGTTCCACACTGTTGAGCTCTGGACCACCGCCTCTATTGGCACTTCCGGCCGCGACGACCACAGCGTCGTCATGCAGTCCCGCCTGGAAGCCATGGCGGCCCTGTCTCAGCGACGGCAGGGCAGTCCAGGCGCCAGAGGCGGGGTCGAGCGCTTCCACCTCGTCGTGCGCCTCGTTCTGGCTACCGCTTTCGCCACCCAGCACAAGCACCTTGCCGGACGCCGCGACTGCCGAGGTTCCGGCGCGCGGGGTCGGGATGGGCGAGGGCAGGGTGCGCCAACTATTGTTGGCGATGTCATAGACATCCGCCGGCTTCACCGTTCGGGAAAAGGACTCGCCGGTGTTATGTGACGATTCGCGGCCCGCAGTGGCGTAGATGCGCCCATCCAGAGCCACGGCATGGAAGTGGTCACGTGCGTGGGGCGCATCGGCCAGTACTTTCCATTCGCCGGTCGCAATGTTGAAGGCGTCCGTCCACTTCACATAGCCATTGTTATGGCCCTTGGCGTTGCCGCCGACCACGTACGCAACTTCCCCCTCGATTGCCACGCCGGCGGCACCGCGTCGGCGCGCTGCGGGAATCTCCGCGCCCACCGTCCATCGATCAGCGCCCGGGTCATAGACCAGAACGTTGGCCAAGGGCGTTTCGTCCGGGAATCCGCCGGTGAACCCGGTGATGATCAAAAGTTTGCCGTCGTGCGTAGCGGCTTGCGCGTGATGGACCTCAATCGGCGGCGCGGCCAGGGTGCGCCATGCGCGCGTGTTCAGGTCCAATGCCTGAAGGGCACGGTCACCGCGGCCACCGACCACATAGAGGTGGTCGCCGATTACGACAGCGGAGCTTTCGTGCCTTTCCTGTGACGCCCCTGTTGTGTCAACGGCTTGCCACTGGGGCACCTCACGCTTTGCAGGAGCGGCACTCAGGGCGCTCGCACCCATGCAAAATGCCAGCGCGACTGCCGTCGGCAACAATCGCTTAATGCCTCGCCCGTGAGACTCGCGGCCGGTGGTGGGTCGCTTCATGCCTGCACTCCTGTTGTGGGACGCCCGGGTCTTACAACTTACAGCATCGTGGCGTCCGGGCCACGTACCTATGACCCCAACATCGCTCCGAGGAACGCGCCATGTCGAAAGAAGCCGTATTCATGATCAAACCAGCCCCCGAGTTGCTGGACGACACCCTGGCAGACGCTGAAGAAACGCGTGCCCAGTACCATGCCTTTCTGCAGCGCAAAGTCGATGCTGCGCGGGCCTCCATCCTCGCGGGGGAGGGTATTCCCAATGATGTGGTCGAAGCAAAATTCGCCGCGCTGCGTGCCGCCGCGCGTGGCCGCCAGTGATCGCATCAGCCGCGCGATCAAATGCTCGCTTCAAAGACCCGCCGCAAACAGCGACGTGGCTTGATCAATCGCCGTCTGATGGGTGGTCGATCTATCTACCTTAGCCTCACACAACGGTCCAACACGCTCGCGGCCCAGGTCCGTGCAGTCGGACAGAAAATCGTAATGCCCCACGGCAGGCAGCACCTGCAGCTTCACCGTGGCGTTCGCCTCACTAATCACCTTGCTGTTCGTTGCAGGCGAGGCGACGGTATCCGCTTCACCCACAACCACCGACAGCGGCACATCCAGCTCCGCCAGATCCGCTGGATCAAACGCCTGCACAATGGCCGGTGCCATCAAGAACACCGCACGAACGTTCGGAATGCGGCGATCTTCCCCTGATTTGGCTACCCACGGTGCCATCTGCGGCGCGGCCGCCAGTGCCATCCGCCGCTCAAAGGTGAACTCCGGATTCTCCAACTGCGGTGCGCAGACCCCATCCTTCGGGTTGGCCTCGCAGAAGGCGGCCAACCGCGCCATGTCCGGCTTCACTCCGGCTGCCACCAACGCGGTGAAGCCGCCGGCCGAGTAGCCGGCCAATCCCAGGCGCTTGGCATCCAGATGCGCGGAGAGCTTCGGGTCCGCCTGCACCGCTGCCCACGCAGCCGCCAGGTCATCCACACGGTTCCACATCAGAATGCTGCCGGACGCCGTCATCGCGTCGATGCCGTTGTTGCCAGGATGATCGACCGCCACCACCACATAACCCGCGCGGGCCATCGCCGTGCCGAACCAACCCATCATCCGCGCCGTCCCACCGTTGCCATGCGACAGCAGCAGCACCGGCCAGCGCCCAGCAGCGACCGGCGCTTGCGCAGCAGCCGAACCCACGACGAACAACGGGCTCCCAGGCGGTCCGAGCGTAATCGGCTCTTCCTTCGCACCCGTCTGTGCCGGATACCACACCGTGTAGCGCACCTGGTCACTACGCTCCAAATCACGAATCGCAGCACTGGCCGTATGCGCCACCCCGTGCACTTCGCCCACCGCCCGAATTTCAGATCGCCCGCGATCCGTAGAGCCGGGCTCTGCCCGGCTGCTCTCCGCAACCGCAACCGGCGCAACCAAACACCCCACTACCGCAATAAAGGCCGCAATCATTCGCACAGAACGTTCTCCTCGAACTAATTCGAATCACCCAGCGGCAACCAGATCTCAACCCCACCGTTCCCGGTGCGACCATCAAACCGCGCGTCATACCGCTCGAAGTCCGGCGCATCCATCAAGGTCAACCCGGAGCCGGGCAGGTAGTCATTCAACAACCAGTACCACGTAGACCGGATGGCCGAGATATGCCCCGCATGCCACGCCACCAGGTAGTCGCCGGCAGGAATGGACACCGCACTCCAGGCCGCCGGCACCGCCGCACTGGCCCCGATCTCCACCCCTGCAATGTAATCAAACGCCCCTTCGCCATCCCGGTTGCAGCAGACCCCGTAGGCGATATCCCGCCCCAGCTCCCGAGTCAGCGCCAGCTGCTGCCACTGCGAGGGAATCGACGCCACCGTGGCCGCCGTATGCCGGGCGCACACCCCAGCCACGCGGAATCCCTCCACCCGGCGCCGCACTGGCTCCACCTCGCAGGGCAGGGCGGGCGCATCCAGCCGGATCGCCTCCACCAGCGCCAGCCCGCCCACACCCTCGCGCCGTACCTGCTCCGGTGCCTGCTTGAACTGCTCGGTAAAGGCATGTGTAAAGGCCGCATGTGAGGCATAGCCTGCTGCGAGGGCCACATCCAGAATGGCCGCGCTGCCGCCAGCCAGCGTCCGGGCCGCCTCGCTCAGCCGGCGGGAACGCAGATACCGGGCCATCGAGGTGCCGGTGCTGACCTGGAACAGGCGCGACAGGTGAAACGGCGAAAGCTCAACCGCCGCGGCAATCTGGGCCAGCGAGGGATTCTCGGCAAAGTGGCTCTCGATGTACCAAAGGGCCTTGCGTGCCGCACCCATGTCGCCTGCTCCGTGCCCGTGACTGGAGGGCAGCGTACCGCAGGGGCGGGGAGGGCGTTTGCGGGATCTTGCTGTCGGCCTTCGGTGACCTTCACCCGGCCCGGACAGCCAACTTTCTAGTGTTCACCCAGCCGTCCACTTCGAGGATCCGCCCATGGGCCTGAGTCTGTTGTTCGCCGCAGTTGGTGCACCCGGGTCCTTCTGGGACTCGCCCAGCAACGTGGCTGCGGTGATCTGGCTGGGCTTTGGCATTGCCGCCATTGCATTGGCGTTTGGCTTGGCCAAGGTATTCCATCGCTTCAATGGCGTGGCCTGGCTGGTGCTGGGTGCGGGCGCTCTGATCAGCCTCTACGGCCTGTGGCTGATGCTGGCCTGATCGGATGATTCATATCCCAGGCGCATGACTGATATCCAGCTGATGCCCTGTTTCTATTAGTGACCACGGGATAGTTTGGGTCCAGTTCTGGACCCTGGAGACTTCCCGATGAGGGCGGCCAGAGGCACTCAGCTTCGGCGAAACTGGAGATACCCAAACGCGGCCGCCTTTACGCGGAGTATCAATGCTTCCTCGTCCGACTCGCCGCGAAAACCAGCCGAGTCAACCATTCCGCGGACAATGGCGAACACATCTTCGGCGACGAAGTCACATGAGTCACTTAGCATTCGTGAGCGTTCGAAGAAGCTTTTAACAAGCGCTTCCAGTTCCGCGCGCGCTTCCGTCAACGCCAGATCCGGCTGCAGTCGAACCTCTTCGACCTCAAGCAAGCGATTCAGTCCGGATCGGCCCAGTTGGTGCCTGACCGCGGTCTCGATCATTCGTTCGAGGCCTTCCTCCTCCGAGCCGGCAGCCGCGTCGGTTAGTAGCGCGTCGCTCAAGGCCCTCAGCTCGCGAAGCAGCAATGCGTTGGTGATCGCATCCTTGTTTGGGAAGTACTGATAAAGCGTTCCAATACTGACACCCGCCAGCTGAGCGATGTCGTTGGTGTTGTAGCCGGCGTGTCCGCGCGCCTCAAGAATGCGAGCAGCTGATTCGATGATGGCATCTACGGTTGCGACGGAGCGCCGCTGAGACGGCCTTTTCCTTGCAGTTTGCGCCAACTGGGGGCGGCGATTCTTCATGTTGGAATATGCGAGTACAAAGATGAGCAATTACTCGTATACCATTACCCCCGTGCAGTCAAGGGCAAAAACACCCAGCAACTGCATGCCGTCATATCACTCCATCCACTACCTATCACGAAGTCTTGGCTTAGCCCCGCCGATCAGAAGATCCTGATCGACTCGCCAAAAAAACGATCCCAATGAGCCCTGGCCGACTGCGAAACGCAGCCTCGCCCGGCAACGCCTGAGCGCTGTAAAGCGCACCACTACATCAAAGGACACGAAAATGCTGATCAACACCCCACAAAGTGGCGCTATCAACGTAGTTCGCACGGGGAAGCGTGGTACGACTGTGCTGTTTCTGCATCCGGTTGGGCTGGACGGCTCATGGTTTGACAATCAGATTTCCGCGTTCCGGAATGAGTACGATGTGGTGACGATGGACATGCCCGGTCACGGCTTGTCATCTCCGTTGGTGCAAGAACCCACCTTTGCTCAGCTTGCAGACACCGTCGCGTTCGCTCTAAGCGCCTTGGATATCAATGCAGTTCATGTGGTCGGTCTGTCGTTCGGGGGGATGATCGCCCAGCATCTGGCACTGCGCCATCCGAATCTGGTCAAGTCGCTGTTGCTGATCGGCACCACGCATACCGCAACATCTGTAAGGGATGCATTGAAGCAGCGTTCTGCAACAGCTCTGAAGCAGGGCATGGCCGGCATTGTTGCACCTACAATAGAGCGCTGGTTCGGTCCTGGCTTTGGCTCCAAGCGACCTGATGTCATCAATCGTGCAGCGATTTGTCTGTTACGCCAGGAGGCGCTGGCCCACAGCTTGACTTGGAGCATGGTGGCCGACCTGGACCTTACTCATGAGATTGGCTCGGTTTCATGCCCAGTTCTGGTTGTGGGTGGAGATGCCGACGTCAATACCCCTTATAGCGTGGTTCAAGGGATGGCGCGGGCACTGGGCGGTGTCCCGGTCGAAATGATGGAAGGCGTCGGGCATTTTCCTCCGATCGAGGCACCTGAGGCCTTCAACCAAATCCTTGATGGATTCCTGAAAGGAACGCCTGCACGCACGCCACCTTCGGCTTGAGCTCTACCCCGGGTACCGCAGTGCATCGCGCAGCAACGTAAACGCCGGCGACGACTGCCGGCGGCTGGGGTAGTACAGGTGGTAGCCGGGGAAGGGCGCGCACCAGTCCTGCAACACCTGCACCAATGCGCCCGTCTGCACATGAGGGCGCACCAGGTCTTCCGGCATGTAAGCCAGACCCAGTCCTTCGAGTGCGGCACCCAGACGCATGGCGATGTTGTTGAATACCAACTGACCTTCCACCCGCACTTTCAGCTCCTGGCCCTTCTTTTCGAACTCCCAGGCGTAGATGCCCCCGTAGGTTGGCAGGCGGATGGTGATGCAGTTGTGCTGGGTAAGATCGTGTGGGGACTTCGGTTTGGGGTGACGTGCAAAGTAGGCGGGCGAGCCCACCACCGCCATGCGCAGCTCCGGCCCCACGCGCAGGGCGATCATGTCCTTTGCCACCTGTTCGCCCAAGCGGATGCCGGCGTCATAGCCCTCGGCCACGATGTCGGTGAAGCCGTAATCGACAGTGACCTCGATGTGCAGATCCGGGTGTTGCGGCAACAGCTTGCCCAGCACCGGCTGCATCACGGTCAGCGCGGAATGCTCACCGGCGGTGATACGGATGCGGCCAGCGGGTTTGTCACGGAAGGCATTGAGCTGGGCCAGCTCGGTATCGATCTCTTCAAAGCGCGGAGCAACCACTTTCAGTAACTGTTCGCCCGCCTCGGTGGGCGAGACGCTGCGGGTGGTGCGGGCCAACAGCCGGACGCCCAGGCGCTCCTCCAGTTGACGCATGGAACGGCTGAGCGCTGGCTGGGACATGCCCAGCTGGGCAGCAGCGCGGGTAAAGCTGCGCTCACGCGCGACCAGCGCGAAGATCGCCAACTGGTCGTAGTTCTCGATACCCATTGATGCACCCCGGATATAAGCGATATCCGATTATGCCCCTGCAAGCATGTGTTGGGGAGGCGTAGATTGGCCGCATGAGCACTTCACCCCCCAATTCCGGCCGCCGCGCTGTGGTGGCCGCCCTGGCCGCACTACCGCTGGGATGCGCTGCCGAGGAGCCGCAGGGCAGTGAGGTCGCCAGCACCTCGACTACCCAGACCCTGGTCGCTTGCTTCTCTCGCACCGGCAACACCCGGGTCATCGCCGGGCTGATCCATCGCAGCATGCCCAGCGATCTTTTCGAGATCCTGCCGGCTACCGACTATCCGGCCGATTACCTGGAGACAGTCGCCAAGGCGCGCCAGGAACGCGACGAGAGCGTTGAACCTGCACTTCGAGCACGCGTACCCGGCATCGAACGCTACACCACGGTGTATCTGGGGTTTCCGATCTGGGGCGAGACGGCGCCACCGGTCATCCGCTCGTTCCTGAGCCAGCACGACCTGAGCGGCAAGACGATCGTGCCGTTTATCACTCATGGTGGTTATGGCGTCGGCAGCAGTCTTCGCGTACTGGCCCGCCATGCGCCGAAGGCACGCATTCTGGATCCGTTCGTGATGGAGGCTGATCAGGAACGCAGAACGATGGAGACCGTCAACGCGTGGCTGGATGCTTCGAAATCCGGCAACAAGCGCGCTCTGCGCTAGAAGCGACAACGCGGCCTTGGCCTCGCGACGTGCACCGCTTGCTGCGACGCGAAACGGAAAACGTGACCGAGTACCGCATGAATAGCGGTATTTCGTCGACATTTTGACGTTACGGATTATTTGCGACATCGCTCCCTTTGCACCCGATAAGCGGTTGAAACTTTGCTGATTCCGCTATCCTCGCGTCTGTCGCATGGTGTGCCTCGGGTGTCAGAACCCGGTAACGGTTTGCATGTTGTACGACCTGTGTCGGGAGGGTGGCGAAATACAACACCCTCGCGGAAATACGTCGCACCGTATCCGTTACCACGGTTCTGAACCTCCCGGCTCCCCGCCATCCTGGCGGGGAGCAGCACATGAGGAAGAACCATGATGGACAACGACTGGGCCAACCTGACCGAAGAACAGCGGGAATTCCGCAGGCGCTTCTGGCGCGCACCGAAGAGCGTGATGATCAACGCGCTTCACCACGAAGGCGTAAAGACCTATCCCGGCTGCCCCACCGTGCCGTGCATGAAGACACGCGGGCTGTGGATTCGTGACCTTGGGGTAGAGCCGGGTAGGCGCATGTACCTGGGAACCGGGCAAGAGCTGATCGTCCTGGCGGGCAACCCTTCGCGAGAAGCCTTGTCGGAAGTGGTGGTGCGTTTCCAGGCGACTGGAGATCGGTGGAAGCTGGTCCTCGCCCGCTGACGAAGCCGCGCCGATGAGCAGGGCGGTGGCGCCGCCGCCCCTGTGTCGAAGCACAAACAACCATCCCAACCCCCGTAGAGCCACGCCATGCGTGGCTAGAACCCGTGTCCACGCGCAGGCAATCACACGCCCAGGTCCGGACTCACATGAGCTCGATCAGCAACCCGGATTGCTCGTCATGGGAAGCCAGGGAGGCCGTAAGCCCATGCGACGGCTACAAGTTATGGTGCTTTATGAGCCAAACCATAATTATGAAATTCATCATAAAATCTCATAATGAACGACCTGATCAGCCTCGGGCACTTCCCGCGAGCTGATCGCGTCGCATATAACGCTTCTGGAAGGGCAGGACTTGGCTCCAGGGAGGAGAGATGCTGCTGGCTGCGTACATTGTCACGGTACTGCTTCTTTTCGGCCTGGTCTCGGCAGCGTGGGTGTATGCGCGAAGGGCGATCATCCGCCACTTCAGAACTCCCAGAAGATGGGAAGTCAGCATGGATCCAGAAGCTGAAGAGCTGATCCACGTTCTTGAACAGCTCATCGATCTTCTGGAGGGTAATGGCGATACTCACTGGAGCGCTTGGATGCGTCGCGTCAAATCACGGCTGGAGGATCTTGATGTCCAGGGTGCTCACGACCTGCGGTGTGCCTATGGAGGCATGGGCTCATTCAACGATTTCTACCTGGGCCAGGTTTTTATTGGTGGCGAACTGACGTTGAAGCCAGAACATGATGAGCTGAACGCAGAGCTTGATCGGCTGCGGAGTAGGGCATTTCTGCTTGCCAGCCGCGTCGGCGAGAATCGCTGATCGGGGGAGCGTAGGCGATAGCCAATGGACGACGGTCTCAATCAAACGGACTTTGATTAGGGCTTTCGTCCATGACATCCGCTTCATCATGCAAGGACTCTGTGGAAAAGGTGTTGACCGGAGTCCACATGAACCCGTGGATCTGAAGCGCCGTCCTGATCAAGTTGATACCGACCGGTGAGTCCAACGGTTGGGATTCGCCGACCTGGACCCAGCCTGAAGTATCTGGCGTAACGTCTTTGGGATGGTAAGACAGGTACACCGTAGAGTCTTCGAACTGACGGGATTTCCAGCTCAAGATTGGCATACGTCGTACCGGCGGATCGAGCGCCTGCAAACAATCGTACAGTGCGGCAGCCTCCGCGTGAGTTGAGGCATGGTCAGGCGTCGTGGTGAGTTCTTTGACTGCCTGGACTGCAGGACCATCGCCGTCGGGGAACAGTAGGAGAAGTGCCGGCCGGCTAAGGGAAAGCACCTTTGCACTTGCGTCAACCAAGCGAACGCAGGAAAGCACTTGGCCCTTCAGTTTCGCCGTAGGGAAATCGCATTGGCCCTTGGGACCGATAGCCGTATAGCGCAGCAGGGCTTCCCAAAGTGCACCCTCGATCTCGTCGGCTGCGTAAAACATGGCGTGAGATGACGTAAGCGCAAATCGGGCCTTGCTCACGGGATTTGGCGCGGTCGCTGGAAACTGAGCGTCATGGACACGGTAGAGGACCTGTGTAGGGGCAGGGGACCACGTGGGCTCTTCCGTCACCCACGGGGTGCCTGCAGGCATCAGGCGTCCTCCGCAAACTCTGTCCTTGCTGCCTGCAGTACGCGTCCGGGATCGACAGGCAGCAGTTCCGCTGGCGTCTTGCCGTTCAATAGCACGTGGCGGGAGATAAACCATTCCACCTCACCCCAGCCAGTCGTGCGCCGCTGCGAGTCGTAGAACTTTCCCTCCTCACGGAGCACTCGAAGAATCTCCTTAAGGTGTTCAACGGGCTGGCCATCACTTCGGAACTGCCAGCGAGGAAACCTCCAGCTGCCGCCCGGCACTGGAAGGTAGACGCCCAGCAGTTCGCCGGCGCGACGTAGCCTTGTCGCAAGTTGACTGGCGTTGCCTGCGGTGGAACCCAGTGTGCGACTGACGGTGGCTGCGGTCGGCCAGTCTTCGGCCAAGGCAAAGCGCCGCGCCGCTGCATCTTGCTCGAGCTGGACCAACTCGCTCGGGATTTCGTGGGAGCCATCGACGGTTCGCTTCCGCAGCACCGATGGAACGTAGCCGATGTGCGGATTGGCCTCCACGAACAGCAGCTCAACCGCCTTGAGACGCTTCTCGCTGATGTCAGAAAAGTCGATCAAGACGTCCGCAGAGTGCGGATCATGCACCAGAACTTCGAGAGCATCTGCAAGCGAGCGCGAGCTTGTCGGAATTGGTGACCAGCTGTCCTCTCGGTAAGCCAGCATTTGCAAGTTAGCTGGCATCTTCATACCGTGCCGCACTCGGAACGCAGCCAGCAGCGCGCCAGCCATGACCTGGATGACAGGTAGGCGTAGCGTTGCGTAGATGTGGATGCGGCCGCCGTCCGGAAACTGTGAGGAGGGACGGCTCGCGCGCAACAACTCGCCAACGGATGCTTTCCCAGACCACTGCAGAAGGCCCCCTTCGTTGTCGCTGATGAGCATGTGGCGCAAATCTCGTGACGTGGTCATCTTGGCTTCCGACGGTTATCTACCGGCCTTGATCGGCTCGGCGTGCTGGCAATGCTCGGAATATATGTTAAACCCGTTAAACCAACAATGCGGCGTGGCGCAATTGGCCTAGCGTCTGCGTATGTCATTGATTTAACGAAATGTATGCCGTTGCGGTCCGCACGCTCCCGGACCCACGAGAGACTGTTCGCCTCCAGTTCCGATGAGGCTAAATAATGCATACTTGTGCGTATGGTAGACGCGGGATTGAGGGATTCTGTGGCAAAACAAGGCACGCTGAGTATCTGGAACCGGCTCTCACGCACGGCACCCGGCCGCTGGCTGTTCTCCCAGCTGCTGTGCTTGAAGGCCCCTTACTTCCGCTCGATCGCGCCGCAATTCCAAGCGCTCGCAGCTGGGCACTGCGTGGTGCACGTCCGCAAGCGTCGCGCCGTGCTCAATCACATCGGCACGATCCACGCCATCGCCATGTGCAACGCGGCCGAACTGGCGGGCGGAGTGATGACGGAGGTGACCATCCCATCCAGTGTGCGGTGGATTCCACGCGGCATGACTGTGGAGTACCTGAAGAAAGCCACGACCAGCGTGACCGCAACGGCCCGCCCGCTGAACACCGAGTTCGATTGGGCAGTGGCAGGGGAGTACCCGGTTGAGGTTGCGGTTACGGATGCCGGCGGGGAGGTCGTATTCAAGGCCATCATCTCGATGTGGGTGTCACCCAAGAAGTAGTTGGAGGGTCGGGCTTGAAAGTCTGATGATCAACGCCGGCTACTGCGTTCTGGAAGACCTGGGAATCGAACCCGCAATCCGGGTGGTCTCACTCAGCCACTGTCGGCCCACCACCCGCATCAGCGCTTACATGCCCATGCGAGCGCCTCATCCACCGCTTTGGCTGCCTCCGGCTCACTCAGATGCGCATTGGCCGCGTTGGCTTCGTTCGCGCTCAACACAAACAAGTGAGCGCGCACCGCCTCCTCAATGAAACGTGACATGTCCCCTTGCTGGCCGCCGCCTTCGCTAGCCAAGAACATGCGCAATGATTCATCGATGTCAGCCGACACGACCACATTCCAACGAATGGTATTCATGGTGACTTCCGCAAATAGGCACATACGCAGGTATACACCCACGGTTGTGGACCCGCTATGACGGCGGTCGGTAACGGCCCTATTGGTTACATTAAATCCCGAGGCGCGGGCATGAATCTGAACTCCACGGGAGATCCAATCAGATTCTCAATGACGCGGCGCTCTTTCTCGTAGGAGTCTTCCGCAGCAGCGGGTGCCGCGACATCAAGCACTATTCTTCCGTTGGTTTCGTCCACCCACGTACCGGAAAGGCCGGGGACAGCTCTCCGAAGAGCAGGGCCCGCTGTATTGAGCTTGTCAGCCAACTGGGCGACTGTGGCAGCAGCGCCAGTCTCAAATTTCACGGGTACGACGCCGGCTTCGGTCTTGATTTCCCTGGCCATCTCAATGTCGTTCCCGGTAAGGCGAACCACGATATGTTGCGAGGGCCGGCGCACCCAGAACAATCCGGCAAGCCGATCCCGGAACTCAGTCCGCAGTGCGCCAATATGGGGAATTGCCAGCTCTTGCCGCGCTAGGGCTAACCGTGCTTCCTCACAGCTCAGCCCTGATTCCTGCGCATACATCCCAACCTCAACTGACGCAACGGATTCTCTGGACTCGAAATAGTAAGAACGGCGCTTGGAATCGGCAGCCGACACGTCCGTAGACGATCCAAGCGATAGCATGAGTATTAGCATCGCACTGCCTCTCATTCACCCCCCCGTCCGTGGTTTGAGGTCAATCGACGCCGCGCTACGGAGTGTGTCTTGTTCTTCCTTGCTCAACCCAGCCAGCACATCCATCAACTCGGCCTGGCGTGGCTGCCCCATGGTCATGCGGTACAGGCTCGTAGCCTCGACGAGCTGATTCAGCTTTCCGATCTCCTGGCTCAAGGGAAGCATCGGCACAAGACGTCTGATCCGGGCGTCACCCTCGTACACCCAGTGGGGCCGTAGCCCGCCGTCGCCGTTCTGCTCCGCACTAGCCAGTTCAAACAGGCTGCGCCATGGATCGGGTGACGTGGTGAGTGCAGGATCGTTGCAGAATCGGGCAGCCACATTCTTCCGTACAGCGTGGTTCTTGTACCGGTGGACACGCCCCTCGCGCTGCTCCAGATCAACCGGATTTCCCGGAAGATTCCAGTGCACGATTGCATGCGCGTAGTAGTGGAAGTCCAGCCCCTCCTGCCCAACCGAGGTGGACACCAGTACGAACGGTCGGAATGGCGAGTTGAACGCATTGCGCACGGCGACCGGATTCTCTCCCTCTGCGGTAGCACCGCGCGCCTGCCCATAGCGCATGGCAAAGTGGGATCGAATCGCGTGCGACTTTGTCTCTCCGGACGCGCCGATCCGATCGTAGAAGTCGCTGAAACTGCGGCCGTCGTTCAGGCGCAGGACGTCCGCTGCCAGGGCGGCCATCTGCTTGATGGGGTCCTCTGACGCCTTGTTGAGCCGGCATTGATCAGGAATGAGGTGGAACCAT
This sequence comes from Stenotrophomonas sp. PS02289, assembly GCF_029960115.1. GTDB lineage: Bacteria > Pseudomonadota > Gammaproteobacteria > Xanthomonadales > Xanthomonadaceae > Stenotrophomonas. The sequence goes on from NZ_JASCOZ010000011.1 coordinate 33,771, forward strand.
TCGTCGAGTACGCTTCCAAGCCCGCCGTCAGCGCAGTACAGCAGCAGTCGCTTCCAGTAGTCCAGTTTGTCCGGCGCGCTCGACTCGACCATCGCATGCGCTTCTGCGGCATTGAAGAAGCTGGTGAACGCCCACGCCACCGAAGCTGCCGCCGCCCGCAGCTCGTGCGCCGCCACCTTGGCGGTGAAGCGATGGCCCTGTCGCGTCATTGCGCGCAGTGCGGCAATAGCCGGTCCGGCGATGGCGAGGTCGGCCAGTCGTTCCACCAGATCCACGGGCCGCGGCCCCCACGTCTCGGGCATTCCGGCAGCCTCGACCAGGCGCGCCCAATGGTCGTGGAAGGCCTGCGAGTCGTGACCTGCCCCCATCCAGTGCTCAGGCGTGAGTTCGGCGATCTCTGTATCCAGCCAGACCTGTGCGGCGGAATACCAGATGCTGCGCCCGGCACCGACCGCGGGTTCACCTGTAAGCAAGGGCGCAAGCCGCAATTCGATCTGCCCGGTCACATAAGTCCGCAGCGCCGTGAGCGAGAGGGGCAGGGGTTCCCCGGTCGCCTGTGCAACGGCAAGCGGATCTCCAAGATCCGCCAGATACCGACAAGGCAGGATCAGCGCGAACCAGCCGGTGAAGTTATCCGCAGCGGTTCCGCGCAGCGTGGTGAGGTCGAGGGGCCGGGCACCTTCACGCACCTTGCTGTAACGGGGGCGCTTGGTCTGACCGGCCGGAACACGCCCGTGACGGCGCTCGAACTCATACGAGGTCAGGGCCGCCACAGACTTGGGCACCACGCTCCAGCTCGAGAAGATCAGCCGTTTCGTGAGCGCCCCCGCAGCGGCATAGCGACCCGCCAGTTGGGTCTGGGGCAGGGCAGGAGGCACCCACAGTACGTCGAATGCCGATGCGGCATCGAGATCCTCAAACAGCCAGCGTAGCCGGCCGTTGCGGGGGTCGACCTGCAGGTAACGGTTGATCTCCTTGTACGACAGCATGTGGTTGCCGCGCAGCGCCCGTTGCAATTCCGTGTTCTCCTGCAACTCCTCGCGAATACGCCGCTTGGCGGCATATTCGTCCATGAAGTTGAAAAGGTACGGGGCAGACTTCCAGTACTCGATCATGGAAGGGACATCGGCGAGCAGCTGGGCGGCCTTGTCTATAGCGACGAATCCACCCAGATCTGCTGCGGTGACTGTGCACTTGATGTCGTGTGGGCGCAGGTCGAGCATTCCGTCGCGATCGGGTGCAGCGGCCAATCGCTCGGTGCGCACCATCACACTCCGAAGCACGGATTGGGCCGTGTTGCGCGCTTCCGAAAGCCGTACAGGGTCGCGGTGCCCGAGAATTCCCGACCGGAGCTCGGCCAGGGATTCACGCAGCCGCTTCAGCTCCGCCTCGCGACCCTCGCCGAGCAGGAAGTTGACGGTGTTCTCGAAGCCCTCGAAATGGCTCTCTTCATCTTCCGCGCGGGTCAGCATCTTGTACGGCGTTGCCGAAAGCAGCAGTACGCGCGCGTTGGGGTGGTCGAGCAGAATCCGTGCAAGCTCGCCATCCTCGCCTTCCCCCTGAAGCAGATGACTGAACCGCTGAAACTCGTCAAGGATGATGAGATCGGGGTTCAGCAGCTCAATGCACACCTCGGCAAGCACACGGCGCAAGCGGGAGATCAGGGTGCGTCCACGCTTTGCGTCGTACGGTCTGCGCCCATCGGAAATGTAGGCAAACTCCTGCTGGAGCCTTGCCATTCGGACACGCTTGCCAAAGGCCTTGGCGACCACGCGCGGGGGCAGGAAGTCGCCCAGCTCGGCCAACTCGCGCTTGAAGCGATCCGCGGTGGCGCGGTCGCTGAATATCTCCTTGGCCCGATCCCGTGCGAGCAGATCGCCCCAGTCAACGTGGGGGTCCTTGAGCAGCTTCCACAGCATCGCACGCTCTCCGACCCGACCGGGGTTTCTTCCTAGCTGGAAGGAAGTGCCGGGGGTGAACGCCACCACGTTGACGTGCCCCAGCCCCGCCAAGGCAGAGGGCAACATGGTCAATCGATCCGCACTTCGAACCGTCTTGCCATCGGGCGCCAGTACATTCAGGTCCTGAAGGTTCTGGCGGGCGATCTGCCCGTTCGAGCAGATGTAGATCACATTAATGCGCTGTGCAGACGGGTCGTTCCAGAGACGTCGAATGGTCTCGGCGATGGTCGCCCGTGCGACTTTCGTTTTACCCAGGCCGACTTCATCGGCGACGAGGAAGCGCCGCTGGTTGCGCTCGAACATGGCGTCAACCACCGCTGCAACGGTATCGAGCTGGAACTGCTTGAGCCCATCGGTCGCGCGTTTAAGGCTCTCAGCGGGTAGGGGGCCGCGAGGCTTCATCGAATCGCCGCCTTCTGTGACGTGTACACCGCCTCCCAGAGCTGCGTGAAATCTGCAGGCACGATGCGGCCGAATTCAGGGTCGCGACCGAGGGCATCCAGTGTCTGGCCAAGCGATGTCAGCCGCTCGGGATGGCGGGAAGCGGTGGTGAGCAGGTCCTCCAGCACCCGGTCCACGCCGATGCCGTTGAACCAACGGTCAAACGGCCCACCATCGCCTCCGCCAGCCCCGCTGATACCCAGCGTCTGGTAGCCGAGCAAGGCAGCGAGGTATCGCAGGAAGTCTTCGCGTGAACGAATCGCACGTGCCAGCACCGACCTGCGCCGATGGTCGGGGTCGCCGTGGAGAGCTGCCCTTACAAGGACATTCCGCTGGGCACCTTGACTGGACAGCGTAATCACCACGAACGGCGTAAGGTCCTCGGCCGCCAGGCTTGACCACGCCGCTTTGCCGCTTTCCACCGGCGTTGTACGGCTCTTGGCAAGACTAAGCAGGCGGGCGCTGACAGCGACCTCGGATGCATACGGCATGCCGCTGACCGACAAACTGGCCGTCCAACCGGAGGCATGCTCTTCGCACAGAATCTCAAATGCGGAAGAAGCAATGTCGTAGGCGAGATGCTCGATCGGGTCCAGGCCTTCCTCTTCGTCGTCGTCACCGTCCGTGTCGGGCAGGTCGTGGCGCTCTACCAGCCAACTGAGGTCATCCTTGCGCCCCTTTCGCGCCAGTACGCATTCGACGCCAACCTGCTTAACAGGGCCGGTAAACTCAACCAGCAGTTCGACGTTGGTGGAGAGCGCCGCATCGGTGAGATTCGCCGACCCCAGCCACACCGTCGCGCGTGCTCCGTGGTCCTGCACGTAGAACTTGGCGTGCAGTCCCTTCAAGGCAGCGTGCGCGACGGCGGGATCACCACTCAGCACGCTGGTTTCGTCCAGGGTCCCCAGGTCGTCCTCGGCGCTCAACAGCGCGTCCTTGAGCCGGTACACCTCGCTGACCGAGGTCGACGCCAATGCCGTGACCTGCGCGTCCAATGCCCGCTGGCGCGATACGATTACCTTGCGGCCAGCATTCGGCTTGAAGAAGCGGGCGACAGCGCCCCGGCCAAGGAACGGCGAAACCGCCAGCACCGCATCGTGTCGGGATCTGAATGGCCAACGGTTCACGCCAGGAAGGCAGGGCACGAATTTCCCGCTGGAAAAGGGCTCAGGCACAGCCAGGGTCGCTCCCGCGATACTCGACAATACGGATGAGAACAGCGTTTCCTGTGCTCCCGTCAGCGAGCGCACGGCCCTCCCGCGCAGGTCCGCGAGTAGTTCCAGCAGCCCGTCGGTTTCTACCGTCCTACGCGCATCTGCGTCCTCGTCAAGCCTCACCATGACGTCCCACGACCGGTCGAAGGTCAGATTGCGGCTCATGACCAGCACCCGATGCAGGTAGCGTTGACCCGCCTTGAACCGGACCACCCACAGCTTGGGATGAAACAGGCCACCCTGCGGCCGACGCACTTCGACCACGGTGTCTTCCACGAAGGTATGGGCCGCCCGGTACCGCGCCGGAACACTGATCGCGCCAGCCTGACAGAACAGGATCGTACGATCAGCGTAGCGGCGGACCGTCTCCAGCAGGTCGGCAGGCTCGTGCTCCCCCTGTAACAGATCGAAACTGGCGGCGACCGGAATCGTCAGCAGCGCCGTGAGATCAAGGGTGAATGTCGTGCCGATCGCGGCGTCCAGAGACATCCCCTGCGGCGGCTGAAGGGCAGTGAGGAGCAGGGCGGTCTCGTTCAGCCGCAACATCAGTCAGTTTCCCCATCAATTGCCACCCGCGGTGTGCGCAGCCCAGCGTGGATGTCATCGAGAATCTTCCACGCTGGCAACCAGTTGAAATCGAACCGGAAATAGCCGGCGTCGCCGCCCCAGCCCTGCAGGCGTTCATTCGGCTTTTCCAGCCGCGCCCTACCAGGCTTGAGGCTGCGCTCGCGGCACATGAGGTGTTTGTGCGCGTCACGGTCAGCGAGCAGATCCGCTGAATTCTGGATCAGTTGCTGCCAACGTTGTACGAACCTGAGCGTGTCACGCCAGCGAATCCGCGCCTCGCCCCCTGCTCGGATGACCCCGAACCTCCGTTGTGCCCAATCATCGAGTTCAGTCAGAAGCGTAGCCCTCGGCGGCTCAGCGTCGATCTGCGAACGCCACTCGTTCATGGCAGTCCGGTACTTGTCGAGCAGCGCATCACGCTCTGCGCCTTGGTCAGGACGGTGGTAGGCGCACAGGTAGTTGTAGAGGATGCGCGCCCCGAACAGCAACTGGTCCGTATCGCGGCCCAGCCACATGGCCTGCGCTGTTCGCGCCGGAAACTGCGCTACCAATGGGTGGTTCCATACGTAATCGAGTTTCGATACCCACTCGCGGCCAGACCTCGGCCCGCCTTTGTCAAGCAACCAGGAGGTGAGCGATCTTTCTTCTTGGTGCGACTTATCGGATTCGAGGAAGCGCTCGCGTAGCCAAACGGCTTCGTCCGGACTCAGGTCGAACCCGTCGAATCCGGATGATTCAGCAGGATATTCCGCCCACAGGCCGGTCACCGTGGGCAGCTCGCCATCCTCCTCGGAGTGAAGCATCGCGTTCTGGGCGCGGGAGGCGTTGTGCGCCGCCAATTCGCGATAGTAGTCCCAGAGCGAGCCTTCGCCACGGTAGATGCCAAGCTGGCGCATGAGACCCCAGTAGCTGCTACTCGGAAGCTGCTTGGTCTGCGAGCCGGTGGTGTATCCGATGATCCCCTTGCTGCGCAGACCTTCGTCCTGGTAGCGCTGCCGCAATGCCTTGATGCGGTGCCCTTCAGTGCCTCTGCCTTCCGCAGCCAGCGCATCAACGGTCTTCGACGACAGCCGGGACAGATCACGCGGGAGGAACAACAGGTACTTGGCCCGCGTGTGCAGGACGGTGTGCCCCGGAAACAGCATCCCCGAGATCAGATCCCGGATGATCCCGGTGCCAAGTTCGTCAACCGTACCGCGCTCGGAGAGTGCGTTGAGGAACAGCTGGGTTCGCTGCAGCTGGTTCTGGTCAAAACTCATCCACGCAATCTGACTTGCCACATCCCCCCCCCGGGTACTCAGTCCTTAAGCCGGCGTCAAACATCATCCATTTGCAGGGAATCTTACACAGGCCCATATCACGCCATCAACCACACCCGCACCAGAGAAATCAGCTTGTCCACATCCGACCGGGCTACCATTGGTCAGTTCCACAAAGAGGTATTCAGGAACAACGGAGCGCTTCCTCAAGCATTCGGAGGATTCAAGGTTGATGCTGCAGAGTCCGTAATGAACTACTTTGGTCAAACATCTAGAGACATCTATGACTACTGCCCACTACCAAGCTGCGGCAACTAGACTGGCCTGCGTACTGTTAGCTCTCTTTTTGTCCGGATGCGGTGATTCCGTTACAAGGTATCGAATCGACGGGGCGTTTGAAGACTTTTGCGTACCTCGCTCGATTGATTCAACGCCAACGCGCCCCGGAACGGATGCTCAGGTGCGAGGCGGGTTTACGCTCAGTGGATGCTGGAATGCCAGTGGCGAGGCCTGCAAGGGGCCAAAAACCATGACATCTTTGGCAGTTGTTTCGAAAAATGACTACAGCGGCTGGCGCTTTGGCGACTTCGGAGACGGTGCGCACATCAAGAATGTTGCTATAAGCCAATCAGCGAATGCAAAAAACCTGGCAAACAACCTCATTGCGATTCCGGAGCGCGCGGGGTCGAAGACTTGGTTCATCTGGCAGCTTATGGACACCCCCCACACTGCCGTGCGCGAGAATGATCAGCTGATGGCTGTCTGCGAGGCGCTCGATGAATACCAGGGCTACTCCTGCGATAGGCGTATATTGGGTCCTGACTACACCTTGATCTACTCGTACTTCTCCAGTAATACACTCCCGACCAGCTTTGTACCACTAGACGCGCAGGTTCTTAGTTCGGTTGAAACGCTGAGGTGCAGGCAACAGGCACCGAACACCTAGAGCAGCACCCTCGGTGACTGAACAGTTCAGGCCATCAACCACACCCGCACCAGCGAAATCAGCTTGTCCACATCCAACGGCTTGGCAACGTAATCATTCGCCCCCGCCTGGATGCACTGCTGCTGGTCGTCCGGCATCGCCTTCGCCGTCAGCGCGATGATCGGCAGATTGCGGAAGCGCGCGTCCTGACGGATTTCACGGGTCGCGGTCAGGCCATCTTTCACCGGCATCATGATGTCCATCAGCACCAGCTCGATCGCAGCAGGACCGTCAACGGCCGCCTTGAGGGTGTCGATGGCCTCCTGGCCATTACGGGCGATGGTCACCTTGCAGCCGTGTGGTTCCAGCACGTTCATCAGGGCGTAGATGTTGCGGACGTCATCCTCGACCACCAGCACGCGCTTGCCTTCCATCGCACTGTCGCGTCGCTGGGCAATGCGGATCATGCCCTGCTTGGATTCGGGCAGGTTGCTGACCACCTGGTGGAGGAACAGCGTCACCTCATCCAGAAGGCGCTCGGGAGAACGCGCCCCCTTGATGATGATCGAATTGGAGTAGCGGCCCAGACGCACCTCTTCGGCCGGCGACAATACCCGGCCGGTATAGACGATGATCGGGGGCAGGGCATAGGTGCTCTTCTCGCTGAGCAGTTCCAGCAGCTCGAAGCCGGAGGCATCGGGCAGGGTCAGGTCCAGCACCATGCAGTCGAACGTGTGCTGCGACAGCGCTTCAAGGCACTCCGCGGCCGACCCTGCGCCGACCGTCTCCACGTCGGCCCCGGCCAGCAGCTCACGCACGGCGTCCAGCTGGACCGCATCGTCCTCCACCACCAGCACCAGACGCGGGCGCTGTGAGAGGCGCCGTTCCAGCGAATCGAGCACGTCTGCCAGCTGCTCGCGCGTGGCCGGCTTGCCGAGATAGCCCACGGCACCCAGCGACAACGCCTTGTGCGCATGATCCATGGCGGACACCACGTGGATGGGAATGTGCCGGGTCCGCATGTCGTGCTTGAGGATGTCCAGCACCGAAAGGCCCGACTGGTCGGGCAGGCCGATGTCCAGCACGATGGCATGCGGCAGCTCTGCACGCGTGGCCGCCAGTGCATCGCGGGCGTTGTGCACCAGGTGCGCACTGAACCCCATTTCAGTGACGAGGTCGCGAACGATTTCGCCGAACGCGATGTCGTCCTCCACGATCAGAATCAGCCCGCGTCCGTTGTTGCGCGTGCCGAGCTGCACCGGCCGGATTTCCTGCGGCAGCACTGGCAGCGGCTCGGGAGCCGTAGCAACGGGCTCCGCAGTGATCAGCCGCGCTGCAATCAGCACCTGGAAGCGGCTGCCCTTGCCGAGCTCGCTGTCCACGGTGATGTGGCCGCCGAGCAAACGTGCCAGCTCCTGGGAGATGGACAGCCCCAGCCCGGTGCCGCCATAGCGGCGGCTGATCGAACCATCAGCCTGCTGGAAAGCCTCGAAGATGCGTTGCTGCTGCTCCTGGGCGATACCGATGCCGCTGTCGATGACCGAGAACGCCACCTGGCCATGGCGCGCCGCCGAGGCCGTCACGGTAACGCCGCCCTGTTCGGTGAACTTGAGTGCATTGGACAGCAGGTTTTTCAGGATCTGCTCGAGACGCTGGCGGTCGGACTCGATCACCGGCGGGCAGTCGCTCGCCATTGAGACGTTCAGGGTCAGCCCCTTTTCGCGGGCGACCGGGCCGAGCAAGGTGGCGATGTCGCCGAGCAGCTTCTCCACACTGAAGAGCTCGGCATGCACCTGGATATGCCCGGCCTCGATCTTGGAAAGATCCAGAATCTCGTTGATCAGGTTCAGCAGGTCCGAACCCGAGGAGTGAATGGTGCGCGCAAACTTCACCTGCTCTTCGGACAGGTTGCCGTCGCGGTTGTCACCGAGCAGCTTGGACAGGATCAGCGCCGAGTTGAGCGGCGTGCGCAGCTCGTGCGACATGTTGGCCAGGAACTCGGACTTGTACTGGCTGGCGCGCTGCACCTTGCTGGCTTCGGCCACGATGCCGGCGTTGGCGCGGGCGAGCTTGTCGCGCTCTTCTTCCAGCTGCAGCGACTGGTCAAACAGCTGGTTGTTGGTCTGTTCCAGCTCGGCCTGCTGTTCCTCCAGCTCATGCTGGGAAGCGCGCAGGGCACGGCTGTGCTCCTCGAGCTCTTCATTGGAAACCCGCAGCTCCTCGCTCTGCACCTGCAGGGCTTCGGACTGGGCCTGGGTCTGGGCCAGCAGTTCCGACAGCTTGGCCCGATAGGCAGCCGAGCGCAGGGCCACCGCCAGGTCGCCCGAGGCGAGCTCCATCAGTTCGACGACCTCGGCGGGCACCGCGCCGAAGAAGCCCAGTTCGATGACCCCGGTCACTTCGCCTTCGTGAACAGCGGGCGCGATGATCAGGTGGCGGGGTTGGCTTTGCCCGAGTCACGAGCCGACCGTGAAGTAGCCGGCCGGCACGTCCGAGACCAGCAGCACACGCTTCTCGTCCACGGCGCGGCCGAGCAGGGACTCGGCCGGGCGCAGCGCTCCGCCCTCGATGATGTCTACCGGCGAGGTGGTCCCCACGGCACCGATGCGCTGGAAGCCGGCGTCCGTCGGCACGAACAGCATCCCGGCCTCGGCACCGGTGTAGCGGGCGAGGAAACCGAGGCTGGCCTTGGCCAGCACATCGTTGTCCAGATCGCCGCCGGTAGCGGTGGTCAGCTCCAGCCGACCCTGCTGCAGCCAGTCGCTGCGGTCGCGGGCCCTGGCGTGGCGGCGAAGCAGGAAGGCGATGAGCGTGGTCAGGATGATGCCCAGCACCGCCGTCGCTGCGCCACTGGTGAGTGCCGCGCGGTACGCCGCGTCCATCTCGGCCAGGCGTTCGGCGCGCTTGTCCAGCTCGATGGTGCGCATGGCGGTCAGACGCGCCCGGATATCATCCATGGCCGCCTTGCCGCGGTTGGAGTTGACCACGGTCAGGGCCGCTTCAAACCCCTGCGTGCGCCGCAACTCGATGGTCTCGTGCAGCTCTTCCAGCTTGGCCTGAACGCCCCGGGACAGCAGCTTGAGGCGCTCGGTCTGGGCGGGGTCGTAACCCAGCGCCCGCTCCATGGCCTGCAACTGGGCGGTGGCATCCCGCAGTGCGCTCTCGTAGGGCTCCAGATAGCTTTCATTGCCCGTAAGCAGGTAACCGCGCTGGCCGGTCTCCGCATCCTGGACGGCAGACAGAACGTCGCTCAGGGCGGTCATCGTCTCCTGCGAGCGAAGAACCTCGGCGCTGCCTTCCCGGATGGTGCGGATGTTCTTGCTGGCCAGAAAGCCGCTGCCGATGAAGAACAGCATGACCCCCAGCAGTGGCCAAAGCGTGCGGAAGGCAGCTCCGGCATTGGGGGAATCAAAGCGGGGCTTCAGCTTGGCGGTCATGGGTAGGCGGTCAGGGTGGACGCAACAGCCCAGCGTAGCACGCGCACTGGAGTCCGAACGGTCGTCATCTCCCCGGTAGCGCGGGCCGTTGGCCGGCCCACGCAAAGAATGATCACCGAAGCACCCCGTCAGTCAGCCGTAGCCCCCACCGGCCGCCGCGCCACCCACCCGCGAAAGCTAAGCGCAGCGTAAAACAGCTCCACCTCCACAAACCCAGCCGCCTCAAGAAGCGCCTCCTCGTCCTCCGAGGACAGCGCCGGCAACTTTGCCGCCATCCCAGCAATCCCCACCTCATCCTGCTCGCTCACCACGCCGCTCACGGAAGCGAATGCAGCAGAGCGACGAAGCCAACGCAGGCTCTCTTCAGGCGCATAGCTATGGTGGGCAACCACCAGCACCCCACCGGGCTTGAGCCGCCGGAACAGCTCCCGCAGCGTCTTAAGCCGCGCGTCGCGATCGAGAAAGTGCAGCGTCAGCAGGCAGGTAGCCCCATCGAACTCCCGCAAGGGCGCATCCTCGATGAGACCTTCCACCAGAGCCGCACGAGTGGCATTGGCACCCAACGTCTCACGCGCCAGCTCAAGCATGGGAGGGGAGGGGTCCACGCCCACAAAACGCCAACCGGGATGCGCCTGTGCAAAAGCGCTGAGCTCCAGCCCGCCGCCGGCCCCCAGCACCAGCACCTCGCCGTGCGACGGTACGGATTCGGCGAGGAGCACATGGGCCATGCGATGGAGCGCCGCCATGCCCGGCACTTTGGCGTGGGCGGTCTCTTGATAGCGGCTGACGGCGGCAGCGTCGTGGAACGTGGACATGAGGGCTCGGCTCAAGGCATGGCTGCACATATGTAACACACATAGTTACATATGGTGAAGCCGGACGTAGAGCCGGGCTCTGCCCGGCTGCTCTTAGCCGTGGCGTCGGCCCCTGCGAGTACGCCGCCACAGGTGCTAGCATCCATTCCGCCCCATAAGGCCCACTGGACAGGATGCCAAGCGCCATGCAGCGATACCTATCCTTCATCGCACTATTGCTGCTGGCAGGCTGCACAACGCTGCCGCCGCTCTCAGACGGCGTAACTCTTTCGATCCGCTCCTACGATCCCGCAACAGGGGATTACAAGATAGAGCTGCGCAATGAGACATCGCGGCCGATCCTCTACCTCAGTAACTACCAGACATTCCACACCATTCGCTCACCAGATCCGGAGCCGTTCCCTGATTTCCTGGTGTCACCGGATGGACTGATGCTGATGATCCACAACACAAGGCTTGACCCAGGTCATTCCATTGTCTTTTCCGGCACGTGCACCGAGAGTGGTCTTTGTGACAGACCACAAACCTATGTGGCTGTACGGGCCTGTTGGTTCAAAAAATCCTGGGACTGCGAGCAGTACTTCCCGATATGGTCGAAGACCCCAATTTCCCGGAGCAGCCCATGACGCACCCGATCGCCACCCCCGCTGATTGGCAGAACCATCCGCTGCCGGAACGCCATGTCACCGTGGCACTGGACTTCAGCCTGGATGCCTTGGAATCGGAGAGCGTGCGACGGGGGTTCATCCCGTGGGAAATGGAGGACAAATGGTTCCACTACTTCGCCAACGATACGCTCTATATGCATCGCAGCTGGACAGGATTCTGTGTCGCCCAAGTCCACTTCGTCCCTGACGGGGAAGGGCTGCGCGCAGTCCGAGCCGACCTCAACCGCGACCCTGACCAATACTCAACCAATGACGATGAGGGGGATATCAAACTGATTACGGGGATGATTCGCCGTCTGCGTGACTACCAGGAATACCTGGCCGAACGGAAGGCTGAGGATGCGGCGTGGAGGAAGAAGATGGAGAACAAGCCTCTATAAGCTGCGTCGAGGTCAAGGCTGAGAAGCGGCAGCCACCGAAAAACTATCCTCCAGCATCAGGAATCTGGAGATCTCACCTCCAGCAATGGTCAGCGCGATCGCGAAAGGTGACTCGATCACCTTTTCTGTAGAAGTGATCACCGTTGCGAGCTCGCCGAGGATGACAGCTCGGTCACTGCTCGCCAGCACGTCATGCACATCAAATCGCATGCGCCGCATCAGCTCGCCCGACTCAATCACGAAACTCTCCACTGCGCCACGCCCGAACTTTCGACCTATCCACGGCAGCGCAGCGGCGTCGCCGGGGATGTGCCACTCCAGATCCGCACTGAACAGTGACGCGATCTCTTCACGCGGTGCCCCAGACCCGATCTTCTCAAGGAACCGGTGCGCAATCTTCAAATTGTCCTGTATCGTCATTTCGTCCTTCTCCCTCAGACCTGGGTCAACCCACCATCAACCGTCAGCTCAGTGCCGGTGATGTACGACGCGTCGTCCGACGCCAGGAAAGACATCGCCTTGGCAATCTCATCCGGGCTGCCGCCGCGGCCAAGCGGGGCCTTCTGCGAGATGTCAGCAAGGTAAGCGTTGATGTCAGCATCACTCATGCCAAGCTCGGATTTATAGGCCGGAGTGACCACCACGCCGGGAGCCACCAGGTTGACCCGAATGTCCCGGCCTTTAAGGTCGGAAGCCCAGGTCCTCACGAATGAGCGCAACGCGGCCTTCGTGGCGGCATAGACGCCAAAGGCAGGTACGCCTTGATTGGCCGCGATGGAGCCCGTCACCACGATGGCACCGCCCGCGGTCATCAGCGGTAGCGCCTTCTGCACCGTAAACAAGGTGCCCTTGACGTTGATGCCGAAGTACTTGTCGAAGCCAGCTTCGGTGATGGCATCAAGCGGAGTGAACTCGCCGCCGCCTGCGTTGGCAATGAGAATGTCCAGGCGACCGTGCGTCGCACGGATGGTCTCAATCAGGGCGTCCAGGTCTGCGGACACCGAGATGTCACTGCGGACGGCAGTCGCGCCATGCCCGATTTCGGCGACCGCGCGGTCCAGCTCCTCCTGCCGGCGACCGCTGATGACCACCTTTGCGCCCTCGAGCGCCAGGCGCTTGGCAGTGGCCAAGCCGATGCCCGAGCTGCCGCCGGTGACCAGAGCCACCTTGCCGGCGTGTTTTGTGTTGTGGACGTTGACCAGTTCCTGGGTTTGCATGTCTTTGCCTTGAGTGGACGGCGGCTGCCGCGATGGGTGCCACTCTATTGGGGTGCAATGCAGAGATAAATGGCACTATCGTTGATTCTTTATTTCCACGGGTGAATAATCGAAGGCCAGCCCGGAGCCCGCCATGGACCACCTGCAGGCAATACGTGCCTTCGCCCGCGTCGTGGAAACCGGCGGCTTCAATCGCGCGGCGGAATCGCTGCAGATGCCCAACGCCACCCTGAGCAAGTCGATCAGCGCGCTGGAGAAGCACCTTGGGGTCAAGCTTCTGGAACGCAGCACGCGGCGGGTCAGTGTCAGTAACGATGGGGCCGCGTACTACGAGCGCATCCGGCACCTGCTGACGGAGCTGGATGACGTGGAAGCCACCCTCGGCCGCGCCCAACGCAGCCCCAAGGGCAAGTTACGTGTGGACACCGGCGGCTCGACCGCAAGTGGACTGTTGATCCCGGCATTGCCGGAGTTTCGTGCCCGTTATCCGGACATCCAGGTGCACCTGGGCGTAACCGACCGGACGGTCGACGTCATCGGTGAGAACATCGATTGCGCCATCCGCAGTACCGCAGAAGATGGCGCGCTGATCTCCCGGAAGATCGGCCGCCTGAACTGGACCACCTGCGCGAGCCCGGCATATCTCGAACAGTATGGGGTGCCGACTCACCCGGAACAGCTGCTCGAACCCCGGTTTCCGGTGGTCGGCTACTTCTCCGCGCACTCGGGCAGGGCACCGCCGCTTCATTTTCTGGGTGACGGCGTGCCGCTGGAGGTCGCGCCGGACTGTGCGGTCATGGTCAATGAGAGCAATGCCCACCTGGCAACGGGACTGGTCGGACTCGGGGTGATCCACACGCTGGATTTCATGGTGCGGCCGGCCATTGATCGGGGCGATCTGGTGCCAGTGCTTCAAGAATGGCGGCCCGCACCGTTGGACGTCTACATTGCCTACGCCCCGAGCCGGCAGCTAAGCACCAAGGTGCGTGTGTTTGTGGAATGGGTGAGTGAAATCTACGCCCGTATTGAACAAGCGTGACCTGCTCCGTAGAGCCGGGCTCTGCCCGGCTGCCCCTCGCGGAAAGCCGTCATACAACTCCGCGTAGTGGAAGGCGTCCATGCCCTCCTATACCTACGTCACTCGGCTGAGGCACTCCTCCTGGCTGCCAATGCATTGTCGATATAGGCTTTCAGATCGGGCGTAATGCCAGTGGCACGCTGAATCTCAGGTTCGCTGTCGATGAGCTGGCGCGTCTTGGCCCGTATCGCCTCGCTGGAGGCAAGCGTTTCTCCCAGTTCGATCCAACGGCTGGCAAGTTCGGTTACTGCAGCGCTCGTCGGTGCGAGCCCTGCAGACGCTGCGCTGCTGAACTGTTGGAGGAGATCAGCAAGCACCGAAGCAGACTCGGCTCGCGCTTCAGGGCTCAAAGTGCCTTGCAGTGAACGCAAGTGCTCGAGTTCTTCAGTCGTGTAGTGCACAGTTAGAGTATTCATGGTGTTCATCAGGCTCAGTAGTTGGAGGGTTACCTGTTGATCGGTGTTGCTTTCCACGGCCGCGGAAACTCGATTGATGAACGACAGCAGGCCCTGCAGGCGTTTGATCTCCGTGCCCAGGGCGCTCGCTTGTCGAGCCAGCAGTGACTTCAATGAAGGGGCACCGGCCCCTAGGTAGGGCTTGATGTCCTTGAGGGGGATGCCCAGCTGCCTGCAGGCCAGAATCCTGTGCAGCTGCAGGACGTCGCCTTCGGTGTAGCGGCGATATCCCGACTGGGTGCGGTCAGAGGCAGGCAGCAGGCCCAATTTCTCGTAGTGGTGGAGTGCGCGTACGGTGACGCCGCTGAGCTTCGCGAGTTGTCCGACGGTGTAGTCCATCTCTTCATAGTGCACCCTGACGTTGCGTAAGGGTCAACCACCCACTGCCTCAAATCCCCTCAACAATCACAATCTCAGCAACACAGTTCGCGTCACGATGCGCCTTCGCCGCCTGATACTCCGGCGAGTGGTAGCACGCCAGTGCGGTCTCCATGTCCTCGAACGCAATCACCACATGCCGGTCAGCAGACTCCCCCTCAACCGCGACGGCTTTCCCGCCGCGGGCGAGGAAGGTCGCACCGTACTTGGCAAACGCAGCCGGTGCCAAGGCCGTGTAGCCCGCGTACTTCTCCGCGTTCAATACCGTCACATGGGCAATCCAGTACGCGGCCATCAGTCTTGACCCTCCTGCAGCAACGCCCGTGCAATCGACTGGGCCTCACCGATGTGCTCGGCCACGCGCTGCCGCGCCAGTGCCTCATCCTGCGACACGCAGATGGCATCACAAATCGCCTTGATGCGCTCGAAGCCGGTCTTTTCCCGGTTCACATGGGTCAGCGTCATCGCACGCAGGCGGCTGATTCTTCCGTTGAGGCGCTGCACGATTTCCCAGGCGATGTGATTGTTGCCGGCGCGGAAGATGGTTTCGTACAGGGTGGAGGAGGCCTCCAGCACCGGGGCAATATCGGCCGCGCCGTAGGACAGGCGCAAGGTCTCCAAGGCCTGGGTGATCTGGGCTTTGGTCTCATCAGTCAGATTCCGCACGCAATCCGCCACGGCCGCCTGCTCGAGCACCAGCCGGATGCGGTAGACCTGGCTGGCCACGTCCCAGCTGAGCACCGCAACAATCGGACCCTTCTGCGGCAGCACCTCGACTAGGCCCTCGGCCTCCAGATAGCGGATGACCTCGCGCACGACGGTGCGGCTCACGCCCAACTGGTCGCACAGGGTGCGCTCGACGAGCCGGGCACCCGACGGGAAGTAGCCGGTGATGATCGCGTTGCGAAGCTTCTCCAGGCATTTCTCCCGGAGGGTCACAGGGGCGTGGTCAATTCTGAGGTTCATCGTGTTTCGCAGTTCCTGTAAGGGGCCGGCCAGCGGCCTTCCAACGTCGATGCTATTCAACCACGGATCCTGAATAGAGGGTCGGCAGGGAATCATTACGTACAGGGCCAAAAGCTGCCTAAGCGACTGAATTTCAAGGTTGATTGCTCGTCTCTCGATCAGGTTCTCCCCATCTATGGGGTCTGTTCAAGCACCTTGGCT
>NZ_JASCOZ010000120.1 GCF_029960115.1 Stenotrophomonas sp. PS02289
CCCTGCGTGGCTTCGCGGTGGCAAACGCAGTCGCAGCCACGCAGGGCGTGGCTCTACGGGGCCATTACCACGGACCGGGGGGTTACTTGGCCTTTCCTTGGTTCGCCACGGCCTCGGCCGCCTTGCGTGCGGCTTCCGGGTCGCCCAGGTAACGGAACGACTGCACGGTGAGGTCGTCGTTCAGTTCGAACAGCAGCGGAATGCCGGTCGGAATGTTCAATTCCAGGATGGCCTCCTGGGAGACGTTGTTGAGGTACTTGTACAGCGCGCGCAGCGAGTTGCCGTGGGCGGTGACGAGCACGGTCTTGCCGTCCTTGAGCTGCGGAGCGATCGAATCGAACCAGTACGGCAGCACGCGGTCGAGCGTGGTGGCCAGCGACTCGGTGCCCGGCAGCGCGTTGCGGTCCAGGCCGGCGTAACGGCGGTCATGGATCGGGTGGCCCGGGTCTTCCAGGTCCATCGGCGGCGGCGGGATGTCGTACGAGCGGCGCCAGATCTTGACCTGGTCCTCGCCGTGCTTGGCAGCGGTTTCGGCCTTGTCCAGGCCCTGCAGGCCGCCGTAATGACGCTCGTTCAGACGCCAGCTCTTGCTCACCGGCAGCCAGTCCTGGTCCAGCTCGGCCAGAGCACCCTGCAAGGTGTGGATGGCGCGCTTGAGCACCGAGGTGTGGGCCACGTCGAACTGCAGGCCTTCGTCGCGCATCAGCTTGCCGGCGGCGGCGGCCTCGCGGCGACCCTGTTCGGTCAGTTCCACGTCCACCCAGCCGGTGAAGCGGTTGTCCAGGTTCCACTGGCTCTGGCCGTGGCGCAACAGTACGAGTTTCCGGGTCACTGCAGTATCTCCAACAGGTGGCAAGGCAGACCGCCATTGTAGCGGCAACCGTGCCCCCTGCCCTGCTCAGGCGTGCGGGTGGCCGTGGTGGCCCTGGGCATCGGGCCTGCGCCGCGAGGAGCCATGGTCGTGCGTGTGCCCGCCGTGGTCGTGGTCGTGTCCGTGGCCAGCTGCCGGCTTGCCGTCCGCGCAGTCATCCCCGCAATGGTCCACTTCGACCTGCAGCGTTACGTGGTCGATGCCGAAGTCCTCATGCAGCGCGCTGCCGAGCTGGCGGCGCAGGCCGTCGGCGTCCACGCCGTCGGCCATCACCACGTGAGCGGTCAGTGCCGGCGTGCTGGACGCCAGCGCCCATACGTGCAGATCGTGCACGTCGCGGACATCAGGATGGGCACACAGGCGCGCGCGCACCGCATCCACCTGGATGCCCTTGGGCACGCCTTCCAGCAGCACATTGATGGCTTCGCGCATCAGCACCCAGGTGCGCGGCAGCACCCACAGGCCGATCAACACCGCCAGAATGGGATCGATCACCTTCCAGCCGGTCCAGCGGATCAGCAGCGCGCCCACGATGACCGCCACCGAACCCAGCATGTCGGCCCACACTTCCAGGTAAGCCCCCTTCACATTGAGGCTCTCGCCGCTGCCCGCTTGCAGCAGGCGCATCGAGATCAGATTGATCGCCAGACCAATCGCGGCGATCACCAGCATGCCGGTGGAGGCGATCTCAACCGGCTGGCGGAAGCGCGCGATGGCTTCCCAGAGGATGTACGCGGCCACCACGAACAGCAGCGCCCCGTTGACCATCGCACCCAGCGCTTCCAGGCGCGCATACCCATAGGTGCGACGTGCGTCTGGCGGCCGCCGGCTCAGCCGCACCGCGACCAACGCGATCATCAGCGCCAGCGTGTCGGTGGCCATGTGCGCCGCGTCGGACAGCAACGCCAGGCTGTTGGTCCAGAAGGCACCCACCACCTCCACCAGCAGGAACGTACTGGTCAGCCCCAGCGCCCACCACAAGGGTTTCTCGTGGCGGATTTCGCTGGGCAGATGATCGTGGTCGTGACCCATGGCTACAGCTCCTGTGCAAGGACTACAGGCTAGCGCGGCCGGGCGTGAGGAGACTATTACGGTGTTTATAACATTGCAGGAATGACGCCCCCGGGGCGCGACCAATCGTCGCAGGTGCGACAACTTCGCCTACATCTTTGCGGTCAGCCACCGATACTGATGTTTTGAGTCATAGGTCACAGTTCCGTGCACACGATATCGATGGACCGCGCCAGCCAGGCGTTGATCGCCGCCTGGCAGCTCAGCCTGCAGGAAGCCGGCGCGGAGGCGATGGCACTGATGCAGCAGATGGCCCCTGAAGTCGCGCCCGCGCTGGCGGAGAACTTCTATGCGGTACTGCTGGAAGATCCGCGCGCCGCGCGCTATCTCTCACACGACCAGGTCCGCCAGCATCTGCAGCCGTCGATGCAGCGCTGGCTGCAACAACTGCTGATGACGATTCCCGCAACTGTGCCCGCCAGCGTGGCCGCGCAGCGGGTGATCGGCGACGTACACGCCCGCGTCGGCATCCCGGTGGATCTGGTAACGCGCGGCGCACGCGTGCTCAAGCGACACCTGTTCGCCGAGCTGCAGGAACGTGCGTCGAGTGCTGACATCGCCTTCCGCGCGATCAACGCACTCAGCGCGGTGATCGACATCGCCATGGAAGGCATGACCCTGGCCTATGCGCATGCACGCGAGCGCTCGGCGCGCACCGATTCGGCCTACCGGCTGTTCTCGCTGGTGCAGAACGTCAGCACCGAACGCGAGCGCCAGCGGGCCTTGCTGCTGGACTGGGAAAACGGCCTGCTGTACGCCATGGCCAGTCAACGTGCAGAAACGGAAGGCGCGTGGCTGGCCGAGTCCGAATTTGGACTATGGTTCACCCACAAGGGCCGTCCCAGCTTCGGCGAAAGCAGCGAAACCTCGCAGATCGATGCGCTGATCAAGCGCATCGACGCGCGCTTGCCCGATGCGCTGACCCACACCGATTTCCGTACCCGCATGCGCGCCCTGCTGCACATCCGCAAGAAGCTGGAGCAGATCCGCACCCTGCTCGGCATGCTGTTTGAGCGGGTGGGTGAACTTGATGCCGGCAGCGACGCGCTGACCCACCTGCTCAACCGTCGCTTCCTGCCCACCGTGCTGCGGCGTGAGATCGAACTGGCGAGCAGTTCGCATACGCCGTTCGCGGTCCTGCTGCTGGACCTGGACCACTTCAAGGTGATCAACGACACCCACGGCCACGACGGTGGCGACCGCGCCCTGCAGCACGTGGCCGGCCTGCTCAGCCAGTTCACCCGTGGCAGCGATTATCTTTTCCGCTACGGCGGCGAGGAGTTCGTGATCGTGCTGGTGGCGGCCACCGTCGACCAGGCCGTCTCCATTGCCGAGAACCTGCGTGGACATATCGCGCGCAGCCCGCTCACCCTGCCCAGCGGCCAGGAACTGGCGCTCACCGCCAGTATCGGCGTGGCAGCACACGACGAGCATCCGGATTTCGAGCATCTGATGGCGCGCGCCGACGCGGCCATGTACGAGGCCAAGAAGCGCGGCCGCAACCGGGTGGTGCTGGCCAGCGACGACCTGCCCCCTGCCCCCGACCGGCGCATGCAGCACCGCCGCTGACCGTGGGTCGTGGCATCCCCCAATCGGGGGATACGCCCCATGCGACGATCTCAAATAATAGTGAGTCGCAATTGCCACGCCGTTCTCAACGACATCCCCGATGTCCACCGCCCCGTCCTCCGTACCGCCTGCCCGGCGCACCTCCTCCCGCCGCACGGGCAATGCCCAGCTGTGGGCGCGTGGGCTGCTGGCGCTGATCGGCGGCTATGCCGTGGCGGCGGCCTGGGCCGACGGCCTGGCGCGCATGCTGCCGGGCGACGCCGCTGACGCCGCACTCGTCGCCACCATGGCGTCGTTTGTGGTCTACGCGCTCGCTGCGATCTGGACCTATGCTGCGCGCAGCACCCTGCGTGCGGTACTGGGATTGACCACGGCAATCGCGCTCGGCGCAACACCCGCCGTACTGCACCTGCTGGGATTCGCATGAGCCAGGGGTTCCGTAAGTCACAGGCGGTGCTGCATACCTGGTCCGGGCTGGTGGTCGGCTGGGTGCTGTACCTGATCTTCATTGCCGGCACCGCCAGCTACTGGCGGAACGAGCTCACCCGCTGGATGCAGCCGGAACTGGGGCTGCCGGCCACGACCGGCATCGCGCTGGAACAGGCACAGTCGTTCCTTGCGCGTACCGCACCCGATGCGTCGCGCTGGTCGATTGAACTACCCGGTTCCCGCAGCAATGCCACCACCGTGCGCTGGCAGCCCAAGGACGCGCCCGAGCCGAAGCGTGGCCAGCCCAATCCCTGGCAGGCCACGCTGGATGCCAGCGGCAACCCGGTGCAGGCGCGCGACACACGCGGTGGCGATTTCTTCTACCGCCTGCACTTCGACCTGCACTACGTGCCGGCGCTGTGGGCGCGCTGGTTCGTTTGTTTCTGCACGGTGTTCATGCTGGTGGCGATCATCAGCGGGGTGATCACCCACAAGAAGATCTTCGCCGACTTCTTCAGCTTCCGGCGTGGCAAGGGGCAGCGCAGCTGGCTGGACGGCCACAACGCGCTGGCGGTGCTGTCGCTGCCATTCCATCTGATGATCACCTATACCGGCCTGATCACCTTGATGACGGTGTACATGCCGTGGGCGGTGCAGGCCAACTTCGGCAGCCGCGATGCATTCTTCGCCGAGCTGTTTCCACGCGAGGCCAAGGTGCAGCCTGCGGGGCAGCGCGTGGTGACGCCGGCACTGACAACGCTGATGGACAGCGCACAGCAGCAATGGGGGTACGGCCATGCCGGATCAGTGCTGGTCGACCATCCCGGCGACGCGGCCATGCGCATCACCTTCCGCCGTGACAGTGGCGACCGCATTGCCGACAACGGCGAAGCGCTGCGTTATGACGCCCAGGGTGCGCTGATGGGTCCGGCCACCACGCGCTCGGCGGCGGTGTTCACCCGCGACGGCATGATCGGCCTGCATGCCGCGCGCTTCGCTCCCACGCTGATGCGCTGGCTGTTCTTCCTGTCCGGCGTGGCGGGCACGCTGATGGTCGCCACCGGGCTGGTGCTGTGGACGGTGAAGCGGCGTGAGCAGCTGCCCGATCCCGCCCAGCCACCGCGCGCGTTCCGCTTTGTCGAGCGCATGAACATCGGTTTCGTTGCCGGCCCGCCACTGGCGATGCTGGCGTTCCTGTGGGGCAACCGGCTGCTGCCGGTCAGTCTGGACGCCCGCGCCCAGGCCGAGATCAGCGTGTTCTTCGCCGCGTGGGCGTTGTGCCTGCTGCATGCCAGCCTGCGTGCACCGCGCCGCGCCTGGGTCGAGCAACTGGCGGTGGCGGGCGGGCTGGCGCTGCTGCTGCCCGTGTTCAATCTACTGGTATGGAACGGCGGACTGTTTGCCTGGTTCGCCATGGGCGACGCCGCCCGAGGTGGCATGGACCTCGGGCTCGCGCTGCTGGGCATCGCGCTGCTATGGGCGGCCCGCAAGGTGCACCGTCATGTCCCCGTGCAGCGACGCGCCCGCGCGCCGCGCAGTGCGCCGCTGAGCGCAGGCGAGGTCGGCGCGTGACCGGGTTGGCATGGCTGCTGGCCGTGGCCGGTTTCCTCGGCTTGGCCGTTTCAATGGACCGCCATCATCGCGATGTGTTCGGCGTGCTGCCGACGTCGTCGCGCCGCCTCGGTCTGCGGGCCGCGGGATGGGTCGCCGTGCTGGCCTCCGTCATCTGCAGCATCGCCGGCTGGGGCCTGGTCTACGGCGTCATCGCCGGCCTGGGCGTGCTCGCTGCCGGTGCCGCCCCCCCGTTGTTGTGGCTCAGCTACCGGACCGCACCGCGTGCGCGTCCTTCGCCAGGCGCTCTGCCCGCCCGCGCCCCGCGCGATTCCGATTCCTGATATCCGTTACGTCGAGGTCCTCATGTCCCGTTACTCCCTGACCGGCGCACCGCGCCGGAACACCCTTGCGCTGTGCCTGGCTCTGGCCACTGCGATGCCGTCGCTGGTACAGGCGCAGAGCGCCGCCAACGCGCCGACCACCACCGAACTGGACAAGGTGCTGGTCACCCAGCGCACCGAGGGCTACCAGGTCTATGGCACCAACACCGCCACCAAGCTGCCACTCACCCTGCGCGAAACCCCGCAGTCGCTGACCGTGTTCACCCGCCAGCGGATCGAGGACTTCAACCTGATCACCATCGCCGAGGTGCTGCAGCAGACCCCGGGCGTCACCGTGCAGTCCTATGACAGCAACCGCACGCTGTTCAACGCGCGTGGCTTCACCATCAACAACTTCATGTTTGACGGCGTGCCCACCAACTACACCACGGGTGCGGGTGGCAACTCGATCCTGAGTGACACCTCGATCTACGAGCGCATTGAAATCGTGCGCGGTGCCAGCGGCCTGGTGACCGGCTCGGGCAACCCGTCGGCGACGGTCAACATGGTGCGCAAGCGCCCCACGGACACCTTCCAGGCCAGCACCAGCCTGAGTGCAGGTTCCTGGGATTACCGACGTGCTGAAGTGGACGTGGGCGGCCCGCTCACCTCCGGCGGGCGCGTACGCGGTCGCTTTGTCGGGGCTTACACCGACAAGGAAAGCTGGGTGCGCTTCCAGCACGACACCTCGCCCAGCCTGTACGGCGTGATCGAGGCCGACCTGACCGACAGCACCCGCCTGCGTGCCGGTATCGACTACCTCAAGACCGCCTCGGACGGCGGTGCCTGGAGCGCCTCGCCGCTGTACTTCCGCGACGGCAGCCGCGCGGTGATGCCGCGCTCCTACAGCGCCGCCGCACGCTGGAACGAATGGAACCGGGAAAGCACCAATTACTTCCTCACCCTGGAACAGCAACTGGGCGCAGGCTGGAGTGGTCGCATCGCCTACAACCACCGCGCCACCGACACCGACTCGCTGCTGCTGGCCGGCTCCAACACCGGCAACTGGGCCGACCCGGTCACCGGCCTGGGCCTGCGCATTGCCGACACCTACTCGGTATCGGAAACCCGCGAAGACGCCTTCGACCTGTACGCCTCCGGCCCGTTCCAGCTGTTCGGCCGCCAGCACGAACTGGTCGTGGGTGTGAATCACTATAACCGTGACCTGGACACCATCCGCGCCGGCATCACCTCGCGCCCGTACAACGTGGCCGCCTTCCCCAGCATCTTCAGCTGGGACGGCAACATCGGCAAACCGACCACGTTCAACTACGGCATTCCCTCCAGCACGGTCAACACCACGGAGACGGGCTACTACGCCGCCGCGCGCCTGAACCCGATCGACCCGCTGAAGGTGATCGCCGGCGTGCGCTACTCGGACTACCGCACCACCACCGACAACTTCGACGTCAACGGCAATTTCACCGGCCGCAGCGCACGCACCACCGCGCACGAGCCCACGCCGTACCTGGGCGTGCTGTATGACCTGAGCAGCAGCATCACCGCCTTTGCCAGCTACTCGGACGTGTTCCAGGCCACCGCGCTGCGCGACATCAACAACCAGCTGCTGGATCCGGTGACCGGCAGCAACTACGAGTACGGCTTCAAGGGCGAGTTCTTCGGTGGCCGCCTGTACGGCTCGCTCAATGGCTTCTACATGAAGCAGGACAACGTGGCCACGCGTGACCCGGCCGGAGCCGACGTGATCCTGCCCGACGGCAGCGTGCCGTACATCGCCAGCAAGGGCATCGAGACCAACGGTGCGGAGTTCGAGGTCTCCGGCTCGATCACCGACCACTGGAGCATGACCGGCGGCTACACCTACGCCTACAGCACCAACCCGGACGGCAGCCGCTTCGCCAGCACCAGCCCGATGCAGCTGGCGCGCTTCAACACCACGTATCGTCGCGGTGACTGGATGGTCGGCGGTGGTTTCACGGTTCAAAGCGAAATCTACCAGCTGCAGCCCATTCCCACCGGCCGCTACACCGCGGCCGGTGCGCCGGTCACCGCCACCGGCAAGATGCGCCAGGGCGGCTACATGCTGTTTGATCTGATGGGGCGTTACCGGATCAACGACCACATGAGTGTGGGCGTGACCGTGACCAATGTGTTCGACAAGGTGTACTACCGGAATGTCGGCTTCTTCAACGCCGGCTACTGGGGTGAGCCGCGTCGGGTGTTGTTCAACCTGCGCGCGAATTTCTGACCGCACCGGACCCGGTACGATAGGACAGGCGGCCCAGTGCCGCCTGTCCGTCTTTCTGGAATGCCCTGATGTCCCTGCGTACCCGTTTCACCTCTGCCGGCCTGCTGTTCGGCGCACTGCTGATCGCCAGCCTGCCGGTCAGCGCCCGCGAGGTCGCCGCTCCAGCGGAGCACGTTGATGCTGACGGCCCCTATGTGTTTCTGACCGGCAACGGCCATCAGGCGCAGTGGGTGTGCGACGACCATGTGGTGCGGCGGGACCTGCCCGCGCGCGGCACCACCACCGTGGTACTGCCTGAATGCGGCTATCCCCATGCGGTGAACATCGGCCCCCTGCTAGCCCTCGCGCCCGCGCGATTGCCGGCCGTACCACGCATCGTCGCGCTGTCCGACATCCATGGCCAGTACGGCCTGCTGGTGCAACTGCTGCGCGCGCATCACGTGATCGACGACCAGGACCGCTGGTCGCTGGGCACCGACACCCTGGTCATCGCCGGCGATGTGTTCGACCGCGGGCCGCAGGTCACTGAAGCCTTCTGGTTGTTGTACAGCCTGCAACAGCAGGCAGCCGATGCCGGCGGCGCGGTGCACTTCGTGCTGGGCAACCACGAAACCATGGTGCTGTACCGCGACCTGCGCTACGTCAATCCGAAGTACCTCAAGAGCGCACGCCTGCTCGGCCGCACCTATCCGGGGTTGTACGCCACCGATTCGGTGATCGGCCAATGGCTGCGCACCCGCCCGGCCCTGCTGCAGATCGGCGATACCCTGTTCCTGCACGGTGGCATTTCTGCTGAGAACGTGGATCTGGTGCAGGCGCTGGACGCCACCAATGCGCTGTACCAGGCCTCACTCGGCCTGCCCCGCGAACAGGTCAAGGCCGCGCCGGACAGCGCGCGCCTGTTTGATGGCAAGACCAGTCCGATCTGGTTCCGCGGCTACTTCGATGGACGCATGGACACGCCGCAGGTGGATGCCCTGCTGAAGGAGTTGGCGCTGAAGCGGATCGTGGTCGGGCATACATCGATGCCGCACGTGAGCACGTTCCATGGTGACCGCATCATCGCGATCGACAGCAGCATCAAGAACGGCGAGAACGGCGAATTACTGTTCATCGAGGACGGCGTGCTCAGCCGCGGCCTGCTGGACGGCTCACGGGTGCCGCTGGCCGAAGGGGTGATCGGCACCTCGGATTGAGGGTGGGGTTGCGCCACGTGCGACACATGTCGCACACTTGCGACACCACATCCATCAGGCGTCCGCCATGGTCCGTCCACCCACCCCTTCCAACGCCGAGCTGGAACTGCTCAAGTGCCTGTGGCGACTCGACGCCTGCAGTGCCCGCGAACTGCACAACGGCATTGCGGCCAGCCTGGACTGGTCCTACTCCTCCACGCGCAAGACGTTGGAACGCATGGTCGACAAGGGGCTGGTGACGGAAACCAGCGAACACGGCCTCAATGTCTACCGCGCCCAGGTCGGCAAGGTCGCCACGCTGGCGGCCTTGAGCGCGGACTTCGCCCGCCGCGTGCTGGAACTCGACGGCGCGTTGCCGGTGCAGGCTTTCGCCGACAGCCGCCTGTTGAGCGAACAGGAACTGCAGCAGCTGGAGGCGTTGCTGCACGCGCCTGACCCGGACGACGCCGCATGAGCGCGCTGTCCCTCCACACGTGGATTCTCTTCGCGCTGGGCAGCGTGGCCAGCGCCGCGCTCGCACTGGCCCTTGGCCGCATGGTGCAGCGGCTGTGGCCGCAAACCACGGCGACCCCAGGCGTGTGGTTCGGTGCATGGTGTCTGGCAGTGCTTCCCCCCATGCTCTCGGTGCTCCTCGCGGGCCTGGCTCCGGTCCCACTGTCGGCACTGCCGGTTGCGCTGCCGCTTCCGCTGGCCTTGGAAACCCCGGCAACGACCCTCAACGCAGTCGTCTCGCCCGGGCAGGGCTGGCCCTCACTCGGGGCTGTGCTGATGGCGGCCTGGCTGCTGGGTTCGGCACTGGCGCTGTTCCGCCTGCTCGCCGGAAGCTGGGCCGCATACCAGGTTGTGCGCGACGCATCGGAGGTCATGGACCCTTCCAGCTGGCCTGGCTCCGCCAGCACCCAGCAGGCGCGTGCTCTGCGCGCGCAGGGCATCACGGTGCGGCTCACGTCACACGCGATGACCCCGTTCGCCGTACGTTGGCCGCGACCGACCATCGTGCTGCCTGAAAGTGCACTGCACCACTTCAACGACCTGCAGCTACGCCTGGTGCTGCGGCATGAAGCCGCGCACCTGGGGCGTGGTGATCCGCAACGCGCCGGTGCGATGGCGATGGTGGGCGCGCTGTTGTGGTTCAACCCCTTCGTTCGCCGTATCGCCGCGCGTGTGCAGATGGCCGCCGAGCTGCGCTGCGATGCCATGGCACTGGGCGGTGACGCCGCCGCCGGCCGCAGCTTTGCCGCTGCTTACCTGGGCGCGCTGCGTCTGGCCGGGCACGGCAGCGCGCCCAGCCCGGTGACCGCGCTGACCCACCGCGACATGGCCGGTCACCAGCTGCGTATCCAGCACATGCTGCGCGGTGGCAGTGCGCTACAAACCGCGTGGTCAGGCCGTGTCGCCGTGCTCGCGGTGCTGCTGGCCAGTGGTGCGGTCATGACGGTTGTACAGGCCGCCGTCCTGTCTCCGGCTCCGCTGCCTCGCTTGACCACCCTCAGCAGCATGAGCGTGACGATGGCTCCGGCCTCGATCCCGCAGCTGTCTGCAGCGCAGCAACGCTTCAGTGCGCCGCTCGCGCAGGTGCGCATCAACAGCCACTTCGGCGACAACGGCGGCATCCGTCAGCGCGCGCACCGGGGTACCGACTTTGCCGCCCGCGTGGGTACGCCCGTGATGGCACCGGCCGACGGCGTCGTGCTGGCTGCCACCCCCCACTACCCCGAAGGCGACCAATACGGCACGGTGGTCGTGATTGATCATGGCAACGGTTGGCAGAGTCTGTTCGCGCACCTGGACAGTACCTCGCTGCAGCCGGGCCAACGTGTCGGGCGCGGCGATCCGATTGCGCGCAGTGGACGAAGTGGGCGCGTGACCGGCCCCCACCTGCACTGGGAACTGTTGTTCAACGGTGAGCGGGTGGATCCGCTGAAGCACCTGCAGTAGCGCGGACCCCGATAACGGGGCGGAGCCCCAAATCACCCTATTTTTTGCTTTCCTGGATACAGGAGGTTGTTGCATGCCTGCACGTTGCCCTGCCCTGCTGGTGTTGCCCGCGCTGCTGGCCGCACCCGCCGCCGCTCAATCGCCACCTGCGACCGACCTCGACACCGTGCAGGTGCAGGTCGAGCGCTACGATGCGCGACGCGATGACGGTGCCACACGCATCGTGTTCGATGCGCAGGCCCTGCGCCAGCATGGAGATACCGCGCTGTTGGATGCGCTCAAGCGGCTGCCCGGCGTCAGCGTGGTACCCGGTGCACCTGGGCGTCCAGGCGGCGTCACGCTGCGTGGGCTCGGCAACGGCTACACGCAGATTCTGATCAACGGGCAGAAAGCACCGCTGGGCTTCGACCTGGATTCGCTGACCCCGGACATGGTCGAAAGAGTGGAGATCCTGCGCGCGCCCACCGCCGACGTACGCGGCGAAGCCATCGCCGGAACGCTGAACATCGTGCTGGTGTCGGGTGCGGAACGTGATTCCGATACCGTCACCGCGAACTGGAGCGTAAATAACGGTCGCAGCACACCGTCCGTGTCCTGGCAGCGCAGCCGCCGCAACGACGGCCACAGCCATACCATCACCACCACCGCCACCCGCCGTGCATTTCTGGTGGAGGAGGCCGCCACCGAAAGCGTGAATGACGCCGGAGGTCAGCCCGTGGCACTCCGCCAGAGCACCCTCCGTGCCAGCGGCACCCGCGAGGCGCTTGTGGTCGCCCCCAGCCTCGAGGTCACCTTCGACAACGCCGATTCACTGGCGCTGCAGGCCTACATCGACGCCAGCCGCTTCCAGCGCTACATCGACATCGACTGGGACACGCAATTGGGCGAGCCACTGCGGCACCGCCAGTACCAGCAGCAGACCACGATAGACCTGGTGCAGGCCAACGGCAGTGCGACGTGGACCCATGCGCTGGACGCCGGCGGCAGTTTCACCAGCAAGCTGGCGCTAGGCGGCAATCACGAACGCTACCGCTATCGCGAACAAGGCCAGGACGCGCAGGGCCAGCAGAACCTGGACGACCACACCGACGCGCGTCTGAATGTCCGCAATGCCAACAGCACCGGCAAATGGGCCCTGCCCACACGTGGCCGGCACACACCGCAACTAGGTTGGGAAGCCAGTCTGGACCAGCGCGACGAGGAACGGGTCCAGCAGTTGCGCCCCATCGCGGGTATTCCCGGCAGCATCAGCGACCTCTCCTTCGATGCACAGGTCGCGCGGGTGGCGGTGTATGCGCAGGACGACATCGAACTGACCCCACGCTGGTCGCTGTACCTGGGCACGCGTTGGGAGCACATCAGCACGCGCAGCAGTGGCAGTGGCTTCGATCCCGTCCGGCAAACCGACAGCGTGCTCTCGCCCATTCTGCAGTCGCGCTGGAAGCTGCCGGGCAACGGCGATCGTCAACTGCGCCTCGCCCTCACGCGAACCTACAAGTCACCGACGCTGGGTTCGTTGATTCCACGCCCGTACACCTCCACCAACAACCGGCCCTTGAATCCTGACGAACAAGGTAATCCCGCACTGCGTCCTGAACTGGCGACCGGCATTGACCTGGCCTACGAGGTGCAGGGAAAGGACGGCGTGCAGTGGAGCATCGGCGGCTATGCACGACGCATCCGCGACGTGGTGCTGACCGACACGACCTTGCGCGATGGGCGCTGGGTGGCGACACCCCGCAATGGAGGTTCTGCGCGCAGCTGGGGCGTCGAGACGGATGCGAAAGCACCCTTGCACGCCCTGGTCGCGGACGCGCCGGATATCACGCTGCGCGCCAATGCGACCTACAACGCTTCGCGGGTGGAGGACGTGCCCGGGCCCGACAATCGACTGGACGGGCAACTGCGCTTCACCGGTTCAGTGGGCGCGGACTACCGGATCGATCCGCGCTGGGGCACCGGGGCCAGCTTTACCTGGCGCAGCGGCGATGCCACCCGGGTGAGTACCTGGCAGACGGATCTGGAAGGGTGGAATCGCGAGCTGGATCTGTATGTGGTTCGCACCTTCGGGCCGCGCAACAAAGTGCGGCTCAGCGTGGGCAACCTGCTGCATCCAGATACGACTTCGGGCCAGCGTCTGCAGGATGAAGATGGCACGCAGATGTTGCAGCGGGAACGCCGCATAAGCCCCACCTGGCGCCTGCAATGGGAACTGTCGCTGTAGAGCGGGGCTTGCCCCGCTGAAAGCGCCGCGCAAACATCAGCGGGGCAAGCCCCGCTCTACGCCGCTCACCGCCTGTATTGACG
>NZ_JASCOZ010000121.1 GCF_029960115.1 Stenotrophomonas sp. PS02289
TGCAATGGGAACTGTCGCTGTAGAGCGGGGCTTGCTCCGCTGAAAGCGCCGCGCAAACATCAGCGGGGCAAGCCCCGCTCTACGCCGATCACCGCCTGTATTGACGCCCCCAGGCCCATCACGCCTTACGGCGTAGACGGCACCGGCGTGCGTTCCGGCACCACCACCACCCGCGGCCGGCTCGGCAGCGAGTGGCGCAGAATGCGCCAGATCACCTGACCGAACTGCTTCGGCAGCGAACCGGTGTTGTAGTGCTGCCCATAGCGCTGGCAGATCTCCCGCACGTCCACCGCGATGGCGGCATAGCGGTTGGCCGGCACGTCCGGGTAGAAGTGGTGTTCGATCTGGTGGCTGAGGTTGCCGGTCATCAGGTTCATCACCTTGCCACCGGCGATGTTCGACGAACCACGGAGCTGGCGCAGGTACCAGTGGCCGCGCGTTTCATCGCGCACGCATTCCTTCGGGAAGGTTTCCGCATCGGCAGTAAAGTGTCCGCAGAAAATCACCACGTAGGTCCACACGTTGCGGATCAGGTTGGCGACCACATTGCCCAGCAGCACCGGCAGGAAGAACGGGCCGGCCAGCGCCGGGAACAGGATGTAATCCTTGAACACCTGCTTGCCGACCTTGCGGCCTACCGGACGCGCCTGTCGCAGCAGCTGCTTGAAGGTCATCTTGCCCGCCAGCAGACGGCCGATCTTCAGGTCCTGGATGGCGATACCCCATTCGAACAGCAGCGCGAACACCACCGCAATGAACGGCTGCATCAGATAGAACGGACGCCAGCGCTGTTCCGGGAAGATGCGCAGCAGGCCGTAGCCGATGTCGTCATCCAGCCCGCGCACATTGGTGTAGGTGTGGTGGCGGAAGTTATGGGTCTTGCGCCAGTTGTCGGCGGTGCCGACGATGTCCCACTCATAGGTGCTGCCCTGCAGCTGCGCGTCGCCCATCCAGTCGTACTGGCCATGGATGACGTTGTGCGCCAGCTCCATGTTCTCCAGGATCTTGGAGATGGCCAGCAGCGCCACACCGGCAATCCATGCCGGAATCAGCACGCTGTGCACGAAGGCACCGAGGAAGAGCAGCGCGCGACCGGCGACGCCGGTCCAGCGCACGCCGGCCACCACACGGCGGATGTAGCGCGCATCGGCTGCGCCCAGGGTGGCGACATGGCGCGCACGCAGCGCGTCCAGTTCCTCGCCGAAGGTCTGCAGTTCACTGGCCGACAACACGCGGTTTTGCACGGAAGACATGCTCAAAGCTCCAGAATCAGATCGGTGCTGGCGCTGTTCACGCACAGCCGTACTTGCGTGGCCGGTTCGGCCGCGTGTTCGCCGGTCAAGGTGTTGCGGGTGACCCCGCTGACCTTGCCGCAGACACAGGTATTGCAGATGCCCATGCGGCAACCGCTGGCCGGGCGCAGCCCTTCGGCTTCCAGCGCAGTCAGCAGTGCGGTGCCACGCGTCAGTTCCAGGGTGCGGCCACTGCGACGCAGCTCGACCTGCACGGTGCCGGTTTCAGCGGCCACTTCACCGGCGGCCGGCGGGCTGAAGGCTTCGGCCTGGAAGCCTGCCACCTGCCCCTGCAGGCGGGTGCGTGCGGTTTCCACAAAGCCGGCGGGGCCACAGGCCATGACCTGCGCGGCGCTCAGATTGCCCAGCGCACTGAAGTCGTAATCGCCAACGCGCACAGCCGGGTTCTGCGGGTCGCGGGTCAGCGCCAGATGCACACGCAGGTTCGGATGCCGTGCAGCCAAGGCATTGAACTCATCCACAAAGCACAGGGCGTCGCGGGTCTGCGCCCAGTACACCAGCTCCACACGACCCGGCACGCCGGCGGCCTCCAGCTGGCGCAGCAGCGCGCGCATCGGGGTGATACCACTGCCAGCCGCCAACAGGACCAGCGGCGCGGCAGGCACCGCAGACAGGGTCATCTCGCCAAACGCCGCGCCCAGCTCGAACACCTCACCGGGTTGCGCCGCCTGGGCCAGATGCTGGCTGACCGCGCCACCGGCCACGGTCTTCACCGTGATCGCCAGGGTGCCGTCGTCCAACAGGGTCGGGCTGTAGCTGCGGCTGAGCCGGCGGCCGTCCACTTCCACGCCGAGGTTCACGTGCTGACCCGGCAGCAGGCCCTTGAAGTGCCGGTTCGGGCGCAGCACCAGCGTCACCGCGTCGGCACTGGCCGCCTGGCGGGACACCAATCGGGCGCGCGCACGGCGCAGGGTCCACAGCGGATGCACATGGCCCGCCCAGAAATCGAACAGTTCTTCCGACACCCAGTTGCGGGGCAGCAAAGGGTTGCGGCGACGGACAGCAGGACGGACTCGAGCGTTCATGCCGCCACTATACGACCGAGCATACAGGTGTGTATACAGTTGTATATCGTCCGGACCGGCTATGATTCATCTGATGACCGCCCAGCCCTCCCTGACTGCCACCGACCTTGCCGTATCAGCGGCGGATGAGACACACCCGGCACGCAAGGGGGCGATCTCCCGTGACGACCTGCTGGCCGCGGCGCTGGCCCTGATCGGCCCGCACCGCAGTGTCTCCACGCTGAGCCTGCGCGAAGTCGCCCGCGAAGCCGGCATCGCACCGAATTCGTTCTACCGCCAGTTCCGCGACATGGACGAGCTGACCGTGGCGCTGATCGACCTCGCCGGTCGCTCGTTGCGCACCATCATCGGCCAGGCCCGCCAACGCGCGGCGTCGTCGGACCGCAGCGTGATCCGGGTCTCGGTGGAGACGTTCTTCGAGCAGCTGCGCGCCGACGACCGTCTGCTGCACGTGATGCTGCGCGAAGGCAGCGCCGGCTCGGACGCGTTCAAGCACGCGGTCGAGCGCGAACTGAATTATTTCGAAGAAGAACTCTGTGTGGACCTGATCCGTCTGGCCGCCGCCGACAATGGCGCGGTCCTGCACGAGCCGCATCTGGTCGCCAAGGCCATCACCCGGCTGGTGTTCGCCATGGGTGGCAGCGCGCTGGATCAGCCGCCTGAAAAAGACCCCGAGCTGATTGATCAGCTGTCGCAGATGCTGCGCATGATCATTACCGGTGCGCGCACCATCGCGGGCAATCCGCCAACGCGATGAAAAACGGCCGGCTGTTCGCGGGTCGTTCGGGTTTAACCCTTACGGGTAACGCCGCTCACAGCGGCGCTCCACCACACGATCACCGTTCTTGGACTGCTGGTTGCCCTGGATGTGGCGACCGGCTGCACCTCCGGCGACCGCGCCAGCGACCGTGGCCACCTTGCGGCCGTTACCGTCGCCCACCTGATTGCCCAGCAGGCCGCCGGCTACGGCACCAATGGCGGTACCGGTAATGCGGTTCGGATCCTTGCTGTTGCGCTGAACTTCGACGTTCTTGCATACCACCTTGCTGCCATCATTGAAGCGGCGGCCTTCGTCCTTCGGCCCGTAGGTCTGCGCCGAAGCGATGGTGGAAAAAGCCAGCAAGCTGCCCAGGCACAGCATCTTGAGTTGGGTCTGCATGGTCGACTCCTATGGGTGGAACATGCGTCCAGTGTCGACACCCGCTGTGCAAGCGACCGTGAAATCAGGTGTACGCGAAGTCAAGGGATCGGCTGCGATTCAGCATGTGAATCGCAGCCAACGTACTCAACGCACCTTGTACAGCACCGTCGCGCCCGGACGCGGCTCGAACGCCGGTACCGTCTGCTGGGTCAACGCGGTGCCCTTGCCATCCCACACCAGTGTTTCGACCGGGTACTCGTCTTTGCGGGTCATCTGATCGATCTGTTTGACGATCACCGAGGCACCTGCTGGCACCTCCGGATTCCAGGCGAATACGCCCACGCGGCCGTAGAACACGGCCGGTGCTGCAGCATCGAGACGACGATCCGGGCACATCACCAAGCCACGATCCAGCA
Organism: Stenotrophomonas sp. PS02289; assembly: GCF_029960115.1. GTDB lineage: Bacteria > Pseudomonadota > Gammaproteobacteria > Xanthomonadales > Xanthomonadaceae > Stenotrophomonas. Next base: position 3,896 of record NZ_JASCOZ010000121.1, read on the forward strand.
TCACCCGCAGCGCGCCCACCGGCACTTTCTTCACCGTGGGCGTGGTGCGCTCGGCGCTGTGGCCGGGACAGACGTTGGCGGACCGGGTCACCATATGCTCGGCGACTTCGCGGTCGGATTGAGCAAAGGCCAAGGCGGGGCTGAGAGCAAGCGTGAGCAGCGCGAACGTAGACGTCCGGGTCATGGTGAGGCTTCCTGATTGGGATCAGGCAACCTTAACAGCCGCACATTGCACAGATGCAAAGGCAGCGTGACGGCCTTCAGTGCTGCGCCAACGCGTACTTCTTTTCCCCCGCCAGCACGGCGAGTCGCACCGGCTGCGCACCCGCGCCCTTCTGCGCCAGGCGATTTTCCGGCGGTGGCAGCGGGCACGTTGCGTAATCGGTGTAGGCGCACGGCGGGTTGTAGGCGCGATTGAAGTCCAGCGTGACGCTACCGTCTGCGGCGACCGCCTCGGTATGCAGATAGCGCCCCACGCCGTAGGTCTGCCGTCCTGTGGTCTGATCCTGGAACATCAGGTTCAGGCCTTGTGCCGGATCACCCAGCGCTTCCAGTCGCCACGTGCGTCCGTCTTTTTCAAACACGACGTAGCCCGGATTCGGCGAATTGTTGATTTCGCCAATCACGCTGGCAATCGGCAGCGTCTTGCCGGCCGGGTGCGCAACGAAACGGGCCGGCACGCGCCAGGCTTCATCGGCCGGGAAGAAGTCGAGGCCGGCAAACCCGACACGTGCCGGTGCGTCCGCGTGGCGCACCCGCAGCGCCAGCCGCTGGCCACGCTTGATCGCGGTGATCTGACCCTTGCCCTGGTCGTAGCCGAGCTTGGTGCCCCCGCCCTTTCCTTCTGGCACCAACTTCACCTCACCCTGCAGCGGCTTGCCGTCGGCGGTGATGCGTGCTCCTTCCGCAGGTTTGAAATACAAGCCATCGGCGCGTTGCTCCAGTTGGCCAAGACGGTCCGGTCCAATCGCGAGGCGGATGGCGTTGTCCTTGCCTGCGCCCACGTCCTGGCGTCCCGCTTCAACCCAGTGCAGGCCGATCAGGCTCACCCAGCCATCAGGCTTGCGCAGATCAGCTGCACGTTGCTGCACCCACGCGGCATGTTCCTGCTGGAAGCGACCGGGTGCCGGTGCCGCTGCGGACGCTTCGGCCACCACCCCATCCGTGGGGCTGCAGGCGGATGCGAACAGAACCGCCATGACGGACAGAACCAACGTGTAGGTCTTCATGCAGTTCACCAGTGTTTGGAGATGCCAAAGTGGAGGTAACGCCCATACGACTCATGCAGCGCGGTGAGGTAGTTGCCCGACGCGTTCAGGGGTGGCTCCTTGTCGAACAGATTGCGTGCGCCGACTTCCACCGCGGTGCCTGCCAGTGCGCCCTGGTTGAACTCCTTCTTCACCGACAGCGCCCAGCGCTGGGTGGACCCCACCACGTAAGGCGTCCGGTCCGAGTACGCGCCCGCGGTCACGCTGTCGATGTAGTCGTCGCGCAGTCGCACGGTCCAGTCCTGCAGGTTCCAGATCAGCGTGGCGCTGGCCCGCCATTCCGGCTTGGCCCCATTGATGCCCACCTCATTGGCCGCACCCAGGTCGGGCGCAATGATGTTCAGTTGCCCGCTGGCCACTGCGGCCGCCACCTGCTGCACCTCAATCGGCTTCTGCTGCGTGTATTCCTTCAACTGGCTGGCGCTGATCAGCAGGGCGAAGTTGCCCCATGCCGTTTCCGGCAGACGCCAGGTGAAGTTGTAGTCCACACCGGACGCGGTCAACGGACTGCGGTTCTGATAGCGCGTGTACACGTGGGTCACCACGCCGGCCGGGGCCAGACCGGAGCCCTCGAACTGCGCGATATCCTCGGCCGTCACTGCCGCGCGCACCACGTTCGGGTTGCTGCTGCCTTCCACCACGCGCAGATAGGCGTCGTAAAGCAGCTCCTCGCCCAGGGTGCTGATGGGGTTTTCCACCTTCACCTTCCACGCATCCACGCTCAGGCTGATCGAGCCCAGTCGGTCAGGCAGAAACTGCGGTTCGAACACCGCGCCCCAGGACGACTGCTTCGTGGTTTCCGGCTTCACGTCCTCGCCATAGGAGGTCACGGTACTCACCGACGGCTTGACCGAGGAGCCGCTGCTGTAGGCATTCAAGCAGGCGCTGTAGTCGGGGTGCGCGCCTTTGCTGATCAACGCATGGCAGCGGACGGCATCATTGTTGAAGCCGAAGCCGTAGGTGGGCGGCGAGTTCACCAGCTCCAGCCCCGGGGCACGGAAGCCACCGCTCACCGAACCGCGCAGCAGCAGGCTGTCAACAACCTTCCATGCGGCGGCAAACTTGGGCTTGGCGACCTGGCCGGCATCGCTGTAGTCCTCATACCGTCCCGCAATCTGCAGGTCCAGCGACTGCACCAGCGGAATGTTCTGCGCCGGCGAGATCAGCGGGACTGCCAGCTCGATCAGCGCCGACTTGACGTTGCGGCTGCCGTGCACATCCGGCCGCGGACTATGGGTGAAGAAATTGCTGGCCGCGACGGTGCCGGTGTACCAGTCCGTGTACGGGCGACTTCCGTCGATGTTCTCGTCGCGATCATCTTCGCGGCTCTCATAGCGATACTCCACGCCTGCGGCCAGGCCGATGTCGCCGGCGTACCAGCTGATCACGTCGGGACGGTTGACCTTGAAGTCCCACAGCGCCAGTTCGGCGGTACCTTCGCGCGTAGCCTCGCCAATGAACGACGAGGTGTCGTAGGGGGTAGCGTCCCCGACCCGGATGCTGTTCGGGTCACCACCGCTGAAGGGGTTGTAGGCACTGGCATCGGTGCGGTTCACGGCCTCGATGAAGGCATCGGTCAACCCGCCCTGCTGGGTATCCTTGCTGCGCGCCCGCGAGTACAGCAATGCGGTTTCCCAGTTCCAGCCGCCCTCGGTCCACCCGCGCAGACCCAGCAGCACACGTGACTGATCGTTGTCGACCTCGACCTTGCGGATACCCGAATCGGCGAACTGGTAGTTCAGCAGGCGGATGGCGTCGGCTCCGCGCAGGGACTCCGGCACCCAGTAGGCATCGGGTCGGATATGCAGCAGGAATCCGTCGCCACCGAAACCGGATTCGCTGCTCACCCAGGACTCGGAGCGCGCCCGGTAGTAGCCCAGCTCACCGAAAAGCTGCACATTGTCGGTAATGTCGAAGCGGCCGCTGGCGAAAACGTTGCCCTTCTTGATCGCCGGTGACGAGGTGATGCCGGGCTCAGCGGCGGAGTCATAGTGATAGCGCGTTGGCACGGAGCCGGACACCAGCGCCCCCGTGACCGGATTGACCGACCAGGTACCGGTGCGACGTCCGTTCGCATAGGTCTCGAAGTGTCCCCACGGGGTACGCGTACTGAAGCCCGTCGTACCGTTCGGGTCCGGCACGCTGGTGCCGTCGCCGAGGGGGCGGCGGCCATCGGTGGCGGTGAACCACGCATCGGAGTTGAGCTGCGACGTACGTTTGGAGAAGCCGTACAGCACCGAGAGATTGCCGCGTCCTTCGGCAAAATCACTGCCGAAGTAGCCATCCAGCGAGATGTCCTCGCGGTGACCATCGGTGACCTTGCCGTAGTTCAGCTGGATGCCACCGCCATCGGCCAGGTTGCTGGGCATCACCAGGTCGACCACACCGGCCACCGCGTCAGAGCCGTAGATCGAGGCCGCGCCATCCAGCAGCAGATTGACCCGCTCCAGGCCGAAGGTGGGAATCGCATTGGCGTTGTAGGTGGTGTCATCGCCGCTGTTGCTGATCGGATGCTGCACGGTGCGACGGCCGTTGAGCAGCAGCAGCGTGTACTTCGAGCCGAGGCCGCGCAGGTGGATCGACCCCACGTCCCCGCGTGCCACGTTGGAGTTGCGCCCGGCGTTGGTGGTGCCCTTTTCGGTCACCGCCACATCGCCAAACTGCGGCAGGCTGCGGAACAGCTCGTTGCCGTTGGTGGCCCCGGTCGCGTCGATCTGTTCGCGGTCCACCGCGACCACCGGCAGTGCCGCCTGGGCACCGCCACCGGCGATCTGCGAGCCCAGCACGGAGACCTTGTCCAGCGTGCGGGCGCTGGCGCGGTCATTCGCCTCCGCTGTGGCAACTGCCTCTTCCTCGGCATACGCCGACGGTGCCAGCAGGGTGCACAGCGCCAGCACCAGGTGGCGGCGATGCAGGGGCAAGCCGCGGCGAACGCGGCGGCCGGACTCGGGCTTACTGCGCAGGTTCTGCATACGCGCCTCGCACGATGCGGCCTTCCAGCTTCTGCTCGTCCTTCACCAGGTTGTACAGCGGGCACGTGGCTTCCACCGACTGACGCAGGGCATCGATTTCCTGTGCCGACGCCGGCGATTCAATCCGCACCTTGTAGTGGATGTCGCTGAAGCGCGCCGGCGACGTGACGTTGCTGCCGAAACGCGGACTCAGCTGGCCGTCCACGGTGAGTTCCAGAGAATCCAGCAGCACGTTCCGCGACGCCGCCTGCACCTCGAAGATGTGGGTGAGGCAGGTACCGGTCACGCCGAGCAGGTGCTCTTCGACCGTCGGTGCCAGTCCGTAGCCCAGCAGACCGGGTGCACTGTCGTGCAGCTGCTGGTGGTAGCCGTCCTTGCCGAGAAACACGCGACGCAGTCCGGTGCGCGGCTCGACGTGGGCGCGTGCGACCAGCGTTTCCGGCTCGGAAGGCTTCTTCTTGGCGTCGCCCGGCTTCACCTGACGCGCCAGCACTGCCGGGCGCTTCTCTTCGGTGATGAAGTCGCGCAGGCCCGGGGGCTGCTTGGGATCACGGGTGGCAGGACTCTGGATGTAGTCCACTTCGGCGTGACTGACCTGATGCGGCTGGGTAACCAGATCGATGGCCGAGGAGTTTTCATGCACGGCACGCTTCAGTGCCTGCAGCTGCGCCTCCGTGGCCGGCGAATCGATGTACGCCACGTAGGAAAGGTTGTTCGGATACGCCAGGGTCTCGCTCTTGCGCTCGGGAATGCTGGTGAACACCACGTCCAGCCCATCCAGTGGCAGGCCCTGCACGGCCGCCTGCACCACATACTCGTCAGCCACGGCGCTGGCCAGCGTGCCTACCAGTGAATCCCACGAGCCGGCTCCCAGGTTGTACCCGGCGTAGTTGCGCCCGCTGTCGCTGATGTATTGGAACTCGCCGGTTTCCCCGATGCGCAGGCGACGCACGCCCGATCGGCTCTCGGCGGTCACCTTGGCGTGGATCGCGGTGGGAACGCCCGGCTGGGCCGATTGCGCCTGGATGGCCGCGTGCTTGGCCGTGAGGTAGTCACGCAGCGGCGAAGCGGTTCCGTCGGCGGAGAAAGCGGAGGGGGCGGCGAGGAACAGGAGGGCAGACAACGCGGTTGCGCCAATCACGTTGGCGGGCGATGCATAACGAACGGCGGACATGGGCGAACGGGCTCCGAAGGCGATCATGAACAGGAGCCCACTCTTTCATGTCGCGCCGCCGCATTAAAATAACGGTTGGGTATTCCCATATATGCGGGAGGCAAGGTGCCGTCGTCGTGGATCCCAGGGCCGATCCGCCACTCCCGCGCTCATGAAGCCGAACGCGACACTAGTCGCGGCTGCCGAGATTGGGGCGCGAGAATATGCGGTCATGCGCGGAACGGCGGCTCCAATGAACCCCGAGCAGGTTCAATTCCCAGGTCAGCGTCAACACACTGCGTTTGGAAAGGGCAATCTGCTGCGATTAATACGCAAGTGCTCAAGGACTGTTGACGGACGATATGGACAATCTGTTTTCACAAGCAACCCCGCTTCTGCTGTTCCTGCTCCCAGGCTTCCTTTCAGCTTGGATCTTCTACGGGCTGACTGCACACCCAAAGCCCAGTCAATTTGAGCGAACTGTCGAGGCATTGGTCTTTACCTTCGTGGTCCAAGGCATCACCGGCGTGATCAAGACGGGCCTCGTTGCCGCAGGATCTCTTATTGCCGTGGGGGTCTGGACCGATGAGAGTCAAACGGTCTGGTCAGTACTGGCAGCTTCCGCACTGGGCGTCGGGGGTGCCGCTGCCGTCAACAAGGACACGTTCCACTCCTGGTTGAGGCGTCGCGGATTTACTTCTCGAACCTCACATCCCAGCGAGTGGTTCTGTGTTCTGGATTCCAATTCGGCCTACGTGATCCTCCAGCTACAGGACGGGAGGCGCCTCACCGGCTGGCCGAAGGAGTGGCCTGTGAATCCGTCGACGGGGCAGTTTTATATGCAACAACCTGCTTGGATCGACGAACATGGCTGCGTTGTAGACCTCGCCAATCTGGATGGCATAATCATTCACGCGACAGACGTGCGTTGGGTCGAAGTATTCCCTAAGGAGAACGCTGAACATGACATATCTACGCAAGGGATCTAATCCACCGCCCCCGGTCAGACACACGTTTGACAATGGCAATCCGGTGACACGTAGCGCGCGGCCAACACCTCCGCCGAATCCGCCGCCACCGCCAAAGAAGCCGTGATACCCACCAAAGAGGCCCCGTTGAGGGGCCTTCTCGTGTCGGCAGCCAGGAAATCCCAGCGCCCCAGTGCCTGCCGATACAATAGGCATTCCAGCCTGCCCCGATGGACCCCGCGTGACCCAGAAGCCCGTTGAACACACCCCGCTGATGAAGCAGTTCTTCGCAGCCAAGTCCGATTACCCGGACCTGCTGCTGTTCTTCCGCATGGGGGACTTCTACGAGCTGTTCTACGACGACGCACGTAAGGCGGCGCGGTTGCTGGACATCACGCTGACCCAGCGCGGCAGCTCGGGCGGCGCGCCGATTCCCATGGCTGGCGTGCCGGTGCATGCCTATGAGGGCTATCTGGCGCGGCTGGTGGCGCTGGGCGAATCGGTGGCGATCTGCGAACAGATCGGCGACCCGGCCCTGGCCAAGGGGCTGGTGGAAAGGAAAGTGGTGCGGATTGTCACCCCGGGCACGGTGACCGACGAGGCGCTGCTGGACGAACGCCGCGACACCCTGCTGATGGCGCTGTCGCGTAACAAGCAGGGCTACGGGCTGGCTTGGGCCGATCTGGCCGGCGGCCGTTTCCTGGTCAACGAGGTCGACACCGAAGACGCGCTAGAAGCCGAACTGGCCCGCTTGGAGCCGGCCGAACTGCTGGTGCCGGACGAAGAAAGCTGGCCGGAGTTTCTCAAGCACCGCAGCGGCATCCGCCGCCGCGCGCCGTGGCTGTTCGATGCCGACAGCGGCCGCCGCCAACTGCTGAGCTTCTTCAAGCTGCACGACCTGACCGGGTTCGGCATCGACGACAAGCCGCGTGCTACCGCCGCCGCCGGCGCACTGCTGGGCTATGTGGAAGAAACCCAGAAGCAGCGTCTGCCGCACCTGACCGCGATTGCCACCGAAACCGCCAGCGAAGCCATTGCCATGAACGCGGCCACGCGCCGCCATCTGGAACTGGATACGCGCGTTGATGGCGACACCCGCAATACCCTGCTCGGCGTGCTCGACACCACCGTGACGCCGATGGGCGGCCGCCTGTTGCGTCGCTGGCTGCACCGTCCGCTGCGCCTGCGCGAGGTGCTGGTGCAGCGCCACGACGCGGTGGCCACGCTGATTGATCGCGGTGCTGACGGCGACGTGCGCGATGCGTTCCGTGCGCTGGGCGATCTCGAACGCATCCTCACCCGCGTGGCATTGCGCTCGGCGCGCCCGCGCGATTTCTCCACCCTGCGTGATGGCTTGGCGTTGCTGCCGGAAGTGCGCGCGGTATTGGCCAAGCTGGACTCCCCTCGCCTGCAGGCGCTGTACGCCTCACTCGGCGAACACGACGAAAGCGCACATCTGCTGGCCACCGCCGTTGCACCAACGCCGCCGCTGAAGCTCAGCGACGGCGGCGTGATCGCCGAAGGCTTCGATGCCGAACTCGATGAACTGCGTCGCCTGTCCACCAACGCTGATCAGTTCCTGATCGACCTGGAACAGCGCGAGCGCGCCAGCAGTGGCATCGCCACGCTGAAGGTCGGCTACAACCGCGTGCATGGTTACTACATTGAGATCAGCAAGGGTCAGTCGGACAAGGCACCGGTGCATTACACGCGCCGCCAGACCCTGACCAACGCCGAGCGCTACATCACCGAAGAACTGAAGTCGTTCGAAGACAAGGTGCTGTCCGCACGCGAGCGTTCGCTGTCGCGCGAGAAGCTGCTGTACGAACAGCTGCTCGACACGCTGGGCGCGAACCTGGAACCGCTCAAGCAGTGCGCCGCCGCCCTCAGCGAGCTGGACGTACTGGCCGCCTTCGCCGAACGCGCGCAGGCACTGGACTGGGCACGTCCGGAACTGGACACCGCACCGTGCCTGCGCATCGAGCGTGGCCGTCACCCGGTGGTGGAAGCGGTGCGCGAACAGCCGTTCGAGCCGAACGACCTGGACCTGCATCCGGACCGCCGCATGCTGGTGATCACCGGCCCGAACATGGGCGGTAAATCCACCTACATGCGCCAGAACGCACTGATCGTCCTGCTGGCGCATATCGGCAGCTTCGTGCCGGCCAGCCGCGCGGTGATCGGCCCGATCGACCGCATCCTCACCCGCATCGGCGCAGGCGACGACCTCGCGCGCGGGCAGTCCACCTTCATGGTGGAAATGTCGGAAACCAGCTACATCCTGCATCACGCGACTGAACACTCGCTGGTGCTGATGGACGAGATCGGTCGCGGCACGTCCACCTATGACGGCCTCGCCCTGGCCGACGCGGTCGCGCGCCACCTCGCCTACCAGAACCGCTGCTACACCCTGTTTGCCACGCACTATTTCGAGCTGACCGCGCTGGCCGACGAGCAGCATGAAGGCGGTACCAGCGGCATTGCCAACGTGCACCTGGATGCGGTGGAACACGGTGAGCAACTGGTGTTCATGCATGCGGTGAAGGACGGCCCGGCCAACCGTAGTTTCGGTCTGCAGGTGGCGGCGCTGGCGGGTTTACCGCGCGCCACCGTGGCGCAGGCGCGGCGGCGTCTGGCCGAGCTGGAGCAGCGTGGCGGCGAGACCGTCGCCGCGACCATGGCCCCGCAGGCGCTGGATGCGCCGCAGCAGTTCGGGCTCTTCACCGCACCGTCGAGCAAGGCCCAGGAAGCGCTGGCCGCGATTGACCCGGATGAGCTGACCCCGAAGCAGGCGCTGGAGGCGTTGTACCGGTTGAAGGCCTTGGTGTAACCGAGGGCTGCACCTGGTAGCGCCGGCCGTTGGCCGGCCCAGGCGGTCCGTGGGCCGGCCA
>NZ_JASCOZ010000122.1 GCF_029960115.1 Stenotrophomonas sp. PS02289
GGCCGGCCCTCATGAACGCAGGCCGCAACACGTGGGCCGGCCAACGGCCGGCGCTACCGATCACTGTGGCTTCAATGTCAGGGTGTGCGTCGCCTTCCCCGGCAAAAACGGCGTCGGCTTGCCCTGCGCCCAATCCTCATGCCCGGCTCCCCAGAACGGCGACAGCGGATGCCCGCTCTGTCCGCCGGGCATGTGGATGATGCCGTCGGCCTCGTGGCCGGGCGACACCACCATGCGCTGCGACGCACCGAATGACGGCCCCTGTACGCGCGGCATGTTGTTGTCGCCGGGCAGCGGGTCGGCCGGCATGCACAGCCATCGGTGAGTGAAGGCGGGCAGGGCGCGGCTGACCGGGTGGCAGATCGCGGCGGTGTTGAGTTCGCCGTAGGTGCGTTTGCCCAGGTCCGGGCCGCGCTCGGCCAGTTCGCCCTCCAGCCCACGCGCCGCGTCGGCCAGCAGCGTGTCCCAGCTCGCATACGGCGGCGGCAGCAGATGCGCCGGACGCTCGCTCACCAGCGGCCACAGCACGCCTTCCAGCTGCGCCAGGCGGGGTTCCAGATAGTCATCGCCCAATGCGCTTTTGGCTGGTGCCAGCAGTCCATCGGCGACCGCCTCCAACACCTTGCCACGAAAGCCGCGGGTGATGCGGTAGCTGACCGAATCGACCGAGGCATGCCCCTCCCAGCTGCGGGTGGCTACTTCCAGTCGCTTCAGCGCCGGGTCGTCGCTGTGCGTCACCACATCACGCAGCAGGGTGTACCAGCGTTCGAGGAACACCGCGCGGTCATCCAGCTGGATCGCCAGCAGATCGCGCTCGCTGAAGCTTTCCCTGGCAAACAGGTCATCGCGGATCTGTCGGCCACGCGCGCCCAGGTCATAGCCGGCGTTGCCTGCGGCCTCCAGCGCCGAACCGTCGAGCACGCGGCCATTGGCGGTCCACAGCCGATGCGTGGGCGGGTCGATCAGCGACGGTGCTGCATCGCTGCGGATCGGCCAGGGTGGGCAGTCCGCCGGCGCGATGGCGCTGAAGCCGGTGGGCGGGCAGGACGGGGAGCGGTCCGGACGCGCGCCGAGCAGCCGCCACGCAATCCGGCCGTGGCTGTCAGCGAGCAGCAGATTCTGGGTCGGAATGCCGGAACGGTCGGCAATCGCCAGCGCCTGGTCGAGGTCGCCGGCGCGGGCCATCCCGGCAAAATCCAGGCGCACCGCACCGGGCAGTTGCGCGGTCCAACGCAGCGCGTCGCCGCTGCCGTCCGGGCGACGATGCAGGATCGGCCCCCAGTCGGTTTCGCGAACGGTGAAGGTAACGTCGGGCTGTCCGGCCACGCGGATGCGTTCGTTATGGATGCGGATGCCCGACGCATGCGCGGCCACCGGCTTGAAGTCGGCGGTATCGATGTAGCTGTTGGTGAAGCCCCAGGCCACATGCCCGTTGCTCCCGACGACGATGGCGGGCAGCCCCGGCAGCGAGAAGCCGCTCACGTCCACCTTTCCGCCGGCGGCCGCAGGGTCGGGGTAGCGCAGTCGCACCCGGAACCACAGGCTGGGCGCGCGCAGGCCCAGGTGCATGTCATCGGCCACGATGGCACGGCCATCCGCAGTCAGTGCACCGGCAACCGCGAAATTGTTGCTGCCTTTCACGTCCTGCTCCCGCATCGCAGCGGTGGATGCGGTAGGTGACGCCCGTTGGTCGTTACGCAGATCAACCTGGTCCGCTCCCGGCAACACCGCATTCCCCCGCGCTTCGCCGAACAACGGCGCATCCCACTCGCTGCCCTCATGCGCGAGCAACGCATACAGCGCCGGTGGCACCACCGCGCGGATGCGGGTCATCGCCAGCTCGGTCTGGTTGGCCGGATCCTGCAGATCGGCATACATCGCCAATCCAGTCAGCACCGAGTCGGTCGCGCTCCACTGCGCCGGTGCCTGGCGCAGCAGCAGGTACGGCCACGGCCGCACGCGCAGGCCGGCAACACCCGCATTGACCCCGGCCACGTAGGCGTCCAGTTCCGCTTGCTGGTCCCCAACGGCCACCGCCAGATGCGCATCGGTGCGTGCGCGCAGCCGGTGCACGCGCATGCGCTTGTCCACGTCGATGGCGGCCGGGCCGAACAGCTCGGCCAGCTCGCCCGCAGCGGCACGGCGCATCAGATCCATTTCGAAGTAGCGTTCCTGCGCATGCACCTGGCCCAGGGCGCGCATCGCGTCGGTGGAGGACGCCGCATCAATGGTGACCACGCCCAGCGCGTCGCGCTGCACGGTCACCGGAGCCTGCAGCCCAGCCAGCGTGCCCTCGCCATCCAGTGGGGCCAGGCTGCCGCGCAGCAGCCACCAGACCAAGGCAATCCCGACAACCGCAACCAGCAGCACCAAGCCCAGCACCCGCTTCAGCCAACGACGCATTCCGCGACTCCCCTCCGGTGGAAGGCCGATTGTAGGGGCTGTGGATGTCGCGTGAATGCAGGCCGGGCGGGCTGCGAGCGCAACTGCGACTGATTCTGATTAGATCACCGCCGGAAAAGATAGGGCACCATGCGCGCATCGATTCACAAGGAGCCCCCCATGAAAGGTCACCCGGACGTCATCGCCTGCCTGAAGGAACTGCTGCGCGGCGAGCTTGCAGCACGCGACCAGTACTTCATCCATTCGCGCCGCTACGAGGACCAGGGCCTGTTCGCGCTGTACGAACGCCTGAACCATGAGATGGAAGAGGAGACCCAGCACGCCGACGCGCTGCTGCGCCGCATCCTGTTCTTGGGCGGCAACCCGGACATGCGTCCGCACGCGTTCGAACCCGGCGAGACCGTGGAAGAGATGCTGCGCAAGGACCTGGACACCGAGTACAGCGTACGGAACAACCTGGCCGCCGGCATGAAGCTGTGCGAGCAGCACCAGGATTACGTGAGCCGCGACATGCTGCTGGTGCAGTTGAAGGACACCGAGGAAGACCACGCCTGGTGGCTGGAACAGCAGCTGAGCCTGATCAAGCGCATCGGCCTGGCCCTGTACCAGACCAGCAAGCTCGAAGCCAAGGGCACTGCCGCGCATTGATTTGTCTGTGTGCCGACCAACGGTCGGCACCTACCGTTTTCGGTCGCCAGCCAGCCAATGCCAGCCAGCCACCTACAAAAAAACCGGGGAAATCCCCGGTTTTTTTGTGGCCGCGATTACTCCACGCTCAACCCTTCCACCTTCTGCCAGCCACGCGGCAGCAGATGGCCACGCGTGGCACGCGCGCCCAGGTACGGTTCGAGATCCTTGAACGACAGGTTCATGGTCCGCGCACCGCTGTGCACCTGCAGGGTGTTGCCCGGGGCCACCGCGACCACCGCGACCACGCGCTCGGTGGCGAGCTTGGCCTTGGGGATCTCGATGATCTTGTTGCCCTTGCCCTTGTCCAGTTCCGGCAGTTCGCTGGCCGGAATCGCCAGCAGATTGCCCGAGCTGGTCACCGCCACGATGCGGTCGGTCTCGGGATTGGCCACCATCGAAGGCGTCAGCACCTTGGAGCCGGAGGTCAGGTTGAGCATTGCCTTGCCGGCCTTGTTGCGGCCGACCAGGTTCTCAAAGCGGGTCACGAAGCCGTAGCCGTGCGAGGACGCCAGCACGAAGCGGGTGTTGTTCTCGCCGCTGGCCAGGGTCATGAAGGCGCTGCCGGCGGCCGGCGAGAAGCGGCCGGTCAGCGGTTCGCCATTGCCACGTGCCGAGGGCAGGGTGTGGATCGCAGTGGAGTAGGCGCGACCTTCGCTGTCCAGGAACGCCACCTGCTGGGTGCTGCGCGCACGCACCGCGCCCAGCAGCGCGTCGCCTTCGCGGTAGTTCAGCGTGGACGGGTCCATGTCGTGGCCCTTGGCCGCACGGATCCAGCCCTTTTCCGACAGCACCACGGTCATCGGCTCGCTCGGCACCAGCTCGGTTTCGTCGATGGCCTGCGCTGCGCCACGCTGCACCAGCGGCGAACGGCGGGCATCGCCGAACTTCTTGGCGTCGGCCGTCAGTTCGTCGCGGATCAGCTTCTTCAGCTTGGCCTTGCTGTCCAGGATCGACTGGATCTTGTCGCGTTCCTTGGCCAGCTCGTCCTGCTCGCCGCGGATCTTCATTTCTTCCAGGCGTGCCAGCTGCTTCAGCTTGGTTTCCAGGATGTACTCAGCCTGGTCGTCGCTCAGCCCGAAGCGCGCGATCAGCGCCTTCTTCGGTTCGTCCTCGGTGCGGATGATGTGGATCACTTCATCCAGGTTGAGGAACGCCACCAGCAGGCCCTCCAACAGGTGCAGGCGACGCTCGACCTTCTCCAGGCGGTGGCTGAGGCGACGGGTCACGGTGGCCTGGCGGAACTGCAGCCATTCGGTGAGCAGCATCTTCAGGTTCTTCACCTGCGGACGCCCGTCCATCCCGATCACGTTCATGTTGACCCGGTAGCTGCGCTCCAGGTCGGTGGTGGCGAACAGGTGGCCCATCAGCTGTTCGGCATCGACACGGTTGGAGCGGGGCAGCAGCACCAGCCGCACCGGATTGGCGTGGTCGGATTCGTCGCGCAGGTCTTCCAGCCACGGCAGCTTCTTGGCGCGCATCTGCGCGGCGATCTGCTCGATCACCTTCGACGGCGAGACCTGGAAGGGCAGCGCGGTGACCACGATGTTGGTGCCTTCCTTGGTGAAGGTGGCACGCGCGCGCACGCTGCCGTTGCCGGTCTCGTACATCTGACGCAGGTCGGCCAGCGGGGTGATGATTTCCGCCGTGCTCGGGTAATCCGGGCCCTTCACGTGCTCGCACAGGTCGGCGATGCTCGCGTCCGGATCATCCAGCAGGTGCAGCAGCGCGCTGACGATCTCGTTGAGGTTGTGCGGCGGCACGTCGGTGGCCATGCCGACGGCGATGCCGGTGGTGCCGTTGAGCAGCAGGTGCGGCAGGCGCGCCGGCATCCAGGTCGGCTCTTCCAGGGTGCCGTCGAAGTTCGGCACCCAGTCGGTGGTGCCCTGGTTGATCTCACCCAGCAGTACTTCGGCGATCGGGGTCAGCTTGGATTCGGTGTAACGCATCGCCGCGAACGACTTCGGGTCGTCGCTGGAACCGAAGTTGCCCTGGCCCTCGATCAGCGGGTAGCGGTACGAGAACGGCTGTGCCATCAGCACCAGCGCTTCGTAGCAGGCGCTGTCACCGTGCGGGTGGTACTTACCGATGACGTCACCGACCGTACGGGCCGACTTCTTCGGCTTGGAGGCCGCGTTCAGCCCCAGCTCGCTCATCGAATAGATGATGCGCCGCTGCACCGGCTTGAGCCCGTCGCCGATGAACGGCAGGGCGCGGTCCAGCACCACGTACATCGAGTAATCCAGGTACGCCCGTTCCGCGTACTCGCGCAGGGGCAGCTGTTCAAAGCCGTGGAACACGGGTCGGGCTAGATCGGTCATGCGGGATTGTTACCTGTGGCAAAGGACGGCGACGGCTGTCGCCCTCGCAGGCGGTCGATTATCCGGATGCGGCAAGGGATGCCAAGCCATGTGAAGAAATCGGATCCCGTCATCACGCTGCTGAATGCAGTCAGAGTCCAATTGCTTCCAACTTATATATTTCCATTGAGAAATATATTTGATGGAAGTAAAGTGTGCACCCATGATGATCTGCCCCGAAACCACCCCGCCCAGCCTGGGTCTGCTGCTGCGCCAGGTCCGTGATGGACTGATGCGCCAGCTCGACATCTCGATGGCCGAGGAAAACCTGGACATCGGCTTCACCCACTACCTGGGGCTGAAGGTGCTGTCGTTCCGCGCGCCGTGCACCGCCAACGAGCTGGCCCAGGCGCTGGACCAGGTGCCGAGCGCGGTGACCCGCCTGCTGGACAAGCTGGAAGCCCTGGGCTGCGTGCGCCGTGAACCCCACGCGCAGGACCGGCGGGCGCTGCAGATCGTGCTGACCGACGAGGGCCGCGCGCTGTGGGCCCGGCTGAAGCTGCGCGGCGAAGCGACCATCAATGACGCCATGCGTGACCTGAGCGCTGATGAGCGCGCCCAGCTGCTTTCCCTGTTGACCCGTGTTCGCGATTCCCTGACGACGCCATGACCATGACTACTTCACGCACCTTCCGGCTGCAGCCGCTGCTGCCGGCCGCACTGGCGTTGGCGCTGGCCGCCTGCGCCAGCACCGGCGGCCTGCAACCGCAGGGCCAGCTGATCGACGCTGACCACCTGCAGACCCAGCGCACCCTGGCCGGGCAGGACCTGAGCCAGCCGGGCTGGCCGGCCACCGACTGGTGGCGCGCGCTGGGCGATCCCCAGCTCGACGCGCTGATCGCCGAAGGCCTGCAGCACAACCCGGGCCTGGACGCCGCCGACGCGCGCCTGCGCCAGGCGCGTTCGCAGATCGGCACCGCCCGTGCCGACCGCCTGCCCAGCCTGAATGCCTCGGCCGGCTACACAGGCGTGCGCCTGCCCGAATCGATGGTCGGCGACGAGATGGGCGGCAGTTATGCCGGCAGCGTGCAGGGCTATCTGAGTTTCAGCTACGGCATCGACCTGTGGGGCGGCAAGCGCGCCGCCTGGGAAGCCGCCGTGGACAGCGGCCACGCCGCCGAAGTGGATGCGCAGGCCGCGCGCCTGGACCTGTCGGCCGCGATTGCCGAAGCCTATGCGCAGCTCGGTTACGCCTGGCAGCTGCATGACGTGGCCAACGGTGAGCTGGAGCGCGCGCAGAAAACGCTGAAGCTGACCCAGCAGCGCCGCAGCGCGGGTATCGACAGCGACCTGCAGGTGCGCCAGGCCGAAACCCGCATTCCGGCCGCGCAGCAGCAGCTGCAGGCGGCGCAGCAGCAGATCGACGAGGCCCGCACCGCGCTCGCGGCCCTGGTCGGGCAGGGCCCGGACCGCGGCCTGCAGATCGAACGCCCGCAGCCGCTCAACCCGCTGGCGCTGCAGCTGCCTGGCGTGCTGCCGAGCGAACTGCTGGGCCGTCGCCCCGACATCGTTGCCGCGCGCTGGCGCGTCGAAGCGGCCGGCAAGGAGATCCATGCGGCCAAGGCGAAGTTCTATCCCAGCCTCAACCTCACCGCGCTGGGCGGGGTGGTCAACAGTGAAGTCGACCAGCTGCTCAAGAGCAGCTCCACCTTCGCCTTCCTGGGCCCGGCGCTGAGCCTGCCGATCTTCGACGGCGGTCGCCTGCGCGCCAACCTCGACAAGACCGACGCGCAGTACGACCTGGCCGTGGCCGACTACAACCAGTCGGTGGTCGGCGCGCTGCGCGAGGTTGCCGACCAGGTCAACGCGGTGCGTTCGCTGGCCGACCAGGCTGCGGCCCAGCAGCAGGCGCTGAACACCGCGCAGGCCGCACAGGACCTGGCCCAGCAGCGCTACCGCGCCGGCATTGGCAGCTACCTCGATGTGCTGGTGGTGGAAGAACAGCTGCTGGTCGCGCAGAAGCGCCTGGCCGAGCTGCAGTCCCGCCAGATTCTTGTTTCGGTGAAGTTGAGCCAGGCGCTGGGCGGTGGTTTCACCCCGTCCGGCGACACCGCCACGCTCGCCGCCCCCACTGATTCCACGCATTCCTGAGACATCCTTCATGAGCCAGACATCTGCTCCTGCTGCCGCACCGGCAGCTCCGTCCCGTCGCGGCAAGCTGCTGCGCGGCCTTGTGGTCATCGTGGTCCTGCTGTTGGCTGCGTTCGCCCTGTGGTACTTCATGTTCGGCCGCTGGTTTGAAGAAACCGACGACGCCTACGTGCAGGGCAACCAGGTGCAGATCACCCCGCTGGTGAGCGGCACCGTGGTGGCCATCAACGCCGACGACGGCATGCGCGTGGAGCGCGGCCAGCTGCTGGTGCAGCTGGACCCGGCCGACACCGAAGTGGCGCTGCAGCAGGCCGAGGCCAGCCTGGCCAAGACCGTGCGTGAAGTGCGGGGTCTGTACCGCAGCGTTGAAGGCGCGCAGGCGGAATTGAACGCCCGCAACGTCACCCTCAAGCGCGTGCGCGAAGACTTCGCCCGCCGCAAGGACCTGGCCGCCACCGGTGCGATCTCCAACGAAGAACTGGCACACGCCCGCGATGAGCTGGCTGCGGCTGAAGCCGCGGTGGCCGGTTCGCGCGAGACCTTCGAGCGCAGCCGCGCGCTGGTTGATGACACCGTGATCGCGACCCAGCCGGACGTGCAGGCCGCCGCCGCGCAGCTGCGTCAGGCGTACCTCAACAACGCCCGTGCTGGCATCGTCGCACCGGTCACCGGTTATGTGGCCCGTCGTTCGGTGCAGGTGGGCCAGCGCGTGCAGCCGGGCAACGCCTTGATGGCGGTGGTGCCGACCGAACAGATGTGGGTGGAAGCGAACTTCAAGGAAACCCAGCTGCGCCACATGCGCCTGGGCCAGGAAGTGGAGCTGAAGTCGGACCTGTACGGCGGCGACGTGCACTACACCGGCCGCATCGACAGCCTGGGCCTGGGCACCGGTTCGGCGTTCTCGCTGCTGCCGGCGCAGAACGCCAGCGGCAACTGGATCAAGATCGTGCAGCGCGTTCCGGTGCGCATCGTCATCGACGCCAAGCAGCTGGCCGAACATCCGCTGCGCATTGGTCTGTCGATGAAGGCGGAAGTGAGCCTGCGCGACCAGAAGGGCACGGTGCTGCCGACCGAAGCGGCCAAGGGCCAGGTGTTCGACACCGACGTGTACGCCAAGCAGCTGCACAGTGCTGACGACATGATCCACACCATCATCCAGGCCAACCTGCCGCAGCAGGCCAAGGCGAGCTGAGACCGAAACGATGTCCGCACAAGCTCCTACCGCGCCCGGTAATCCGGGCGCGCCGTCGGCGGCCGGTGCCTTCCGGCCGGCCAATGTCGCGCTGTGTACTGCCGGCCTGGCGATGGCCTCGTTCATGCAGGTGCTCGACACCACCATCGCCAATGTGTCGCTGCCGACCATTGCCGGCAACCTGGGGGCCAGCTCGCAGCAGGCGACCTGGGTGATCACCTCGTTTGCGGTGAGCACGGCGATCGCGCTGCCGCTGACGGGCTGGCTGAGCCGTCGCTTCGGCGAAACCAAGCTGTTCATCTGGGCGACGCTGTCGTTCGTGGTGGCGTCGCTGTTGTGTGGCCTGGCGCAGAGCATGGGCATGCTGGTGGTGTCGCGCGCGCTGCAGGGGTTCGTGGCGGGGCCGATGTACCCGATCACGCAGTCGCTGCTGGTGTCGATCTATCCACGTGAGAAGCGGGGACAGGCGCTGGCGCTGCTGGCGATGATCACGGTGGTGGCGCCGATCTGCGGCCCGATTCTGGGCGGCTGGATCACCGACAACTACAGCTGGGAATGGATCTTCCTGATCAACGTGCCGTTGGGTATCTTCGCGGCGCTGGTGGTGGGCAGCCAGTTGAAGGGCCGGCCGGAGCACATTGAAAAGCCGAAGATGGATTACATCGGCCTGATCACGCTGGTGATCGGCGTGGGTGCGCTGCAGCTGGTGCTGGACCTGGGCAACGACGAAGACTGGTTTGCCTCGCCGAAGATCGTGGTGCTGGCGTGTGTGGCGGTGGTGGCTCTGGCGGTATTCCTGATCTGGGAGCTGACGGACAAGGACCCGATCGTGGACCTGCGCTTGTTCCGGCACCGCAACTTCCGTGCGGGCACGCTGGCGATGGTGGTGGCGTACGCGGCGTTCTTCAGTGTGTCGCTGCTGATTCCGCAATGGCTGCAGCGTGACATGGGTTACACGGCGATTTGGGCGGGGTTGGCGACAGCACCGATCGGCATTCTGCCGGTGATCATGACGCCATTCGTGGGCAAGTACGCGTCGCGCTTCGACATGCGGATGATTGCGTCGTTCGCGTTCGTGTTCCTGTCGTTCACGAGCTTCCTGCGCTCAAACTTCAACCTGCAGGTGGACTTCACCCACGTGGCGGGGGTGCAGCTGATCATGGGCGTGGGCGTGGCGCTGTTCTTCATGCCGGTGCTGCAGATTCTGCTCTCGGACCTGGACGGCCGTGAGATCGCGGCAGGCTCGGGCCTGGCAACGTTCCTGCGTACGCTGGGCGGCAGCTTCGCGGCGTCGCTGACGACGTGGCTGTGGGCGCACCGCACGCAGGAGCACCACGCGCACCTGACGGAGCACATTTCGGTGTACACGCCGGGCATGCAGGAACAGGTAGCGGCAATGGGGCAGGGCGACCTGCAACATGGTGCAGCGGCGTTGAACAACATGATCAACCACCAGGCATCGCAGATGGGCTTCAACGACATCTTCTTCCTGCTGGGCTGGGTGTTCCTGGCGATCATCGCGTTCCTGTGGCTGGCCAAGCCGCCGTTCGGTGCGGGTGCCGGTGCTGCTTCTGCCGGCGGCCACTGATTCTCGTGCGACTCTGATCGGCATTCGACGGACTACGTATCGCCGGGCGCTGCCCGGCTGCTGTTGGTTTTGGGCGAACAACCCTCGGTTCACTGCATCCCTGGGTTGGCGGCTCGGGATGGGCGTTCCGGGGGACGCTGCAAGTACGTCCATGTAAGCTCGGTCGCCGCATCCATGCGGCTCACGCCCCCTCCAGCCCACCCCAATCCGCCACGACAGTGCGTCGGTGGCCGTGGGAAATCAAAACCCCTGTATCGCCTATCCACTTGCCCCATCGGGATGCTGCGCATCACCGGGATGCTGGGCATCACCGGAATGCTGGGCTTCACTGGGATGTTGGGCATCACTGGGATGTTGGGCATCACTGGGATGTTGGGCACCACTGGAATCCTGGGCTTCACTGGGATGCTGGGCATCACTGGAATGCTGGGCTTCACTGGGATGGTGGGGATCACTGGAACCCTGGGCTTGATGCAAATGGTCGGAGAAATGGTGGGATCGGTCGACAGACGATCGCCGTGAAACGACCAACATTCTTTAACGCATGAATCCCTGATCGAAACGCGCTCCCCGCATCATCCCCAATGACGCACGCGGCCCAAAACCGCTGCCGGTTCCAACACCGCCTGCCTCAAAATTCCCACACACGTCACAAATCCAAACATCGCCCCGCACGCAATCCCCGCACACCTGCATCACCCACCTCTCTACTCCCACAAGCCTCTCGCAAAACCACTGCGCTAATTGCGTCGCACCATTTGCCCGCGCGTCAAAAACCCGCCACGATGTTGCCGCAAATGCCTATTTTTATCGGCATTTGTTTCCTGCAGGGTAGGCCCCGGAGCGTAGAATCTCCGATAGATAGAGAAGGTTGTCCTGCGTGGGAACGTACGTCCTGCGTCGGGAGGGTGGCTAATACAACACCCCCGCAAGGGGGGAATACGCCCGCCGTTTCTTCTCTATCTTCACGGTTCTAACCTCCCGACCCCTTGCCATTCCGGCAGGGGTCGCACTCTGCAGGAGGTTTGCCATGCAACCGCAATGGTCGGACGTACCCGAAGATCAGTTCAACAACGCTGCACCCGCGCATCGCTGCGCCACATGTGGTGCCACCCCACCCACACCCCCGCCGTTCTTCGACGATGACATCGGTGGTGCGGAGCACCTGATGATGCGCGGCAGCTGGCTGCGCTACATGGGGCTGGGGAAGGGCACGTGGTTCAAGATCGAGTTCGACGGCAGGCGCATCATCTCCACGCCGGTCTACCCGCCGGGCTTCCGCGTGCTGCACATGCCGACGGAACTGCTGCGCGAGGTGCATTACACGCAGGTGCGCGAGTACCGCCATCACCCTCGGCCGCGCCCCCGGCGGAGGACACGCCGATGAGAAAGCCGGTCTGGGTAAAGGCACGAGTGGAAGATGATCTGCGCTGTCGCTTCAAAGGCGCGGTGATGGAGCAGCACTACGCACCGGCAGAAGCAATTCGCTTGTTCATGGAGCGGGTCGTGCAGCTCAGCGAGAACCCGAATCGGGTGGACCTCACGCTGTGGAGCAACGTGATTCGCGATGCCTCCGACGACGTGGCACATGAGATGTGCATCGGCCTGCCCGAACCGCCGTACGGTGAAGAAGACGAAGTACAGCGAGCGCGCCGGGAAGGCTGGGCCAGCCCGGGCTTCGGCCGCGACTGAAGTGATCCTGTAGGGACGCGCTACGCGCGTCGCCATGAACCCAACACGGTCGCAATGCCCGCTCTCGTAAGCGCCCGACCGTAAAGAGGAGAATCCAATGAAGTCCCAAACACCCCTGCGCACTGCGCGGGCAGGGCACCTGCGTGCCCGGCTTGAGCCACGGCGTCGACGCAGTTGCATCCGTTTCGCTGGGATGAATCCGGCGGCGTTCGTTCACCGATGCCACGGGTGGCGTGACCCGAACTACACCCGGGGGAATACTCATGCTGCGCAGTGAAGAGATACCACCGTTGCATCCAGGCGAAATACTGCGCGATGACTTCATGCGCCCGAACCGCCTTTCCATTCGGGCATTGGCCTGCGCGCTGCATGTGTCCAGTACGCGCATCGCCAGCATCGTGAGAGGCACCGGAGCGATCACCGCTGACACCGCGCTTCGCCTGGCCTGTTACTTCGACACCTCTCCGTGGTTCTGGATGAACCTGCAGGTGCGTTTTGATCTGGAAATGGCCGAGCAGCGGATCCCGCACTCAGTGGGGCGCATTGATCCTTTGCCGACGTTTCTTGAGCGGGATGCAACATCAGCGCCGGAGTCGAAGGAGTGGGGTGAATGGTGATGGAGCGCGTCACCGTTCAAAGGTCATGCGTTACCGGTCGTGGATGATTTCACTGCCGTCGTCTGTCGACCGACGCTACCGGTCCCCGCCATGGCGATGATGTCGGGGCATCCGGCAATTTGCCATTCATCCCGGTGGTGTAGGCGTAGCCGGCAATGCCGAAGGTAGGGTCGCACGACAGTCGACCGCCGATAGCGGTCATCAGTGCGGTAGGGCATGACCCGCAACGAAGAAGCGTGTCACCGTTCAAAGGTCATGCGTTATCGGTCGCGGATGATTTCGCGGCCGTCGTCTGTCGACCGACGCTACCGGTCCCCGCCATTGCGATGATGTCGGGGCATCCGGCAATTTGCCATTCATCCCGGTGGTGTAGGCGTAGCCGGCAATGCCGAAGGTAGGGTCGCACGACAGTCGACCGCCGATAGCGGTCATCAGTGCGGTAGGGCATGA
>NZ_JASCOZ010000123.1 GCF_029960115.1 Stenotrophomonas sp. PS02289
GGCCGGCCCACGTGATGTTGATGGGTTCATGAGGGCCGGCCAACGGCCGGCGCTACCTAGTAACTGGGTGTCACCTTCATCTGCGGCAACGGGCGCGGCGCGCCGTCGGTCAGGTCCGGGCCGAGGTCCTCCCAGGCTTCACCCTGCTCCACCATCATCCGCCACAGCTGCTGCGACTCGCGCCGCTTCTCTTCCGAGCTGAGCCGGTACGAGGGCTCCAAGGGCTCGCCGATGGCCACCGTCTCATACGCTGGCTCCCACGCCGCCACCCGCTGCAGCGGATCATCGGTGCGCGCGATCTCCAGCGTATAGCGCTGATACGCCGAAGCGAGATTGCGCCAGCGGATCCAGTAGTGATTGGCAAACGAGAAATCGCAGAAGCGCTCACCGGCCACGCTGCCCTTGGCGGCAATGCGGCTGAGCACGGCCTGCGGCATGTCCAGGTTCATGCCGCCTTCGTCGCCCTGAAGAGAGACATGCACGATGCGGTCGCGATAGCCGGGGGCTCGCGCCTGGAGCACGTCGCGCCAGTTCTGCATGGTCGAGACGATGGAGAACAGGAAGCCGCTCATCTCCGCCGCTGCCAGCGGCCGCGCGATGGCGTGGTAGCTGCGCTGCCAGCCATGACGGTTTTCGGTGGGCAGGAATACCGCGGCGTTGATCGCATCGGGCGAATCCGGCGGCAGCCGCACGGGTTCGGCATGACGCGGATACACGAGGTTGATGCCGAAGGTCGGCCAGCGCGGCAGCGCGGCGTCGAACAGGTGGATGGGGAAATTGCTGCTGATGCCGCCGTCGGAGAACCAGCACACCCGGAACGCGGTGATCACCGGGCCACAGCTGTGGCCGCCACTGGTCAGCCCTTCCATGCTGTCGGCGACATTGGTGTTGTCGCGTGGCGGCGCGGGGTCATCCACGGGTTCGCACCGACGCTCGCGTCGAGCGGGCTCATGCAGTGGCACCGCGCTGATCAGCAGCGGAAAGCTCAGGCTCATGCGCGTGGCGACCAGCACCGGCAGCTGCTCGCCTTCGGGCAACCGGTAATAGTCGACGCCATCAACGGTCTGCGGTGACCCGGCACTCGCGATCAGCCAATGCACCACACTGGCTGGGAACAGCCGTTCGAACTCTTCGCGCCGGAACCAGAACTGCGACCCGGTGAAGGGCAGCGTACGCGGTTCGGTGTGCGAGACGCAGGTGGTGATCATCTGCAGGCTGACCGCATGCGCGCCCACCGGCTCACCCACGTAGCGCGGCGCATTGTGCAGATCGGCGAACGTAAGCGGCTGGTCGAGCGGCTTGCCCGACAGTGCCTGCAGCTGGGCGTGCAGCCAGTCCGTCAGCGCGGGCGCACCGGCATCGGCCTGGGTGGCGCCGGAGCACAGCCCCAGCAGGTTGCGCCGGGCCACGCGCGCCACGCGCAGCGCCGAGGCCAGCACGCCCGCGCCGTAGGCGCATAACAGCGACGGCAGCAGCGTAGCCCAGACACCGGCCATGCCGCCGGCCAGCCAGCCGATGCCGAGCAGGGCCACCAGCGCGGCGAGCAGCTCCAGCGGTGCAATGGCAAATACCGCCGCCAGCAGGCACAGCACCTTGCGCGGCACGCTGGCCTTGCCGGTCAGCATCACCAGCAGGCGATACGCGGTGCGAGCGCCGTACACCGGCTGGAACAGGCTGTAGATGAAGCCGCGCCGCGACAGCTGCGTGCTGACGTCGGCCAGACCGGCAAAGCCTGCGTTGGGTCCCACTGCTTCCCCGGCGCGGCACCGCCGGTCGCCCATCGCGGCGGCAGCCGCTACGGCGGCAGCAATCGCGCCGGCCGAAGTCCCGCCGATGTTCTTGAAGCGGTACTCGCGCGCCAACGACAACACCGCGTTGGGATACACGATGCCGCTGGTGATGCCGCCTTTCATGACCAGATCGCAATACTTGTCTGCCACCACACTACCCCCGCTGCCTGCGACGCCTGGATGCGCCTGTGGCCGTCCCTGGATGGGTGTGACTTGCCTGTCATTGCCGCGCTATAGGCCCAGTATGACGAAAGCGTCTCTCAGGGCCTGAGACTCCGGACACGGATCGCGCTGTTCAGCTGCGCCCTCCCTGACGTTGGGCGACCCCGTAGACTGGCCACCCCGTTTCACGGAAGAACACCGTACATGCAGGATCGCTTCAACACCGGCCTGGTGGTTGGCAAGTTCAGCCCGCTTCACAGAGGCCATCAGGCCCTGATCGACCATGCGTTGTCGCGCTGCGACCGGGTACTGCTGCTGAGCTGGAGCACGCCCGAGCTGCCCGGCTGCGACGCGGTGCGTCGCGAGGCCTGGCTGGAAGCGCTGTATCCGCAGGTGGAGCGGTTGGTGCTGGACGACGCTGGGCTGGCGCGGTTGTGCACGCAGCGAGGCATTGCGCCACGAGCGCTGCCCGACAACCAGGATGACGACGCAGCACAGCGCGCGTTCGTGGCCTGGGTGTGCACCGCGTTGTGGAACTGCCGCGTCGATGCGGTGTTTACCAGCGAGCATTATGGCGACGGCTTCGCCGCGTCGCTGCAGCAGCATTTCAGCGCGGCGGAGGGATCGGTCTGGCCGGTTACCCATGTGTGCCTGGACCTGGACCGCCGTCGTGTTCCGGTGTCGGGTACGACGCTGCGTGCCGATCCGCATGGCCTGCGCCAGTATCTGGATCCCCGCGTGTATGCGGATTTTGTCGGCCGCATCGGCCTGCTCGGCGGGGAATCCAGCGGCAAGACCACGCTGGCGGGTGCGCTGGCACAGCGCCTGCGGACGGTCTGGGCCGCAGAGTTCGCTCGCGAGCACTGGGAAGCCAAGAACGGCGCGCTGCAGTATGACGACCTGCTGCATATTGCTCAGGTCCAGGTTCGGCGCGAGGAGACGCTGGCGGCAACGGCCCATCGCTGGCTGGTGTGCGACACCACGCCGCTGACCACCCTGCTCTACTGCCAGGACATGTTTGGCCGCGCGGACGCCGCCTTGCACGCGTTGGCGGATCGTCCCTATGCGCACCTGTTCCTGTGCGCGCCCGACTTTCCGTTTGTGCAGGACGGAACGCGCCGCGATGACGCGTTCCGGCACGCCCAGCACGACGCGTATATCGCGTGGTTGCGCCAGCGGCAGCGGCCGTTCACCCTGCTGACCGGCTCGCTGCAGCAGCGCGTCGAGAAGGTGCTCGACACGCTGGGCTGAAGGTGATGTTCGCTGTGTTACCGGGACGTACGCTCGGCATGCGCGCAGGCTGCAGCGGTAAGCACCACGTCCGACGAGGAATTCAGCGCGGTTTCCGCCGAATCCTGGACGACGCCGACCACGAAACCAACCGCCACCACCTGCATGGCCACGCTGTCCTCAATGCCGAACAGCCCACAGGCCAGCGGCACCAGCAGCAGCGAACCACCGGGTACGCCGGAGGCCCCGCAGGCCCCGATGGCCGCGACCACGCTCAGCAGCAGTGCGGTGGGCAGGTCGACCTGGATGCCCAAGGTATGCACGGCGGCGAGCGTGAGCACGGAGATGGTGATCGCCGCACCGGCCATGTTGATTGTGGCCCCCAGTGGAATCGCCACCGAATAGGTGCCTTCATGCAGGCCCAGGCGCTTGCACAGGCCCAGATTGACCGGAATGTTGGCCGCGGACGAGCGGGTGAAGAAGGCGGTGATGCCACTTTCGCGCAGGCAGGTCAGCACCAGCGGATAGGGATTACGACGGGTGACCAGGAACACGATCAGCGGGTTGGCCAGCAGGGCCACCGCCAGCATCGCCCCGAGCAGCACCGCGAGCAGGCGCGCGTAGTCGGCCAAGGCACCCAGTCCTGCGCCGGCAATGGTGGAGGCGACAATGCCGAACACGCCCACCGGGGCCAGCACGATCACCCACTGCACCACGCGGGTGAATGCGGCGGAGACATCGGCCAGCATGGCGCGCGTCGCGTCGCCGGCGTGGCGCAGTGCCAGACCCAGGCCCACGCCCCAGGCCAGCACGCCGATGTAGTTGGCATTGACCAGTGCGTTGACGGGGTTGTCCACGATCTGCAGCAGCAGCGTATGCAGCACCGCGCCAATACCGCTGGGTGCAGCCTGCGCCGCCGTGTCGGCTGCCTTGAGTACCAGCGTGGTCGGGAACAGGAAGCTCGCCGCCACGCCCACCAGCGACGCGGCGACGGTGGCCAGCAGGTACAGCATGAGCACCGGCCGCATGTGGGTACCACCACCGCGGTGGCCAGCGATGGAAGCCACCACCAGGACCAACACCAGAACGGGAGCCACCGCTTTCAGCGCGTTGATGAACACTTCACCCAACAAGCCAAGCGCCAGTGCGGTGGGTGGATGTGCGACCCCGACCACGATGCCGAGCAGCAGGCCGAGGATGATGCGGGTGACGAGCGAGGTGCGACGCAGGAAAGCAGGTACGACAGTCATGCAGGAACCACAATCGAAGCAGGAGCCGTATGGTGCCTGCAATTGCCGGCGCGTGCAGGGCGCGCGTCGCGCCCGGCTCGCTGAACAGGCACAATCGGTCTCATCCCGCATTGCCAGGAAGGCTGATGACCTCTCGACGCCGCTTCATCGCCAGTTGCAGCAGCGCGGCAATATTGGGGGCCTGCGCACGCCAGCCCGCGCCGACGGTGAATGACATCAGCCAACTGGAGCCCACCGAAGTGGCCGAGGTGGTGCCGATCCGCCACACCGATGACGTGTCCGCCACCTTGGAGCGTCACACCGGAAGCGTCTGCGTGGCCGGCGCACGCTTCAGCATGGGTGGGCAGACCAGCGCAGCGCAGGCCTTGCAGCTGGATATGAGTCCCTGCAACCAGCTGGTGTTCCTGGACGTGCCTGGCAGGGTGGTACGGGTGCAGGCCGGCATGCGCTGGCGCGCACTGCAGGCGCAGCTGGATCGCCACGGGCTGGCGGTGAAGGTGATGCAGAGCTTCAGCAACTTCACCGTTGGCGGCTCGGTGTCGGTCAACTGCCACGGACGTTACGTGGGCAGCGGCAGCATCGCCGGCAGCGTGCGCGCCCTGCAGATCGTGCTGCGCTCGGGCGAAGTGCTGGAGACCTCGCGCTCCCACAACAGAGACCTGTTCCGCGCTGCGCTGGGCGGCTACGGTCTGCTTGGGGTCGTCTCCGAGGTCGAGCTGGACGTCGTGGACAACGTGGCCATGGCCCGGCACACCCAGCGCCTGTCGCTGGATACGTATGTTGACTGGTTTGGCGAACACGTGCGGGACGATCCACGCGCGATCATGCACAACGCCGACCTGATGCCGCCGGATTTTGACGCACCGCTGGCGGTGACCTGGTATCGCACGGACGCGGCGTTGACCGATACGGCACGGTTGGTGCCAGTCGGTGCGCACTACGGCACCGAACAGAACCTGATCTGGGCGGTGTCCGAGCTGCCGGGTGGTGCGCAGTTGCGTCAACAACTGGTGGTCGAGAAGACCCTGCGCGAGCCCCGGGTGGTGCGTCGCAATCTGGAAGCCAGCCTGGACGTGGCCGCACTGGAGCCGCGCACGCGCAGCATGTCGACCTACCTGCTGCAGGAGTACTTCATTCCGGTGGCGCACTTCCGCACCTTTGCGCGGATGCTGGCAAACATATTGAAGGCACATCACGTCAATGCATTGAACGTCTCGATCCGTCATGCACCCGCTGATCCATGGGCGGTGCTGTCCTGGGCACGCGAGCACGTGTTCTGCTTCGTGCTGTACCACAAGCAGCGACGCCTGCCGTGGTCGGATGAGCGTGCGACCGACTGGACGCGTGCGTTGATCGATGCGGCATTGCTGTGCGGCGGACGCTACTACCTGCCCTATCGGCCGCATGCCACGCTTGATCAGTTCCAACGCGCCTACCCGCAGTGGCCCGAACTGGTGGCGTGCAAGCGCCAGTACGACCCACGCCTGCAGCTGGTCAATCACCTCTGGCAGCGCTACCTCGGTCCATTGGCCGGCACTTGACGTGCTGAATGGGAGGCGTAGCATTGCTTTCAAGCCAAGGGACAGACCCGCGGCACTCACAACGACATGAGGGATTCTCATGGAATTCGACTATCTCGTCTTCATCGGGCGTTTCGAGCCCTTTCACAACGGCCACGCCGCCGTTGCCCGCCTGGCCCTGAGCCGGGCCCGCAAGCTGATCTTCCTGGTTGGCTCTGCCGATACCCCCCGCAGCCTGCGCAATCCCTGGACCGTGGCCGAACGTGCCGTGATGATCCAGGCCGCCCTCGATGGCAGCACCGATCGCCTGATCATCCAGCCGCTGCGCGACCACCTGTACAACGAAGCGCAGTGGATCGCCGGCGTGCAGCGCAACGTGGCTGAAGCCCTGCGTGCAGACGGTGCCGCCGCTGACGCCAAGGTTGGCCTGGTGGGCATGGACAAGGACGCATCGAGCTACTACCTGCGCGAGTTCCCGCAGTGGCCGCTGGTGGATGTGCAGCATACGGCCACGCTGTCGGCCACCGAACTGCGCCGCTACCTGTTTGAGGCCGGTGACGTGGATTTCCACGGCGCGCTGCTGATGCTGCGTGGCAATGTGCCGGCCCCGGTGTACGACATGTTGGAAGCGTTCCGGAAGAGTTCGCCGGCGTATGACCAGCTGGTAGCCGAGTACCGCTTCATCGAGCAGTACAAGGCGGCCTGGAAGGACGCGCCGTATGCGCCGACCTTCGTCACCACCGACGCGGTGGTCGTGCACTCGGGCCATGTGCTGCTGGTGCGCCGCCGCTCGGAGCCGGGCAAGGGCCTGTGGGCGTTGCCGGGTGGCTTCGTTGGCCAGGACCAGACCCTGCTCGACAGCTGCCTGCGCGAGCTTCGCGAGGAAACCCGGCTGAAACTGCCGCTGCCGGTACTCAAGGGCTCATTGAAAGGCCAGCAGGTGTTCGACCACCCCGAGCGCAGCCAGCGCGGTCGCACCATCACCCATGCGTTCCATTTCGAGTTCCCGGCCGGCGAACTGCCGCCGGTGCGCGGCGGCGACGATGCCGACAAGGCGCGCTGGTTCCCGGTCAGCGAGGCGCTGGATATGGGTGCGCGCCTGTACGAAGACCATCTGCACATTCTGGAGTATTTCCTGGGTCGCGGCTGAGCCCGACCGGGTTCCATCACCGGTGGATAGACCGCCGGTGCCACTCGACGCGAAGGAGCTTCCCGTCATGCATTACCTCGATAATCTTCTCCTCAATACCGACAGCTACAAGGCCAGCCACTGGCTGCAGTACCCGCCGGGCACCGACGCCACGTTCTTCTACGTGGAGTCGCGCGGCGGCCTGCACGACCGCACCGTGTTCTTCGGACTGCAGTCGATCCTGAAAGACGCCCTGGCCCGTCCTGTCACCCACGCTGACATCGACGAGGCGCGCGACCTGTTCGCAGCCCACGGTGAGCCGTTCAATGAAGCCGGCTGGCGCGACATCGTGGACCGCCTCGGCGGACATCTGCCGGTGCGCATCCGCGCCGTACCCGAAGGCACCGTGGTGCCGACGCATCAGGCGCTGATGACCATCGAGTCGACCGACCCGCAGGCGTACTGGGTGCCGTCGTATCTGGAAACGCTGCTGCTGCGCGTGTGGTACCCGATCACCGTGGCCACCATCAGCTGGCACGCCAAGCAGACCATTCGTGGATTCCTGCAACTGACCAGCGACGACCCGGAAGGCCAGCTGCCGTTCAAGCTGCACGACTTCGGTGCGCGCGGCGTTTCAAGCCTGCAATCGGCCGCGCTGGGCGGTGCCGCACACCTGGTCAACTTCCTCGGGACCGATACGGTGTCGGCGCTGTGCCTGGCCCGCGCGCATTACCACGAGCCGATGGCGGGCTATTCGATCCCCGCCGCCGAGCACAGCACCATCACCAGCTGGGGCCGCGAGCGCGAGGTGGACGCCTACCGCAACATGCTGAAGCAGTTCGGCACGCCCGGTGCGATCGTGGCGGTGGTGTCGGACAGCTATGACATCTACCGCGCCATCCGCGAGCACTGGGGCACCACGTTGCGCGAGGAGGTGATCGCCTCAGGCGCGACGCTGGTGATCCGCCCCGACTCGGGTGACCCGGTGGAGGTGGTGGCCGACAGCCTGACGCTGCTGGACGAGGCGATTGGCCATACGGTGAACGGCAAGGGCTATCGTGTGCTGAACCATGTGCGGGTGATCCAGGGCGACGGCATCAACCCGGACACCATCCGCGCGATCCTGCAACGCATCACCGACGCCGGCTACGCGGCCGACAACGTGGCCTTCGGCATGGGCGGGGCGCTGCTGCAGCGCCTGGACCGTGACACCCAGAAGTTCGCGCTGAAGTGTTCGGCGGCACGGGTCAACGGCAAATGGATCGACGTCTACAAGGACCCGGTGACCGACAGCGGCAAGCAGAGCAAGCGCGGGCGGCTGCAGCTGGTGCGCAACGTGGAGGATGGCCTCCTGCGTACCGTGCCACTGGCCGACGACGGCGTACCGACCGGGACTGAAGACGCCATGGTCACGGTCTGGGAGAATGGCCAGCTGCAGGTCGATGAAGCCTTCGCCACGATCCGCAGCCGCGCCAACACCGCGCCGGTCTGACGCCACAACCCGTTCTTGACCTTCGCCCGCCCGGGGTCTACCTTGTGCGGGCCGAAGGTGTTTATCTCTTCATGCAGATGAAGGGATGAAATTAAACGGGAATCCGGTGAAAGCGTCCTGCGCTCATTCCGGAGCTGCCCCGCAGCGGTGAATGGAAACGACCCCCGCCACACAGCACTGGGCTTTGCGCCTGGGAAGCGGCGGGCACTAGGTGGGCCTGTCGGCCCGTGTCCATCAGCCCGAATACCGGCCCCGGCCAGGGAGCACGACCGCTCTCTGCTTCGACCTGGAACGTCCGCGGGGAGGTTGCCGGGGCCTGCCGCCATGCTGCACGCGTGGCGCTGCGCCCGTGCGTCCGCTTCACGGCATCCGGTTCGCCCGCGGGGGCGAAGGTCGCTGGTGGGGCGCACATGACCGCAAGGGCGTGGACGCTGCACGGTTCCTTCGTTCCTCAATGCCGCTAAGCAATGAGGACACCTTTCATGACCACTGTTACCAATCTGGGCTTTCCCCGCATCGGTGCCAAGCGCGAACTCAAGCGCGCGCTCGAAGCGTACTGGTCCGGCCAGAGCAGCGCGCAGTCACTGCTGGACACCGCCGCTACCCTGCGCGCCACGCACTGGCGGCTGCAGCGCGATGCCGGTGTGGATGCACCGCCCAGCAACGACTTCAGCCTGTATGACCAGGTGCTGGATACGGCGTTCCTGTTCGATGCAATTCCCGCCCGCTACCGCGCCCTGGCCGATGCCGACCCGCTGGCCGGCTACTTCGCCATGGCCCGTGGCCTGCAGCGCGACGGGCATGACCTGCACGCGCTGGAGATGACCAAATGGTTCGACACCAACTACCACTATCTGGTGCCTGAACTGCAGGCCGGCCAGCGCTTCGCGCTGCGCGGCGAGAAGCCACTGGCCGAGTACCGCCAGGCGCAGGGCCTGGGCATTGAAACCCGGCCGGTGCTGATCGGTCCGGTGACCTTCCTGCTGCTGTCCAAGACCACCGACGGCAGCCCGGCGCTGGATCTGCTGGATGCGCTGCTGCCGGTATATGTGGAACTGCTGGGCAAGCTGCACGCAGCGGGTGCCGCCTGGGTGCAGTTGGACGAGCCGGCGCTGGTGCAGGACCTGGACGACCACGCCCGTGCCGCGTTCGCGCACGCCTATGCAGTGTTGGCCCAGGCAACTCGTCCCAAAGTGCTGGTGGCCACCTATTTCGGCGCGCTGGAGGACAACCTGGAACTGGCTGCCTCGCTGCCGGTGGATGGCCTGCACGTGGACCTGGTGCGTGCGCCGGAACAGCTGGATGCCGTGATCAAGGCACTGCCGGCCGGGCGCGTACTGTCGGCCGGCGTGGTCAACGGCCGCAACATCTGGCGCACCCATCTGGACAATGCGCTGCTGCTGGCGCGCTATGCCCACGGCCATGTGGGAGGCGACGCGCTGTGGCTGGCCCCTTCGTGTTCGCTGCTGCACAGCCCGGTGGACCTGGAACATGAGACCCGGCTAGACAATGAGCTGCGCGGTTGGATGGCGTTCTCCAGGCAGAAGCTGGAAGAACTGCGCCTGCTGGCCAACGCGATCGATGCCCCGGCCCTAGCCGAGGCACCGCTGGCGCGGGCACGCGAACGCCTGGAAGGCCGGCGTCGCTCGCCGCGCGTGCACAACCCGGCGGTCAGCGATCGTCTGGCCTCGATCGGCACCGCCGATTCACAGCGCCGCAGTGCGTATCCCCAGCGTCATCTGGCCCAGGCGGCGGCACTCAAACTGCCGCTGTTCCCCACCACCACGATCGGCTCGTTCCCGCAGACGCTGGAGGTGCGCGAAGCACGCGCCCGTAACAAGTCCGGCAAACTCTCCGATGCCGACTACGACGCCTTCCTGGCAACCCAGACCGAGCACTGCATACGCGTGCAGGAACAGATCGGCCTGGACGTGCTGGTGCACGGCGAGTTCGAGCGCAACGACATGGTGGAGTACTTCGGCGAACAGCTGGAAGGCTTTGCCTTCACCCGGAACGGTTGGGTGCAGAGCTATGGCTCGCGCTGCGTGAAGCCGCCGGTGATCTTTGGCGATGTGAGCCGACCGCAGCCGATGACGGTGCGCTGGTCGCAGTACGCGCAGTCGCTGACCGACCGCCCGATGAAGGGCATGCTGACCGGGCCGGTCACGGTGCTGCAGTGGAGCTTCGTACGCGATGATCAGGACCGTTCCGATACCTGTCGGCAGATTGCGCTGGCCCTGCGCGACGAAGTGCTGGATCTGGAGGCGGCCGGGATCGGCGTGATCCAGATCGACGAGCCGGCCATCCGCGAAGGCCTGCCGCTGCGCCGGGCACAATGGCGCGCCTACCTGGACTGGGCGGTGGAAGCGTTCCGGATCAGCGCCAGCGGGGTACGTGACGCGACCCAGATCCACACCCACATGTGCTACTCCGAGTTCAACGACATCATCCACTCCGTGGCGGCGATGGACGCGGATGTGATTTCCATCGAGACCTCGCGCTCGCGCATGGAACTGCTGGATGCATTCGTTCGCTTCCAGTATCCCAACGAAATCGGCCCGGGCGTGTATGACATCCACTCCCCGCGCGTACCGGACAAGGACGAGATGGTGGCCCTGCTGCGCAAGGCCGCTGAAGTGCTGCGGCCGGAGCAGATCTGGGTGAACCCGGACTGCGGGCTGAAAACCCGTGACTGGCCGGAAACCCGTGCCGCGCTCGATGCGCTGGTGGCCGCCGCAAGGCAGCTGCGTGACGAACACGCCGACGCCAACGCGGCCTGACCTTTTCCCTGTTGCAGACCGCGCCCATCGCCGCCGCTGCCGGCGTTGGGCGCATTGGATTCCAGATGAACGAATTCGTACGCCCTACCCTTTCCCTGCCCGATGGCCACACCAAGCTGCTGCTGCATTCGTGCTGCGCGCCGTGCTCCGGCGAAGTGATGGAGGCGATCACCGCCTCCGGGATCGACTACACGATCTTCTTCTACAACCCCAACATCCACCCTTCGCGCGAGTATCAGTTGCGCAAGGAGGAGAACATCCGCTTTGCCGAGAAGCACAACGTGCCCTTCGTGGACGCCGACTACGACACGCGCGAGTGGTTCGCGCGGGCGCGCGGCATGGAACAGGAGCCCGAGCGTGGCATCCGCTGCACGATGTGCTTTGACATGCGCTTCGTGCGCACGGCGCTGTATGCGCATGAGCACGGCTTCCCGGTGATCAGCAGCTCGCTGGGCATTTCGCGCTGGAAGGACATGAACCAGATCAACGATTGTGGCCACCGCGCGGCCGCGCATTACCCCGGCATCCAGTATTGGGACTACAACTGGCGCAAGGGCGGTGGTGCGGCGCGCATGGTGGAGATCAGCAAGCGCGAGCAGTTCTACCAGCAGGAGTACTGCGGGTGTGTGTACTCGCTGCGCGACACCAACCTGCATCGGCAGGCGGCTGGGCGCGGGAAGATCGAGATCGGGGTGTTGTACTACGGGGATGAAGACAAGCCGTAGAACCGTGTCGCACCATCCGTAGAGCCACGCCCTGCGTGGCTTCGGGGGAATCGCGAAGTGCAGCCGGGCAAGCCCGGCTCTACGGTCATGGTGCAGGGCGTAGGCGTACGGGATTTTGCGTGCGATAGACTGGTCTCCCCCGCCCCCGTGACCGCTGCCATGAACCGCTTCCCCGTCGATGTCGCCCTGATCGTGGTCGACCTGCAACCGGACTTCATGCCGGGCGGCGCATTGGCCTGTACGGACGGCGACGCCATCGTGCCCGGCATCGCGGAACTGCTGGCGCAGCGGCGCTATCACACCGTGGTGGCGACCCAGGACTGGCACCCGGCCGACCATGCCTCGTTTGCCAGCCAGCATCCGGGGCATGCGCCGTTCGAGCAGATCACCCTGCATGGTCATCCGCAGACGCTGTGGCCGGATCATTGCGTGCAGGGTACGCCCGGTGCCGAACTGCATTCTGGCGTGGACTGGAAGGCGGCCGACCTGATCCTGCGCAAAGGCACGCGCCGGCAGGTGGATTCCTACAGCGCGTTCCAGGAGAACTTCGGACCTGAGGGCACTCGCCCGCCGACCGGCCTGGCCGGCTGGCTGCGTGAGCGCGGCATTGCCGAGGTGCACGTGTGCGGGTTGGCGCGGGATTACTGCGTGCTGTGGACGGCGCAGGATGCGGTGGCGGCGGGCTTCCGGGTCGGGTATCTGTGGGAGCTGACCCGGGCGGTGAGTGCGGAGAATGATGCGACTACGCGTGATGCGTTGTTGGCGGCGGGGATTGTTGTCCGTTGAAAGCTGCAATCTGGCGATCCCGGTAGCGCCGGCCGTTGGCCGGCCCTCATGAACGTCGGAATCAACACGTGGGCCGGCCAACGG
>NZ_JASCOZ010000124.1 GCF_029960115.1 Stenotrophomonas sp. PS02289
GGGCTTGCCCGGCTGCCGTTGGCGGATGGTGTGACGCGAAAAGCAGCCGGGCAAGCCCGGCTCTACGGGATGCGCCGTTGGCGGATGGTGTGACGCGAGAAGCAGCCGGGCAAGCCCGGCTCTACGTCATGCATTTCAAGGATGTCGGCGTCATTGGGGTAACGCGTAGGCCAGCACATAGTCGCCGCGTGGTGTGCCCATCGCGTGGTGACCGGCGGCGACGATGACCACGTATTGGCGTCCTCCGTGCTGGTAGATCATCGGCGTGGCCTGGCCACCTGCCGGCAGCGGCGCGCGCCAGAGTTCCTTGCCGGTTTTCAGGTCGATGGCGCGCAGGAGATCATCGTTGGCGGCGGCGATGAAGATCAGCCCGCTTGCGGTGATGACCGCCCCGCCCGCGTTGGGCGCGCCGATCTCGATCGGCAGGTGCGAGCGCAACCCGAATGGCCCGATGCCGCGCGCACTGCCGAACGGCCGCTCCCACAACACCGCGCCGCTGCGAAGTTCGACGGCACGCAGTCCGCCGTAGGGCGGCTGCTTGCACGACAGCCCGGTGAACAACAGCCGCCAGCCGGCGTTGCCGCGCCAGTTATCCCCCGCAGAAGCCTGGGCACCATAGCCTGAGAACGGCGCGCCGCTCAGCCAACCGGTCAGCCCGCTGTCCGCCTCCGCGCCTTTCCGAAGGTAATCGGGCAGATCGGTGTAATTCGAGACGATCACACCGTGGCGCGGATCAACGGCCACCCCGCCCCAGTCCACGCCCCCGTGTTGGCCGGGATAGGCAATGCGTGCATCCGCGCCCGCCTGCGCAGCCCGCCTGAACTGGATGCGGCAGACCAGCTGGTCCAGCGGCGTCAGCCCCCACATGTCACGCTCGTCGAGCGTGTGCGCACGCGGCTGCGTGGCCGCTGGCGCGACCGCAGGCGAATCAAGCCGCTGCCCTGTGCGGCGGTCCAGCACATACAGATCACCTTGCCGCGTCGGCAGCACCAGTGCGGGCACCTTGCCCGCGGCGGTGGGATAGTCGACCAGCGAGGCCTGGGCCACGACGTCGTCATTCGATGCATCGCCCGGCAGTGCCTGCAACGTCCAGGCCGGCTTGCCGGTGGTGGCATCCAGCGCCACCAGTGCAGTGGCCACGCGCTCGCGCCCTTCAGCCCCTGTCGCGTCACCCAGCGTCAGATACACCAGGCCCAGCTGCTCATCGCT
This sequence comes from Stenotrophomonas sp. PS02289, assembly GCF_029960115.1. Lineage (GTDB taxonomy): Bacteria > Pseudomonadota > Gammaproteobacteria > Xanthomonadales > Xanthomonadaceae > Stenotrophomonas. The sequence goes on from NZ_JASCOZ010000124.1 coordinate 1,210, forward strand.
GGTGGCCGTGGCGAGCAGGCGCGGCGTGCCGGGCGTATAGGTCTTTCCCTGCGCGGGGCGCGTGGTGAGTTCGGGTGCACCGAGATCCCATGCCCAGCGCAGCTTTCCGCTCTGCGCGTCGAAGGCCTGGATGACGCCGGAGGGCGCGCTGCCATCGGCCCGTTGCAGTCCCTGGTGGCCAGCGATGATCAGCCCACGCGTGATCGTGGGCGGCGCGATGATCGCCACCTGCCCGGGGACCACCTCGCCCATGCCGAGGGTGATGTCGACCTGGCCGTTGTTGCCGAACTGCGCGCACGGACGACCGCTGGTCGCGTCCACCGCCACCAGTCGACCGTCCAGCGTGCCTTCAATGATGCGGGCCACACACGGTGCGCGACTGGCGGTGCTGACGACCCCACCGCCCTCGGCGGGCAGCGCCACCGGCACGGCCAGATCGGCGGCCACGTCGGACAACAGGGGATCGATCTGCGGCGCGACGGGCACCTCGTAGTAGGCCACGCCCCGGCAGGCCGTGGTGGAGGGAATGGCGGTGTCGCGCACCTTGGGATCAAAGCGCCAGCGCAGGGTGCCCGTGCCCGCATCCAGCGCGATCAGTTGATTGCGGGCACTGCAGAGATACAGGGTGTCGCCCACCTTCAACGGCGTGGTTTCCGCACCCCAGCGACGGCGTGGGCGATCACCGGTGCGGAACGCCCAGGCGGGCGCGAGTTTTGCGACGTTGGCTGGGGTGATCTGCTGCAGGGGGGAGAACCGGGTTCCGGCATTGCTACGGCCCCAGGCGGTCCAGTCGCCGGCAGCAGGATCGTCAGCGGGTTGCGCGCTGACTTCGCGGGTGGGCGCGAGGCCGGCACTGGGAACCGCCTCGGGGAACGCCTCGCGGCCGGTCATTCCACCGTGCGACGCAAACGCAAGCCCGACCAGCAGCAACAACCCCAACCCGAGAACACCGGCGGCAGTGCGGGAGGCGCGGCGCGGGACGGGATCGCGCAACGTGGGCAGCAACAGCGCCAGCACGAATGCCAGCACGGCGAACGCGCCAATGCGCGGCAGCCAGCGCCAGTAATCGCTGCCGGATTCCCATGCCGTCCAGAGGAAGGTGCCGGCGAACACGGCGAAGAACAGCCAGGCCCCCATGCGGCGGTTGCCCCAGAGCAGCACACCGCTGGCCAGCAGGCCGACGCCCGCCAGCAGGTAGTAAGCGGAACCGCCGAGCTGGAACAGCCAGAGGCCGAGGCCGCCGATCAGCACGCCGAGGAGGATGAACAGCAACGACAGCACCGTGACCAGTGGATGGCGCGGCGTGGGCGGGCGGGATGGATCGGACGGCGGTGCGGCAGACATCGGTGCTCTCCCCGGTACGGCAGAACCTTGGAGCGCGTGGCCTCCCCGCCTTGGCGCTCCTTGGTGGGCTTATGCCAAACAGGGCGTGAATGTTTTGCGTTTTTTGGATTGCTGTCGAACGTGGCACGGCGTGCTGAGGGCCGGCCAACGGCCGGCGCTACCGGAATTTCGTCGAACGCAGAAAACACAACGCCGGCATTTCGCCGGCGTTGTGCATGCAGCTTGACGCGTGAATCAGCCCTGTGCGATGTCGTCGTTGACCGGCGTCGTGCTGACGCCTTCGGTCGGAGCGACGGCCACGTCCGCTTCTTCCTCGTCGTCCTCGATCGAAGCGTCCATGCGTTCCACCGCCTGCAGCTTCTCGTCCTTGGACAGACGGATCAGGGTGACGCCCTGGGTGTTACGGCCGACGCGCGAGATTTCCGAACCGCGCGTGCGCACCAGGGTGCCGCCGTCGGAGATCAGCAGGACCTCGTCGCGCGGGCCCATCAGCACCGCGCTGACCAGCTTGCCGTTACGCTCGGTGGTCTGGATGCCGATGACGCCCTGAGTGCCACGACCCTTGCGCGGGTAGTCCGGCAGCGGGGTGCGCTTGCCGTAGCCGTTCTCGGTGGCTGTCAGGATGTACAGCTTGGAATCGTCGTCGCCGCCCTCGATCACGGCATCGCCGTTCTCGCTGGTGGTGTCTTCGATCTGGCCTTCGTCCTCGTTCTCGTCCTCCAGACCGCCGGCCGATTCGGCCACGATCAGGCTGACCACTTCCTCGCCCTTGGCCATCTTGATGCCGCGCACGCCGGTGGCGGTGCGGCCCATCGAACGGACCTTGTCTTCGCCGAAGCGCACGGTCTTGCCGTTGGAGGCGAACAGCAGGATGTCGCGCTCACCGTCGGTCAGTCCGACGCCGACCAGGGCATCGCCCTCGTCGAGGTTGATGGCGATCTTGCCGCGCGCCAGACGGAAGGCGAACTCGCTCAGCGGGGTCTTCTTGACCGTGCCGTTGCGGGTGGCGAAGAACACAAACTGGCCTTCGGCGTATTCACGCACCGGCAGCACCGCCTGCACCCGCTCGCCGGATTCCAGCGGAATCCAGTTGATGATCGGGCGACCACGCGCGTTGGAGCCGGCTTCCGGCAACTGGTGCACCGGCAGCCAGAACACCTTGCCCGAGCTGGTGAAGGTCAGCAGGGTGTCATGGGTGTTGACCAGCCAGAGCTGTTCGATGAAATCCTCTTCCTTGGTCGCCGCCGCGCTGCGACCCCGGCCGCCGCGACGCTGCGCGCGGTAGGCGCTGACCGGCTGGCGCTTGACGTAACCGGCGTGCGACAGGGTGACCACCACGTCTTCCGGGGCGATCAGGTCGAGAATGTCCAGGTCTTCTTCGCTGTGGCGGATTTCGCTGCGACGCTCGTCGCCGAATTCCACCTTGATGCTGATCAGCTCTTCGCGGATCACCTGCAGCAGGCGGTCGGGATCTTCCAGGATGTGGATCAGCCCGGCGATCACTTCCAGCAGCTGCTTGTATTCCTCGGTCAGGCGGTCCTGCTCCAGCCCGGTCAGGCGGTGCAGGCGCATTTCCAGGATCTGGGTCGCCTGGATCTCGGTCAGCTGGTAGCCACCCTCGATCAGGCCCACGCCCTTGGGCAGGTCTTCCGGACGCGAGGCTTCGGCACCGGCCGCGCCCAGCATCGAACCGACCAGGCCCGGCTCCCACAGCCGTGCCAGCATGCGTTCGCGGGCTTCGGTGGGGTTCGGCGAGGTCTTGATCAGTTCGATCATCTCGTCGATGTTGGCCAGCGCAACGGTCAGGCCTTCCAGCACGTGGGCACGAGCGCGCGCCTTGCGCAGCTCGAACACGGTGCGGCGGGTGACCACTTCACGGCGGTGGCGGACGAAGGCCTCGAGCATCTGCTTGAGGTTCATCAACTGCGGGCGGCCATCGACCAGCGCCACCATGTTGATGCCGAACACCGACTCCATCTGGGTCTGCTGGTACAGGTTGTTGAGCACAACCTCGGCCGACTCGCCGCGCTTGACCTCGATGTAGATGCGCATGCCGTCCTTGTCGGACTCATCGCGCAGCTCGCTGATGCCTTCGAGCTTCTTTTCCTTGACCAGCTCGGCGATCTTCTCGATCAACCGGGCCTTGTTCACCTGGTACGGAATCTCGGTGACGATGATCGATTCGCGGCCGTTGTCGGCCACTTCGATCTCGGCCTTGGCCCGGATCCGCACGCGGCCACGGCCGGTACGGTAGCCGGCGACGATGCCGGCGGTGCCGTTGATGATGCCGGCGGTCGGGAAGTCCGGGCCCGGGATGTATTCCATCAGGCCATCAACGTCGATCTCCGGGTTGTCGATCAGCGCGATGCAGGCGTTGATGGACTCGCTGAGATTGTGCGGCGGGATGTTGGTCGCCATGCCCACCGCGATGCCGGCCGAACCATTGACCAGCAGGTTCGGGAACCGGGTCGGCATGACCGTGGGTTCCAGTTCCTTTTCGTCGTAGTTGGGCTGGAAATCGACGGTTTCCTTGTCGATGTCGGCCATCAGCTCGTGGGTGAGCTTGGACATGCGCGCTTCGGTGTAACGCATCGCCGCGGCGGAGTCGCCGTCGACCGAACCGAAGTTACCCTGCCCGTCCACCAGCATGTAGCGCAGCGAGAACGGCTGCGCCATGCGCACCAGGGTGTCGTACACCGAGGCATCGCCATGCGGGTGGTACTTACCGATGACGTCACCGACGATACGCGCCGACTTGAAGTAGGGCTTGTTGCTGTGCGCGTTGAGCTCGTTCATCGCGTACAGCACGCGGCGATGAACCGGCTTGAGGCCGTCGCGCGCATCCGGCAGCGCACGTCCCACGATCACGCTCATGGCGTAATCGAGGTAGCTCTTGCGCATCTCGTCTTCCAGGTTGACCTGGATGATTTCCTTGGCGTTTTCTGCCATTCGGGTTCCGTTGTCTGGTAGCGGTCCAGTCCGCCGCGGATGGCCTTTTCAGGGTGGCCGCGACGGAATCTCGATTAACCCATGGATGCTACCACAACGGGGGTTCTTTTGCCCGTATTTATGGGGGTTTTACGCGCAGAAATCAGACACTTACGAGAGCATCAGCCGAACGCGGCCTGCATGTTGGCCACGGTGGGATTCAGGATCACGCCCTTCTCGGTCACGATGGCGTCGATCAGCTCGCCCGGGGTGACGTCGAACACCGGATTCCAGGCGGCAATGCCCTCGGCCACCGTGCGGGTGCCACCCACACCGTACAGTTCACCCGGGTCGCGCTGCTCGATCTCGATCTGGTCGCCGTCGGCGGTCTCCATGTCCACGGTCGAGGACGGGGCCACCACCATGAACTTGACGCCGTGGTGGCGCGCGGCAATCGCCAGCTGGTAGGTGCCGATCTTGTTGGCGGTATCGCCATTGGCGCAGATGCGGTCGGCACCGACGATCACCCACTGCACGGCACCGGTCTTCATCAGGTGCGAAGCAGCGGAGTCGGCGATCAGGGTGGCATCGATGCCGTCCTGCTGCAGCTCCCACACGGTCAGGCGTGCACCCTGCAGCCACGGCCGGGTTTCACCGGCAAACACCTTGGCGATGCGGTGCTGCGCCATGCCGGCGCGGATCACGCCCAGCGCGGTACCGAAACCAGCCGTGGCCAGCGAGCCGGTGTTGCAATGGGTGAGCACACCACTGCCGGCGTCGATCAGCCCGGCACCCAAGGCCCCCATGTGGCGGTTGGCGGCCAGATCCTCGTCGGCGATGGCCTGCGCCTCGCGCACCAGGACCTCGCGCCAGTCGCTGCCGGCGGGCTGCAGGGCGCGACGCATGCGGGCCAGCGCCCAGGCCAGGTTCACGGCGGTGGGCCGCGACGCGTTCAGACGCTGCAGCGCCGGCTCCAGCTTGGCCAGGGCATCGGTACCGTCTTCGGCCTGCACGTCGCGGGCCGCCAGCACCACGCCCCAGGCGGCGGCAATGCCGATCGCCGGCGCGCCACGCACGGTCAGCGCATGAATGGCGGCGGCCACCTCGTCGCTGGTGTGGCACGCCACATGCTCCACCACGAACGGCAGCTTGCGCTGGTCGAGCAGCTGCAGGGAATCGCCGGTCCACAGGATCGGCCGGATGTGGTCGTAACGGGCGTAATCGATATCGGGGGATGCGTTCATGCCCCCATTGTAACGCCGGCTCAATTCACCAGAAACTCGGCGCGGCAGCCGTTGTCGACCCACACCCCACGGGCGTCCCAGCCCCAGCTGCGCCCTTCTTCGCACGGACTGCCGGACAGCTGTTTGCGCAGCTGCGCGCCCTGGCTGATGCCGGCCCCGCAGAAACGTCGCTGGCGCGAGCGCGACTCGCACACCAGCAGGCGCGGCACGTTGACGAAACCACTGCCGTCTTCGGCACCCACTTCAAAGTCGCCCTGGCAGCCCCGGGTGACCCAGATCTCGTTGCGGCGCGCGCCCCAGCTGTGGCCTTCGCGGCACGGCATGGAAGACAGCTGGCGCAGCAGGCGCACCGGCGCGCCCTGCAGCATGACCGGGCAGTTCTGTGGGCGGCCACTGGACTCGCAGCGCACCACGCGGCGCACCTTGCGCTCACCCAGCGAAGGGGAACCGGCGGGCAGACGCGCACGGAATTCGGCGCGGCAGCCCAGCGTGACCCAGACCCCGGAGCGGTCGGTGCCCCACTCCGAGCCGCGCACACAGCTGTTATCGGACAACTGGCGGACCAGGTCCACGCCCTGCTCCACTGGCATGTCGCAATGCACCCAGCCCATGTCCCGGGATTCGCAACGGACCACCTGCCCGGCGTAGCCGGTCTCGGCCGCGTCCACACGCTCGGGCACCAGGCCGGCGCACAGCGCCAGGCCCAGCCACGACCAGCTCCATCGCAGCGACGGCGGTACGGCAGCTTCCAACAGCTTCATCAACACGTTCCCCGCCGCCACAGTTCCATCACGGTGCCACCTTCCAACATCGGGTGTGATCAGAGCATCATCGTGAAGACCGCGCAAGATGCGGCACCCGGTTCTCAGGCGTGGGCGAAATCAAACGCCAGCACATCGGCGATGCGTGCGGTGCGGTTCATCGCCATCAGCAGGCGGTCGACCCCGACCGCGACTCCCGCGCAGTCAGGCAACGCCGGCAACGCCGCCAGCAGCCGCTCGTCGAGCGCAGGCAACACCGCCCCCCGGCCCGTGCGCACGGCGTGGTCACGTACGAAGCGCGCGCGCTGCTCCTGGGCATCGTTGAGTTCGTGGTAGCCGTTGGCCAGCTCGACCGCCCCCAGGTACAGCTCGAAACGCTCGGCCAGCGGCGGCGTGCCCGGCCGCACCCGCGCCAGCGCGGCCTGGCTGGCCGGCCAGTCGTGTACCACGGTCAGGGTGTCATCACTGAAATGCGGCTGGATGCAGTGGGTCATCAGCAGGTCCAGCCAGTCGTCGCGGGTCAGCCCTTCGGCATCGATGCGGACCTCGGCCAGCGGAGCCTGCAGCTGCTCCAGCGTCGCCTCGAACGGATCCACCCCCACGTGCTGCCGGTACAAGCTGCGGTAGTCGATGACGGTCAACGACGCATCGCGCTGCACCAGGGCCAGCGCGGCGCGCACCAGCGCAACCGTTTCCTCCACCAGTTGATGATGGTCCCAGTCGATCCGGTACCACTCCAGCATGGTGAACTCGGGATTGTGGCGTCCGCCGGCTTCGCCATTGCGGAACACCCGGCCCAGCTCGTAGCAGTCGCCGACGCCGGCGGCGAGCAGCCGCTTCAGCGGATACTCCGGCGAGGTGCGCAGCCAGCGCAGCGCGCTGCCGGCGCTGACATGACCACTGAAGCGGGTGTGGAAACTGTCGATGTTCGGCTCGGTGTTGCCGGCCTCGGACAGGATGGGCGTCTCCACTTCCAGCACATCGCGTTCGGCGAAAAACGCACGGATCAAGGCGTTGAGTGCGGCCCGTTGACGCAGCGCGGCGATCATCCGCGTGCATCCCGCAGGCGGTCGGCCAGCGGCAGCGACAGCAGCCCACGGGTTTCATCCACATAGCCACTGGCCAGGTACAGGCGGCGCGCCAACTCGTTGTGGTGGTTCACTTCCAGCCGCATCCGTTCCACCCCGCGCGCGTTGGCGCGTTGTTCGAGAATCGCCAGTGCCTGCTTGCCGCGACCGCGACCGCGCGCGGCGTGACTGAGGTAGAGCTCGTCCAGCAGCACGAAATGCCCGCCCTGCTCCAGGCTGAAACCCATCGCCAGCGCGGCATGCCCGACCACCTCACCGGCTTCGTTCAACCACAGCAGCACCTCGCCGTTGCGGGGGTCGCTCAGCAACGCGTCCAGCGCGCGACGCACGCGTGCCTCGTCGAATACGAGATGGTCTTCGGCATAGAAGTCACGCATCAGCGCGACCACCTGTTCGGTGTCAGCGACGGTGGCAACGCGGAAATCGAGAGGGGCAGTCTGCATGGGTTCAATCCGGTCCGGTCAGGCTCAGGCGTGGGAAGCGAGGAACGCGACCAGGCGGTCTTCGTCCCATACCTCGATGCCCAGCTCGGTGGCCTTGGTCAGTTTCGAGCCGGCTTCGGTGCCGGCGACCACGAAGGCGGTCTTCTTCGACACGCTGCCGGCCACCTTCGCCCCGAGCGCTTCCAGCCGCTCCTTGGCTTCGTCGCGGTTCATCTGGGACAGCGTGCCGGTCAGCACCACGGTCTGGCCATCGAGCGGGCCGGCGACGACGTCGGCCAGTTCAGGGGCTTTTTCCAGCAGCAGGCGGCGCTGGGCGTCCGCCTGGACCAGCATCGCGCCCTGACCGTTCGCTTCCAGCCAGGCGTTCAGTCCCAGCGCCACCTCGTTGGGCAGACCGGCGGCAGTGAGCTGTACCGGCTCGGCGTCCAGCAGCGACTGCGCGTCAGGCAAGGCGGCGGTCAACTTCTCCGCGCGCAGGCGGGTAATGCCGGGAATTTCGGCTTCGACCAGCAACTGGGCGAAATCCAGACCGTCGCGCAGCTTCGCACTCGGCGCATGCGTGTCGCTGATGCGCACGTTGCCGATGTTGATCAGCGCATCAATGGCCTGCTGGTTGCCCGGCTGCTCGAAGAAGTGGCCCAGCGAACGCGCGACTTCGCCGCCGATGTCGGGCACACGCTTGAACAGCGGCCACGGCAGGTGGCGGATCAGCCCCAGGTCACCAAACCACAGTGCCAGTGCCTTGGCGGTGCTTTCGCCCACGTGTTCGATGCCCAGTGCGAACAACAGACGTTCCAGCGTGGTGGTGCGGCTGGTGTCGATGGCCGCGATCAGGTTGTCGGCCCACTTGGTGGCGATCTTCTTCGTGTTCCATTCGAACGCGGTGTCCATGGACAGCGCCTGCGCGCGCCAGCCTTCGTCGGCCGCATCCAGCGCCAGCACGCGACGCAGGTATTCGCCGCTGCCGTCGCGCGGCAGGTGCAGTGCGATCTGGTCGGACAGCGCCTGCGGCGACTCCGCATCCAGCACCAGCTTCAGGTGCAGCAGCTGGTCGCGGGTCAGCCGGTACAGGTCGGCGACGCCGCGCACGATGCCGGCATCGACCAGGGTTTCAATGTACTTGCCACCCAGGCCGTCGATGTCCATCGCGCGACGCGAGGCGAAATGCGCGATGGCTTCCTTGCGTTGCGCCGGGCAGCTCAGTTCGCCGGAGCAGCGCCACACGGCCGCGCCTTCCTCCTGCACGATGTCCGAGCCGCACACCGGGCAGTGGGTGGGCATCTGCCACGCCTGCGTGTCTGCGGGGCGTCGGTCAAGGATGACGCTGACCACTTCGGGAATGACATCGCCGGCGCGGCGCACGATCACCGTGTCGCCGACCCGCACGTCGAGCCGCTTGATCTGGTCGGCGTTGTGCAGGGTGGCGTTGGCCACCATCACGCCCGCCACGGGCACCGGCGTGAGCCGCGCCACCGGCGTCGCCGCACCGGTACGGCCGATCTGGATTTCAATCGCCTCCACCGTGGTGGTCTGTTCCTGCGCGGGGAACTTGTGCGCGATGGCCCACCGCGGCGCGCGCGAGACAAAGCCCATCTGCTCCTGCCCGGCACGATCGTCCAGCTTATAGACCACCCCGTCGATGTCGAACGGCAGGCCATCACGGCGCTGGCCGATATCGCGGTAGTACGCCAGCAGCCCGTCGCGACCTTCCACCACCTGGCAGAGGTCACTGACCGGGAAGCCCCACGCCTTGAGCTGGGCCAGCGTGCCCGAATGGGTGGGCGGCAGTTCGCCACCGCTGACCTCGCCCAGCCCGTAGGCATAGAAGCTCAGCTTGCGTTGGGCACTGATCTTCGGGTCGAGCTGACGCAGTGAACCGGCGGCACCGTTGCGCGGGTTGGCCAACACCTTGCCGCCATGCAGGCGTGCATTGGCGTTGTAGGCCTCGAAATCGGCGCGGGCCATGTAGACCTCGCCGCGCACCTCCAGTACCGCCGGCCAGCCACTGCCCTGCAACTGCTGCGGAATGACCTGGATCTGGCGCAGGTTGGCGCTGACGTCCTCGCCGGTGCTGCCATCGCCGCGCGTGGCCCCCTGCACGAAATGCCCGTCTTCATAGCGAAGGCTGATCGCCAGCCCGTCCATTTTCGGCTCGGCCGAGAACATCACCGCGTCGCGGCGCAGGCGCTCACGGATGCGGCGAACGAAATCGTCCACTTCCTCGTCGCTGAAGGCGTTGCCGAGCGAGAGCATTGGAACCGCATGCCGCACCTCGGCAAACCGCGACGACGCCTTGCCGCCCACGCGCTGGGTCGGCGAGTCGCTGACCGCCAGTTCGGGATGGGCCTGTTCCAGGGCTTCCAGCTCACGCACCAGCGCGTCGTATTCCGCGTCGGGAATCAACTGCTCGTCGCGCTCGTGATAGGCCTGGCCGGCTTCATCAATCTGGCGACGCAGGTCCTGGGCACGTTCTGCGGGGCTGGGGCTCATGCGGAGGCTGTCGTGTAAGGGCATTGAATTCTAGGCGCTGGGCCTGCCGCAGGCCACCCGCAGGCCCGCCACCATCGGCCGCTTGTCGACCCTCGCGCGCGGTGCCAGCATGCGGATATTGTCCCGCCTCCGGTGTTTGCCCCATGTCATCGACCGTGCATTCCCGCCGCACCTTCCTGCAACTGGCCGGCACCGGCCTGACCCTGTCCGGCCTTGGCCTGGTGCCTGCCGCACAGGCGGCACCGACCACCGTGCCGCGCGCGGCCGGCCCGGTGCTGCTGAACTTCAATGAATGCCCGTATGGCCCGGCACCGGCCGCACAAATGGCCGCACGCGACATCGTGGCGGGCAGTGGCCGCTATCTTTTTGCATTGGCCGGCGAACTGCGCGACGCCTTCGCGGCGCAGGAGCAGATCGCAGCCGAGCGCGTCCGGCTGTACCCCGGCTCCAGCGAACCGCTGAACCGCGCCGCGGTGGTCTGGACCTCGCCCACGGCGGGACTGGTGGTCGCCGATCCGACCTTTGAAAGCCTGGGCGACCTGGCCGCGGCGCACGGGGCCACGGTGGAAAAGGTGCCGCTGCGTGCCGACGGCGCGCACGACCTGCGGGCGATGGTCGCCGCTGCGCAACGCATCCATGCCGGGCTGCTGTACCTGTGCAATCCGAACAACCCCACTGGTTCCATCACCCCGGCAGCCGAGATTGCCTGGCTGCTGGCCCACAAGCCGGCGCAGACCCGGGTGCTCGTCGATGAAGCCTACATCCAGTACAGCGACCAGCCCTCACTGATCGCGCAGGTGATGCAGCGCGACGATGTGATCGTGCTGCGCACGTTCTCCAAGCTGTATGGCATGGCCGGACTTCGCCTGGGTGTGGCCGCGGCGCACCCGGACCGTCTGCGCGAACTCGCCGGCCTGGGCGACAACCCGCTGCCGGTCACCGCGCTGGCCGCCGGGCTGGCCAGCCTGCGCGATACCGGGCTGGTGGCGCAGCGAAAGGCGCAGAACGCGCAGGTACGTCAGGCCACGATTGCCTGGCTGGGCAAGCGCGGCTTTTCCTGCGTGCCGTCGGAGGCGAACTGTTTTGTCGTCGATGTACAGCGCGACGGCAAGGCGTTCGTTGCCGCCATGGCCGAACGCGGCGTCATCATCGGCCGCAGCTGGCCGATCTGGCCGCAGCGGGTGCGGGTGACGGTGGGAACCGAGGCGGAAATGGAGGCGTTTCGCGCGGCGTTTTCAGCGGTTACGGGCGTGCCCGCGTAGGGTTCATGCGGGCCGGCCAACGGCCGGCGCTACCGGACAGTTGGGTAGCGCCGGCC
>NZ_JASCOZ010000125.1 GCF_029960115.1 Stenotrophomonas sp. PS02289
GGGGGGGGTGGTCTCTTATGTTCTAGCGCCGCGGGGGGCGCCCCCCCCCCCCCCCCCGCTACCGGTGGGGCGTCGAACACTGTATGCTGTCCACCGCCAACGGCCGGGTTTCCCGGCCGTTTTGCTTTTTAAGGGGGCAGCGGTACAGTCGGCAACCTTAGGAAGCGAAAAAGAATGACGATGACGATTACGGAAACGCCGGCACGCACGTTGCCGGTTCAGGACGCGCGGATCTACCCGCGCGGTGGGCTGGATGTGCTGTCCCGGGCCGAGGTGGCGCGCCTGCGTGATGCCTCCGGCGGCGGCATGCACGAGCTGCTGCGCCGCTGCGCACTGGCAGTGCTGACCAGCGGCAGTGCCTCGGACGATCCGCGCGCGGCGCGTGATCTGTACCCGGATTTCGACATCCAGGTCGCCCAGCAGGACCGTGGGGTCCGCATCGACCTGGTCAATGCCCCGGCCATGGCCTTCGTGGATGGCGAGATCATCCGCGGCGTCGCCGAGCTGCTGTTCGCGGTGGTCCGCGACCTGGCCTACATGGCCATCGAGATGGGCCCGGCCTACGCGGCCGAGCTGGAGTCCTCCGAGGGCATCACCAATGCAGTGTTCGGGCTGCTGCGCAACGCGCGCATCCTCAACCCGGGCGACCCCAACCTGGTGGTCTGCTGGGGCGGCCACTCCATTGGTCGCGACGAGTACCTGTACACCAAGCAGGTCGGCTACGAGCTGGGCCTGCGCGGCCTGGATATCTGCACCGGCTGCGGCCCGGGCGCGATGAAGGGCCCGATGAAGGGGGCGACCATCGCCCACGCCAAGCAGCGCAAGCACACCACGCGCTACATCGGCCTGACCGAGCCGGGCATCATCGCGGCCGAGTCGCCTAACCCGATCGTCAACCACCTGGTGATCATGCCGGACATCGAGAAGCGCCTGGAGGCCTTTGTCCGCATCGGCCACGGCATCATCGTGTTTGCCGGTGGCGTCGGCACCGCCGAGGAGATCCTGTACCTGCTCGGCATCCTGCTGCGCGAGGAGAACAAGGACCTGCCGTTCCCGCTGATCCTGACCGGCCCGACCGTGGCCGCGCCGTACTTCGAGCAGATCGACCGCTTCATCCGCCTGACCCTGGGCGACGCCGCAGCCGAGCGCTATCAGATCATCATCGGCGACCCGGTGGCGGTGGCCCGGCAGATGTCGGCCGGGATCAAGCGCGTGCGCGAGCATCGCCTGGCCCAGAAGGACTCGTTCTTCTTCAACTGGTCGATCGAGATTCCGTGGGAGTACCAGCAGCCGTTCGTGCCGACCCACGAAGCCATGGCCGCGCTGGACCTGCACCACGGGCGTCCGCCGCATGCGCTGGCGGCCGACCTGCGCCGGGCCTTCTCCGGCATCGTCGCCGGCAACGTCAAGGAAGACGGCATGCGCCGCATCGAGCAGTTCGGGCCGTTCGAGATCCACGGTGACCCGGACATGATGCAGGCCCTGGACGCGCTGCTGCGCGCCTTCGTCGAGCAGCGCCGGATGAAGATCTCCGGCGAGTACCAGCCGTGCTACCGGGTGCTGGCCTGACCTGAGCCGACCGGGCAGGGCAGGGCGGGCGTCAAGGCATTGACGCCCGTCGCCCCCGGGCGACCGTTCGTCCTCCTGCCCCTTGCCGCCCGGCGGTGGGGCGTTCATTGTCCATGCCATCACGCTGGGGAGCGTCCCATGTCTTTGCGCCTGTCCAAGGGCTTCACACTGATCGAGCTGATGGTCACCGTCGTTGTCATGGCGGTGGTGGCAGCTATTGCCTTTCCGAGCTTCCAGAACACCATCCGATCCAGCCGGGCGGCCACCGCTCATAACGAGCTGATCGGGCTGGTCAACCTGGCCCGCAGCGACGCCATCCGCAACAACCGCGGTGGCGGGGTCTGCGGCAGCAGCACCGGTTCCAGTTGCGACGGGAACTGGGCGCGCGGCATGCTGGCCTTCAGCGACACCAATGGCGACGGTGCCTTCACCAGCGGCGAAACCGTGCTGCGCTTCAGTGCGGTCAACAACGCCATGACCATCACCGGGCCGGCCGCACTGATCGGTTTCGACGCGCGCGGCCGCCGTCGCGCGACCGCGGACCAGGCGGTAACGCTGCAGCCCAAGACCTGCGGCAGCCAGCAATTGCGCAGCACCCTGACCATCAACGCCTCCGGTCAGGTCACCACCGTCAAGGGAGCCTGCTCGTGACCCGCAAATCCTACCGTCCCCGTCGCGCACAGGGTGGCTTCAGCCTGCTGGAAGTCCTGATCGCGGTGGTCATCCTGGCGTTCGGTCTGCTGGGCTTCGCGCTGCTGCAGACCATGAATGTCCGCTACGTGCAGAGCGCCAACTACCGTACCCAGGCGACCAACCTGGCGTATGACCTGAGCGAGCAGATGCGCAGCAACCGTCACCAGTCCGCCTGGTACGCCAATGCGACGTTCGCATCCGGTTCGCGTACGGCTGCTGGCGTGTGTGCACGCCCGATCAACGATGTCACCCTGGCGCAGAACATCACCCGCTGGCAGTGCCAGGTGGTGAAGGCGCTCGGTAACAACGCCTCGGCGACCGTCACCGTCAACAACGGCATCGCCAATATCTCGATCAGCTGGGCCGACGAGCGCTGGAGCCGTACCGCGCCCACCGCCGCCACCACCTTCGCCATCACCACCCAGCTATGAAAGGTCCGCGCATGTTCCGTAAACACCAGGCGGGTGTGTCGTTGATTGAACTGATGATCGCGCTGGTCATCGGTCTGATCCTGATGCTGGGCATCACCCAGGTCTTCATCGCCTCGCACTCGGCCTCGCGCCTGTCCGAGGGTGTTGCCCGGGCGCAGGAAAACGGGCGCTTCGCGCTGGACTTCCTGGAGCGCGATATCCGCATGGCCGGACACATGGGCTGCGTGAATGACCAGGCCCATTTCGTCAAGGGCATCGGCCTGCCGAAGAACAACATCAACGTACCCACCGGCGGCGGCAGCCCGCTGGACTTCAGCGTCGCCATCCAGGGTTACGAGGCCCCGGGTACAGCTCCGAACGACACGCTGGCTGTGGGCGGCGGTACCGTGCCGACCGGTTTGCCGGCAGCAATCAGCAACCTGTCGCCGGCCCCGATGGCAGGCAGTGACATTCTGGTGCTGCGCTTCCTGGCCCCCGAGGCAGTGCCGGTCCTCGGTATCAGCGGCCAGGAACTGACCGTGGATACTGCGCGCTGGACGCGCCTGACCGAAGGCGGCGTGGCCGCCCCGACCCTGTTCGGTATTGCCAACTGCGAAACCGCAGATGTCTTCGCGGGCACCACCGAGGCCGGCAAGATCACCGGTGTCGGTGTCGACTTCACCCGCTACGCGCCCCAGCCCGAGCCGACCATGGTGTACCGGGCCGAGTCGATGGTCTATTACATCGGGCAGGGCACCAACGGCCCGGGCCTGCGTCGCGCGCGTGCCTCGTCGGGCGGTGGCTATGCCATCAACGAAGAGCTCGTCGAAGGCATCGAGAACCTGCAGCTGCTGTACGGCCTGGATACGACCACCACGATCAACGCCGATACGCCGCCGGCCGGCAACATCACCGTGCAGAACGTGGCTTCGGGCGTGACCACCGCCACCAACGCAACGGCTGCGGGCCAGTGGCGCCGCGTGGGCATGGTGCAGGTGGGGTTGGTGGCGCGCAGTGCTGACCGTGCCGGCACCAACAACAACACCCGGCCCACAGATGCCGCCGCGACCATGGGCGTGCTGGGAACGACGTACAACCAGAACACCGCCACCGACGGGCGCTACCGCACGTCCTACGAGGTGACTGTGGCGCTGCGCAACCGACTGTTCGGGAACTGACCATGAGCCGCTCTTCATTCTCCCGTATTCCACGCGTGCCGCAGAAGCAGCGCGGCGCGGTTCTGTATGTCGCGTTGATCATGCTGTTGCTGTTGGCCCTGCTCGGCGTGGCCGGCATGCAGGTGGCCGGCATGCAGGAAAAAATGGCAGCGAACTATCGCGCCGCCAACCGCGCGTTCCAGAACACCGAAGGCGTGGTCCGCAACACCGAGACGGCGGCGGAAGCCATTACCGACCGCACCGCACTGCCCAATGGCAGCCTGATCACCGCGACCAGCATTACCGACGTCTGCGAGGACGGCTTTGACCCGGTAGCCTGGGGCCGCTCGCAGTCGAGTTCAGCAGTACCTGCGGTGCGGGTACGCCGCATCGACAAATGCGGTGGTCCGGGCGCGAATGCTCTGGACATGGGGCGGCCGGTCAACGATGAGAGCTCGGCGTCATTCCAGATTACCGCGTACTCGGCCGACGACCCGGCCAACCCGACGTCATCGTCGGTGATCGATACCATTTTCAAGCTCTGAGGACGCGGCCATGGCTTCGCGCAGATTCAAGTGGACGGCCGCCGGTTCGACGGTGGCAGCAATCGGCCTGGCACTCGTCGGCTACAACCTGATCGCCGCGCAGGGGCAGGGTGTGCTTGCCCAGGAGCCGCTGGCGAGCAAGACCGACGCCACCCCCTCGTTCATCATGGCGGTGGACGATTCGGGCTCGATGAACTTCCAGACCCAGTTCCCGGGCCGCGACGGTGAGGGCTGCTGGAACACCACCCGGCGCAGCTTCTTCGACGCAAGTGGACAGTTGTACACATCGGGCAACTGCGACTACTTCTTCGTTGTGCCCGGCCCCCGCATCAACAACTATTACGGCGTTCCGCCGATCGATTCGCTCGGGTTCGCGCGCTCGGCCGCCTACAACCCCAGCTATTACGATCCGACCGTTCTGTACCAGCCGTGGGCCAAGAGTTCCACGGAGAACTTCGCTCCGAGCGTGCCGACCGCAGCGCCGATCAATGCTGGCCCCAATGGCGGCAATGCAACGGTCGACCTGGTAAGCGCGTACTTCGGTACCGGAAACGGCGACAGCTTCCGCATGCAGACCGGCATGGTGATTCCTGCCAACACGCTGTTCCGCTACGGCAACACGAACTACCGGTTTGATTCGGACTATACCTGGCCGGCCAACATCGGTGCGGCCAACATTGCAATCGAGCATGTTCCCGCCCAGTTCTACACGCCCTACACGGCCGACAACGACCCGCTTCCGGTACTGCAGGGGGGCTCGGCCAGCGCTTACGCCACCGGCGTCACCCGGGTCAAGGCGAACAACGCCTGTGGTACGGGCTGCACGATGTGGAAGTACACGCTGAGTGGCAACACCGAAGCGTCGCGCAACTTCGCGAACTGGTTTACCTATTACGGCAACCGCAACCGCGCGATGATCGCGGGTATGACCCGTTCGATGCAGGGCGTTACCAAGCTCAACGTCGGCTATTTCCGCATCAACCAGCACGCCAGCTACGACAGCGGGACGTCGACCACCAAGCGTCTGACGATGCGCAAGATGAGCGACCCGGACCAGAATGCCGCCCTGTACACCGACATGTTGGCGCTGACGGCCAATGGCGGTACCCCCAACCGGCAGGCGGTGAATGCGGCCGCGCTGCAGTTCACGCGCACCGACACGGGTGCGCCGATCAGCAGTTCGTGCCAGAAGAACGCGGTGATGCTGTTCACCGACGGCTTCAGCAACGGCGGCGGTCCCACGGTGGGTAACACCGATCAGAACATGGGTACGCCCTTCAGTGACGGCAACTCCAACACGATGGCCGACATCGTCAGCCGGTTCTATGTCAACAACAACGGTCAGCCGCCGTTGCGCCCGGACCTGCCGGCAGGCCTGGTCCCGGTGCCCGAGGCCTGCGGCAATGGTGACAAGAGCCTGGACTGCCAGAGCAACCTCCACCTGAATTTCTACGGTGTGACACTGGGTGCCCGCGGCGATCTGTTCAACCCCGACCTTGACCAGAATCCCTACACGGATGCCTCGATCTACGGCAACTGGCCGCCGCGCCAGGATGATGAGCGCAGCACCGTGGATGACATCTGGCACGCCGCGGTGAACACCCGCGGTGAGTACATCAATGCGCGCACGCCCGTCGACATCACCAACGCCATGGCGCGCGTGCTGCAGGCGGTTGCGTCCGGTGGCGCACCCGCCAGCGGTACCGGTGCCAGCGGTGCCCGAATCGGCGTGGGCTCGATCACGGCTGCGTCCGAGTACGACATCAGTAAAGAAGGCACCGACTGGTCGAGTACGCTGACGGCAACCCGTCTGTCGGCAGACCCGGTCACCCGCGAGCTGATCGAAACTGACTTCTGGGAGGCCAGTGCCAACCTGCAGGCGGCGGGCTCGCGGCGCATCTTCTTCACCCGCGGCGGCACGACGCGAGAATTCACCTCCGGCAATGTCAGCTTCAGTGATCTGTGCACCAAGACCGCCCAGAATGCCGACATGCTGTTGCAGAGCTGCGCAAACCTGCAAACGATCACCGAGGCGACCAACACCACGGCAGTTCCCTATCTGCGCGGTAACGTCTCCGGTGAACTGCGCAACGGCGGCAAGTTCCGTGATCGTTCGACGCGCCTGGGCGACATCATCAACTCGTCTCCGGTCATCACCTCGCCGCTTGACGATTACGGTTACCGCAGCATGGGCGGGACGCTGGCAAGCTCGTACGCCACCTTCCTGTCCAACAAGACGGCCAATGCCCAGTACATGGTCTATGCCGGGGCCAACGATGGCATGCTGCATGCGTTCAACGGTGGTATGAACGGTGCCGGCGACGTCGTGAACGGCGGTGGCACCGAGGCGTTTGCGTACATTCCCGCCACGGCGCTGGGGCACATGGGCAATCTGCTGATTCCCTACGATGCACAGTCGAAGGTTGGTCAGCGGTTCGAACACAAGTACTTTGTGGATGGCCAGATTACTGTCGCCGACACGAACTATGGCAGCGCCTGGCACACCACACTGGTCGGCGCGTCCGGCGCAGGCGGGCGTAGCGTGTTCGCGCTGGATGTCACCCACGGCACCACCTTCGGCGCGACCAGCAAGCTGTGGGAAATCAGCGACCTGGATACGAATCTGCCGCAGGGCGTTCGTGACAATATCGGCTTCGTGCTCGGCAAGCCGGTGATCGTGCCGGTGCTGGAGGGCGGCACCGCCACGTGGAAGGCGGTGTTCGGCAATGGTTTCAACAGCGCAAGCGGCAAGGCCGTGCTGTTCGTGGTCGACATCGGGACCGGGTCGGCGCGGATGATCGAAGCGGTGGAGACCGGGACCGGCGTGCCGACTGGCAGCAACGGCCTGTCCAGCGTCGTGGTGGTTGATCGTTGGGGCGGTACCGGCCAGAACACGCGTACTCGTGACGGCTACGCGGACACCGTGTATGGCACCGATCAGAAGGGCGCGGTGTGGAAGTTTGACCTGCGCGCCACTGGCAACCTGAGCGTGCCGCTGTTCACCACGCTGCCGTCCACTGACGGTGGAAAGCGCGTCCGTCAGCCGATCACCGGCGGTATCACGGCGGGTACGGGGTCCAATGGTGGTGTGATGCTGTACTTCGGCACCGGCAGCTTCTCGTTCATGGACGATCCCTACGACAGTTCGCTGCAGACCCTGTATGGCGTGAATGACCTGGTCAATGGTGGCATCACCACTACGCTGACGCGTGCCAACCTGGCTGGCAACGTGGCCAATATCGTCGGTGAAGAGCGCACGCTGACGCCGGGTACGCCGCCGGCAAACCCGCGCGGCTGGTACATCGACCTGGCCTATCGCGAGCGCTTTGTGGGTAACCCGTCGCTGTCCAACGGCATCCTGTCGATGCCCACCTACATTCCGCGCGACCCTCTCGCGACGACAGGCAGCAGCTGTGCCGTTCCAGGCGACAACTGGCTCTTTGGTCTGCAGCCGCTGACCGGTGCCGGTGCACTGGGTCGAGCCAAGCTGGGTTCGCCGAACGGTACCGGCTTCGCATCGGGTACTGCCGGATTCAAGAGCTCGTCGAAGGGGGGCTCGCCGATCACCAATGCCAATGCGTTCGCCATGCCGCGCCAGCGTCCGGCGGAGCTCGGTAGCGGCGGAGGTGCGGGTGGCGCGCCACCTGCACCGCCCGAAAACGTCTGCCTGGGTGGCATCAAGTTCGGCCCTGACACCCTGTACATTCCTTATCCGTGTGGTCGTCAATCGTGGAGACAGATCCAGTGAGCACGCCTTTCTCTCTGAACGCGCTGCGCGCCCGCAAAGCGGGGGGCTTCACCCTCATCGAACTGATGATCGTGGTGGCGGTGATCGCGGTGCTGGCGTCCATCGCCTATCCGTCCTATACGTCCCAGGTGCGCAAGTCCAAGCGCGCCGCGGCCAAGGCGGAGATGGTGGAGTACGCACAGCGGGCTGAGCGTCAGTTCACCCTCAACAACAGTTACGCGGGTTTCCTCTTCGTGGAAAACAACACCACGACGATCAACTCGCCGCGCGACGGCTCCACCGCGTTCTACCGGATCGTGGTGGCTCCCACCGCAACGGCCTTCACCATTACCGCCACGCCCCTGAACGACCAGGCCAAGGATCCGTGCGGCACGCTGACGGTCAACCAGGCGGGAGTGAAGACCCCGGCCAACACCTCGACACAGGATTGCTGGTAACGCTTGCAAGCCCCGATGTGAACGTCTAGAATTCGCGTCCCCGCCCGAATAGCTCAGCCGGTTAGAGCACTTGACTGTTAATCAGGGGGTCGTTGGTTCGAGTCCAACTTCGGGCGCCAAGTTTTGATGAAAAGCCTCGCAGCGATGCGGGGCTTTTTGTTTTTCGTCAGTCAGGGCAGGGCGTTGGCTGAGGCACGCGTTGCGCGCGCGTGCGCCCGACGTTGTTGACGATCACCTGGCTGTGCAGTGCGTCGCCTGCGCAGATGTCCACGGTCAGGGTGCTGCCGCTGCTGCGCCCGTCGCGCTGGAAACGCAGCCGGCTGCGGCCGGTGCTGGCGAACGCGCGCACTCCACGGGCGCTGGAGCCGCGTTGGAAGCGCAGGATGTCCGTGTCCGTCAGTGGCCGGGCGTCCGGACCGTCATCCCGGTGGATCAGCCAGCCGCGTTCCCAGTCGGTTCCGCACTCGCGGCCGTCCGCGCTGGCGCAAACCGCCAAGGGCTGGGAACGGGTGATCGCGGTGTTCCGGGCCATGTTGAACGCGGTCACCATCTGCATCCGCAGCATGTCGGCCCGCCAGCGGGTCACCACACCGTCCAGTGCCGGCAACGCCAGCAGGCACACCAGCGCGACCACGGCGAGCACGGTGGTCAGCTCCAGCAGGCTCCAGCCGGCGGCGGCGGGGCGGGTGGGCAGGGAAGGGTGTGGGTCGGTCATCGGGGCGGCGCACAGCGAAGAAGCCCCCACCGTGCGCCCCGGTGCCGGTGCCTGAACATCGGCCAGCCACCCCTGGTGCGGTAGGCCGGTTCCTCAACCAGCCGTCACCATAGCCCCCGGTATACTGGGGGACCCGGGTACTGGCAGCACCATGAGCGACCGCTTCGAACTTGTCTCTCCGTACTCGCCGGCTGGCGACCAGCCGGCGGCGATCGAAAAGCTCACCGCCAACTTCGAGTCCGGTGTGGCCAAGCAGACCCTGCTGGGCGTGACCGGTTCAGGCAAGACCTACACCATCGCCAACGTGATCCAGCAGGTGCAGAAGCCGACGCTGATCATGGCTCCGAACAAGACCCTGGCCGCGCAGTTGTACGGCGAGTTCAAGGCCTTCTTCCCGCACAACGCGGTGGAGTACTTCGTCAGCTATTACGACTACTACCAGCCCGAAGCCTATGTGCCTTCGTCGGACACCTTCATCGAGAAGGACAGTTCGATCAACGAACACATCGAGCAGATGCGACTGGCGGCGACCAAGACCCTGCTGTCACGCCCGGACGCCATCGTGGTGGCCACGGTTTCGGCGATCTATGGCCTGGGTGCGCCGGAAGATTACCTCTCGCTGCGCCTGATCCTGTCCACCGGCGAGCGCATTGACCAGCGCGACCTGATCAATCACCTGACCCAGCTGCAGTACACCCGCAACGAGTACGAGCTGCAGCGCGGCAGCTTCCGCGTGCGCGGTGAGGTGATCGACGTGTTCCCGGCCGAGTCGGACAGTGAGGCGGTGCGCATCGAGCTGTTCGACGGCGAGGTGGAGCAGATCAGCATGTTCGACCCGCTCACCGGCGAAAGCCTGCGCAAGCTGCAGCGCTACACGGTGTACCCCAAGACCCACTACGCGACCACCCGTGAGCGCGTGCTCGCGGCGGTGGAGACGATCAAGGTCGAGCTCAAGGAGCGTCTGGAGCAGCTGTATGCGCAGAACAAGCTGGTGGAGGCGCAGCGGCTGGCGCAGCGTACCCAGTTCGACCTGGAAATGATGGCCGAAGTCGGCTACTGCAACGGCATCGAAAACTACTCCCGGCACCTGACCGGCAAGTCCGCGGGCGAGCCACCGCCGACCCTGTTTGACTACCTGCCGCCGGACGCGCTGCTGGTCATCGACGAATCGCACGTGACCATTCCGCAGATCGGCGCGATGTTCAAGGGCGACCGCTCGCGCAAAGAGACGCTGGTGGAGTTCGGTTTCCGCCTGCCTTCCGCGCTGGACAACCGCCCGCTGCGTTTCGAGGAGTGGGAGGAGCGCTGCCCGCGCAGCATCTATGTCTCGGCCACGCCCGGTCCGTATGAATTACGCGAGGCCGGTGATGAGATCACCGAGCTGGTGGTGCGCCCGACCGGCCTGATCGACCCGGTGGTGGAGATCCGCCCGGTGGGCACGCAGGTGGACGACCTGATGAGCGAGGTCAACGAGCGGATCAAGCTCGGCGACCGCGTGCTGGTCACCACGCTGACCAAGCGCATGGCCGAGAACCTCACCGAGTACCTGACCGAGCACGGCATCCGCGTGCGCTATCTGCACTCGGACATCGACACGGTCGAGCGCGTGGAGATCATCCGCGACCTGCGCCTGGGCAAGTTCGATGTGCTGGTTGGCATCAACCTGCTGCGCGAAGGCCTGGACATGCCCGAAGTGTCGCTGGTGGCGATTCTGGATGCGGACAAGGAGGGCTTCCTGCGCTCTACTGGTTCGCTGATCCAGACCATCGGCCGCGCCGCGCGCAACCTGCGCGGTAAAGCCATTCTGTATGCGGACCGCATGACCCGTTCGATGCAGGCGGCCATCGACGAAACCGATCGGCGTCGGAGCAAGCAGGTGGAGTTCAACGAGGCGCACGACATCGTGCCGCGCTCGGTGGCGCGCCCGATCGTGGACGTGCTCGAGGGCGCACGCTCCGACGCGGCCGAGAAAGAGTCGCGTGGCAAGGGCAAAGGCAAGGGCGGTCGCGTGGCCGAGGAGGCGGTGGATTACCGCACCCTGGAGCCGGCGCAGATCGCCAAGAAGCTGCAGCAGCTGGAGCAGAAGATGTACCAGCACGCCCGCGACCTGGAGTTCGAGGATGCCGCGAATGTGCGCGACCAGATCCGCCAGTTGAAGGAGGCCAGCCTTGGCTGAACGACGCCGTGTGAACTTCCTTCACAAAAGTGTTGCGCTTACCCCGGTGCATCCGTAATATACGCGGCCTGCACCGACGCAAACACGGCGGACGCAGCGAGAAATCGGGCGGTTAGCTCAGCGGTAGAGCACTACCTTGACATGGTAGGGGTCACAGGTTCGAACCCTGTACCGCCCACCACTCCCACCTCAGCGGTGGCAGTGGAATCTGAAAAAAAGCCGGCCTCGTGGTCGGCTTTTTTGCATCTGCGATTCCCGCCTGCGATGGCGGCAGTTTCCGACGCTGCGACACGCATCGACCCGATGGTCCGCGCCAATGCCCGCCGGCCACCATGCGCACCTGTCCGCTTCCGGCCTAGCCTGTGGCTCCGCTCCCCCTGTTTGGCAAGGCCTGTGCCGCCGCCCTTGTGGTGGGCGTGTGCCTGGTGGTCTTCGCGCCGGTCCTGCTGCCGCTGGCCGGGGCCATCTGCGCGCTGATCCTGGGCGTTCTGGTGTTGGGGTGGTGGCCGTGGGCGAGAGTAGGCGGCTCGCTGCTGCTCGGCATCGGCTGGGCGGCGTTGCACGGCCACGCCGCACTGGCCGCGCAACTGCCGGTGGCGACCGTGCAGGGCTGGGACCTGCAGGGGCGGGTGGTCGACCTGCCGCGACATGGCGAGCGCAGCACGCGCTTCCAGTTCCGCATTGATGACAGCCCGGCGATGCCCAGAGCGCTGCGCGGTCGCGATGTCATCCTCTACTGGCACGATGCTCGATCGGGTGCGGAGACGGGGCCGCGCCGACAGCTCAAGGCCG
Source organism: Stenotrophomonas sp. PS02289 (assembly GCF_029960115.1). Classification (GTDB taxonomy): domain Bacteria; phylum Pseudomonadota; class Gammaproteobacteria; order Xanthomonadales; family Xanthomonadaceae; genus Stenotrophomonas. The sequence goes on from NZ_JASCOZ010000125.1 coordinate 12,243, forward strand.
GGGCGCGCTGGACCCTGCAGGCGCGCCTGCGGCCGCCGCGCGGCCTGCGCAATCCGGGCGGGTTTGATGCGGAGCGGCAGGCGCTGCTGCAGGGCATCGCTGCGACCGGTTCGGTAGTGGCCGCTGCGGGCGCGCGTCCGCTCGGCGATGCCACCGGACTGCCGGCATGGCGCGAGCGCATGGCCGATGCCATTGGGGACCAGGTCCAGGGCGATGGCGCGAGATTCGTCCAGGCCTTGGCCCTGGGCGACACCCGTGGGCTGAACCCGCGCGACTGGGACGATCTGCGTGCCTTGGGCCTGACCCATCTGGTGGCTATTTCAGGGCTGCACGTGAGCATGGTGGCCATCGCCGGCGGCTGGCTGGTTGGGCAGCTCTGGTGGCTGTGGCCGCCGCTGGGCCGGCGCTGCCCGCGTCCGGTCGCCGTGGCCATTGCCACCGTCCTGTGGGCCGCGCTGTACGCGGCCGCGGCCGGGTTCGCGCTGGCCCCGGTGCGCACGGTGTTGATGACGGCCGCGG
>NZ_JASCOZ010000126.1 GCF_029960115.1 Stenotrophomonas sp. PS02289
CCCTGCGTGGCTGCACCGCATGATCGCCCGAAAGCAGCCACGCAGGGCGTGGCTCTACGGTGTCACCAGCGGGGCGGGTTGATCATCTCCAGTCCTTGAACGTCCGTGATCCCCAACCCCGGCGCATCACTGATGGTGATCTCGGACTCATTGAAATGCACGCCCCCGGTGACCGGGTTGAAGCGGCCGAGCGACGGCCCGTCCAGGTCCACCTTGGTGATCACATCGCTCTTGGCCACCGCCAGGTGCACCGCGGCGGCCACGCTGATGCTCGACTCGATCATGCAGCCGATCATGCACGGCACGCCATAGATGGCGGCGATATCGGCAATGCGGATCGCATTGGACAGCCCGCCGGTCTTCATCAGCTTGATGTTGATGATGTCGGCCGCGCGCTGCTGGATCAGGTCGAACACCTGGCCCGGGTTGAACACGCTCTCGTCGGCCATCACCGGCGTATTGACCCGGTCGGTCACGTACTTCAAGCCGCTGATGTCGGCCGCCTTCACCGGCTGTTCCAGCAGTTCCAGCACCACGCCTGCCTCTTCCAGCGTGCGCATCGCCTGCACCGCCTGCTTGGCGGTCCAGCCCTGGTTGGCGTCCAGGCGCAGCAGGGCGCGGCCCTGCACGGCGGCATGGATCGCTTTCACCCGCTCAACGTCCAGGCCGATGTCCTTGCCGACCTTGATCTTCAGCGACTCAAAGCCGCGGTCGATCGCCGAAAGCGAGTCGGCCACCATCTTGTCGATGTAGTCCACGCTGATGGTGATGTCGGTGGTGATCACCGGGTCGCCGCCGCCCAGCATCTGGTACAGCGGCGCGTCGTGCAGCTGCGCCCACAGGTCGTACAGCGCGATCTCCACCGCCGCCTTGGCGCTGGTGTTGCGCTCCAGCGAGGACTGCACCAGCGCGCAGTTGCGGTTGAGGTTGGCCACGTCCTGGCCGATCAGGCGCGGCTTGATGAAGCGGTCAATCGCTTCAATGATCGAGCCGTGCGTATCACCGGTGATCACCGCCGTCGCCGGCGCTTCGCCATAGCCGGTGTGGCCGCTGTCGGTGCGGATCAGCACCACCACGTCCTCCACGGTGTCCACCGTGCGCAGCGCGGTCTTGAACGGGGTTTTCAACGGCACGCGCAGCATGCCCAGTTCGATATCGGTGATTTTCATCAAGGGGTCTTGGTGCGCATGCGTTGGATGTTGGTGATGCGGTCGATGTAGCTCACGGTCTCGCTGGCCATCATCAGCTCCAGCGGGGTGACCGAAACGCCGTTGAGGTGGGCGTCCACCCAGCGGCCATCCGGGCCGAACCAGCTGCCGCCGGCCGTGTCGTGGATCATCCAGGTGTGGCCGTTCAAGTGGCCCAGGGTCATCATCACGTGGCCAGGAATGTAGACCAGGTCACCCGGCTGCAGGTTCTTCACCGCTTCCATGCGCTTGGCCTTGCTGTCCTTGGCGCTGAACGCAATCCGGTCCAGCGCCGGGCTCACCGCCTGCGCGCTGGTATTGCGTGGCATCAGGATGCCGAAGCTGCGGTACACCTCGGAAACGAAGCCGCTGCAGTCGCGGGTGTCGTAGGAATGACCCCAGCCGTAGCGCTCGCCAAGGAACTTGAACGCCTGCAGGTACAGGTTGCGCGGGGTCAGCTCCAGGTAGTCCGCACTGACGTCGGCAGAGCGCGGAATGAGGGCGGGCTTAAACGCCAGCGAGCCGTCAGCCTCGCGTACCGGCATGCCCACGACGATGCCGGCATGTTTGTGCTGGCCGTTGACCGGTTGCTGCGCCGGCCAGGTGTCGATCACCGGCAGGCGCACGCCCATGTCCAGCTGGAGCCGCGACACCCGCGGTTCCTCCGGCGTGAACACGGTGTACTCGGTCGCCCCGGTGACCACCAGGAACGGCTTCATCGACCCGAAGTTCAATACCTTGTCGGTTGCACCGATACCCACGAAGCGGGATTCGATCCAGGCCGTGTAGCGTTCGCTGGTGACGAACAGCCACTCACCATCCGCGCTTTCGTGCAGCACCGCCACCGCGTCGCCGGGGAACAGCGCCGACTCCTGGAAGCGGTCGATGTCGGTATCGCCCTGACGGCTGAACACGCGCAGCATCGTCGGGAAGGTGCGCAGGGCGGCGCGGTGCGTGACCAGGCCGTAGCGCAGCTCGCGGTGATCGGCGATCGCGCCGGCCGCCAGATTCGCTTCGATGGCGGTGCGCTGTGCGGCGGTGATGAGCTGGCCGTCGACGCCGTAAAGCTGCTTGTCGGGCCAGGTCGAAAGCGCTTTCAGCTCGCGCACCACGTCCGCGCGAGGCAGCTGCGCCGGCAATGCACGCAGGTCGTGCAGCGATTTGTCTTCCGCACGCATGCGCGCGTTCTGGGCCTCGATGGCGGCGCTATCCAGAATGACCCGGTCGCGGTCTGCCGTCACCTGGATCCACGTCGAGGGAGACAGAAACGCGTCCTGCAGGTCTGTCACGCCGGCATAGTGGGGCAACGAGGGCCCCGGTGGCGGCGGAGCCGCCCAGACCGAAGTACTGCCCACGGCCAACAGCACCAGCGCTGTCAGCCCGTAGTGACGCGCCATGCGCGTCAACAACCTACCTCGAATCCTCACGCGGCAACCTCCTCGGAATCTCTGGGAATATTTATTCCTTTCGCCATCGAAAGCAAGAATAAATTATTGACCACCTACCCGCCGCGTGTTACACAGCGATTACCACCCGCACGTTGGGAAGTGTCGCCGTGGAATCCGCCGTACGCAAACCGCGCTTGCTCCGTCGCTTCGCCTGGCACACCGCAGCCTGCCTGCTGCTGGTGTCGCCGGCGCTGTGGGCGCAGCCGCTGCCAGCGCTGCCGGATCTCATCGCCACCATCGACGCCGGCCACTTCGTCCAGGCCGACGCCGACATCAGCCGCGCCTTGGCAGACACCAGTCTCAGCCAGACCCAGCACGACGCCTACGCCTTCCAGCGCGAGCGCATGCGCCGCATCCGCCTGGACTTCACCCTCGACGCCGCCGCCGCGCAGGCCCAGGTGCGCAAGCAGATTCCGGACCTGACCGACGCCGAATTCGCGCGCTGGGACGCACAGGGCTATCTGGAGCACCTGGACATCGACGGCCAGCGCCGTTGGTTCAAGCGCGCGCCGTCGAACCTGTTCCGGGTCAGCGCCGAGGCTCGCGCCCGCCGCGCGCCCGGCGTGCCGGTGCCGAAGGAAGGGCCGTATGAAGTGCTCGGCCCGCATCATCGCGAGGTCGTATCGGCTGCGCGTTCGTATCGACCCACGGTCGTGGGCCCGCAATCCCTCACCCCGCGCCACATCACCGTCACCCAATCCCTCACCGTCAAAGCCGACGCGGTCCCCGCCGGCGAAACCGTGCGCGCCTGGATTCCATACCCGCGCGCCATCCCCGGCCAACAGGAAAACATCCGCGTGCTCGGCAGCAGCGGTGGCAGCGCACCGGCGCAGATCGCCCCGGAAGACACCCAGCAGCGCACCGCCTACCTGCAGGCCACGGCCGTCGCCGGCCAGCCCATCACCTTCAAGGTGAACTACGCCCTCACCGTCTACGCGCGCCACACCGACATCGATCCCGGCACGGTGCAGCCCACGCCAAACGACCCGGCGCTGCAGCCCTACCTCACCGAGCGCGCCCCGCACATCGTGTTCACCCCGGCCCTGCGCGCGTTCTCCCAGCGCGTCGTCGGTGACGAAACCAACCCCTACCGCATCTTCGAAAAGCTGTTCGACGCCGTCGACCAGATCCCCTGGGCCGGCGCGCGCGAATATTCCACCCTGTCCAACATCAGCGACTACGCCCTGCACGCCGGCTACGCCGATTGCGGCCAGCAGACCCTGCTGCTGATCGCGCTGCTGCGCCTGAACGGCATTCCCGCGCGCTGGCAGTCCGGCATGGTCACTTCCGACGACGCGGTCGGCTACAACAACCTGCACGACTGGGGCGCGGTCTACCTCGCGCCCTACGGCTGGGTGCCGATGGACGTCACCACCGGCCGCCTGCACAGCAACGAGCGCGCCCTGCGCGACTTCTACCTGGGTGGCCTCGACGCCTACCGCATCGCCTTCAACGACGATTACGACCGGCCGCTGGTGCCGGCAAAGCAACACCCGCGCTCGGACACGGTCGACAACCAGCGCGGTGAAGTGGAGTGGTCCGGCGGCAACCTGTACTACGACCAGTGGACCTACGACTTCCAGTCACACATCCAGTAACCCACCACCACCATTTCACAATCTGCAGGAGAGAGCAGGGGATGAAAGCGAACAGTTTCAAGCGGGCGACGTTGTGCGTCGCACTCGGGGCGTGTCTTGGCATCGTGGCACCCGGCATCGCCTGGGCCCAGGCCGTCAGCGGTGCCGTCGCCGGTCGTGCCACCGCCGGTGACCAGGTCACCGTGATCAGCAACAGCACCGGAGCCAGCCGCAGCGTCACCGTCGGCAGTGACGGCAGTTACCGCCTCGGCCAGCTGCCGGTGGGCGACTACCGCCTGCAGCTCAGCCGCAATGGCGAAAACCTTGGCGACAGCGTCGCGGTCAGCGTGGCCATCGGTGGCACCACCACCGTCAACCTGGCCAGCAGTGGCGACGTGGTCAACCTGGATGCGCTGCAGGTGGTCGGTACCCGCGTGGTCAACCGCGTCGACGTGTACTCCACCGAGACCTCGTTCAACGTCAACCGCCAGGAGATCTCGCGCCTGCCGGTCGCGCAGGACCTTTCCGCGGTGGCTCTGCTCGCACCCGGCGTGGTCGGCGGCAACTCCACCTTCGGTGGGCTGTCCTTCGCCGGTTCCTCGGTGGCCGAGAACGCTGTGTTCATCAACGGCCTCAATGTCACCGACATGTACACCCGGCGCGGCTTCTCCAGCGCACCGTTCGCGTTCTTCAGCGAGTTCCAGGTCAAGACCGGCGGCTACTCGGTGGAGTTCGGCCGCTCCACCGGCGGCGTCATCAATGCGGTGACCCGTTCGGGCAGCAATGATTTCGAAGGCGGCATCGAAGTCACCGCTGAGCCTTCGGCATGGCGCTCCAGTGGTCGCGACCATTTCCACCGCGACGGTACTGCCCATTCCTACGCCAGCCGCGACGACAGCAGCTTCTTCAAGACCAACGTGTGGGCCAGCGGCCCGGTGGTGAAGGACAAGCTGTTCCTGTTCGCCATGTATGAAAAGCGCGACGAGAACGGCCACAACACCTCCAACGACGCGCTGACCTGGTTCAAGAACGAGGCCGACAACGGCTTCTGGGGCACCAAGCTCGATTGGAACATCACCGACGACCACAGCCTGGCGCTGCTCGCCTTCAGCGACGAAGGCGAAACCACCGCCGGTGCCTACAACTACGACTGGGACGACAATGTCATCGGTGCCTGGGGCGGCGACTCCATCACCGAAAGCGGCGGCAAGAACTGGTCGGCCACCTACACCGGTCACTTCGGCGAAACCTTCACCGCCCGCGCCATGGTCGGCCAGAACAACCAGCGCGCCTTCACCCGTTCCTCGCTGGATGAAGCCTGCAGCCCGGTGTTCACCGACGCCAGCTACGCCCCGCGCCTGGGTCAGTTGAATGGCCTGCGCCCCGGCTGCCATCCCACCGGCACCGCCGTGGCCGAGCGCGACGACACCCGCGATGTCGCCCGCCTCGATTTCGAATGGCAGCTCGGCAGCCACCTGCTGCGCTTCGGTGTCGATCGCGAGCTGATGACCACCGAGCAGAGCACCCGCTACCCCGGTCCCACCCAGCTCAGCTATACCGCCTATGTGGCGCGCCCCGGCGATGAAGTGTGGGATGGTGCCAACGCCTACGTGCCCGCTGGCGTGACCGAGATGCTGCGCGGCCGCAACCGCGTCTCCGGCGGCACCTTTGAAACCGAAGCCAACGCGTTCTACCTCGAAGACATCTGGAACATCACCCCCAACCTCATGCTCAACCTGGGCGTGCGCTGGGACCGCTTCGAAAACCGCACCGCCGACGGCGACGCCTTCATCAAGATGGACGACCTCGTCGCCCCGCGCTTCGGCTTCAGCTGGGACATGAAGGGCGACGGCACCACCAAGCTGTTCGGTAATGCCGGTCGTTATTACCTGCCGGTGACCAACAACATCAACGTCAACTTCGCCGGCGGCCTCACCGACGAGTACACCTACTACGTGCTCAACGGCTGGCAGACCCAGGCCAATCCGGTCACCGGCGCACCGTATGCCGCGCCCATCATCGGCCAGCAGGTCGGTCCCACCGACACCCGCATGAACACCGGTGCCGCCGACCTGCGCCAGAGCGTGGACCGCGACCTCAAGGCGGTCTACCAGGACGAGTACATCCTCGGCTTCCAGAGCATGCTCAACCAGGCCTGGTCGTGGGGCGTCAATGCCACCTACCGGCGCATGACCCGCGCGCTGGACGACATGCGCATCAACTACACCCCGTGCGGCCCGACCGGCACCACCTTGTGGCCGATCGCCAACCCCGGCGAAAGCCTCACCATCTGGGGCGACTCCAGCATCGGCTGCGCCGAGGAAGGCTGGATCACCATCGACACCGCCAACAGCGGCTATCGCAAGGGCGGCAGTGGCGAGGTGGTCGGCTATTCCAAGCCCAAGCGGACCTACAAGGCGCTGGAATTCCAGATCGACCGCGCCTGGGACGAAAAGTGGTTGTTCAACGCGTCCTACCTGTGGTCGCGCAGTGACGGCAATTTCGAGGGTCCGGTCAATTCGGACACCGGTTACGGCGACACCGGCATGGTCCAGCACTGGGACCACCCGGCCAACAACGAACGTTATGGCGTGCTGTTCAACGACTTCCGCCATCAGTTCAAGTTGCGTGCCGCGTATGCACTGAGCGAGCAGTGGAGCTTCGGCACCACCTTGCAGGTGCAGTCCGGCGGCCCGGTGACCGCGTTCGGCGTGATGTGGCCCAACGACAGCACCGCCGGCGGCAGCACCTCCAGCGAAAGCAGCGGCGGCGGCACCGGCTGGCTGTGCGTGGCCAACTGCACCGGCACCTACGCCCAGCGCCAGTTCGAGTACAGCCCACGCGGTGCCTATGGCCGCCTGCCGTGGACCTGGACCATGGGGGCCAATGTCACCTGGCGTCTGCCGGTGGAAGGCGTGGACCTGAGCGTGCGCTTGTCGGTGTACAACCTGTTCAACAACCAGACCGTGATCAACGTGCACCAGCGCTATGAAGCCCAGCCGGGCCAGTACCGCGAGAGCACCTTCAACACCGGCACCCGTTGGCAGGCCCCGCGGTACACGCAGCTGCAGGCGACGTGGAATTTCTGATGGTGGTTGATCTGCCATCACCGTGGGAACGCATGATGGCGATCTTCCATCAACGGCCGACCACAATGATGCTGGCGATCCTCCATCAACGGCCGACCACAATGATGCTGGCGATCCTCCATCAACGGCCGACCACAATGATGCTGGCGATCTTCCGTAGAGCCGGGTCTTGCCCGGCTGCTTTTCCGCGGTGCACCGTGCAGCCGGGCAAGGCCTGGCTCTACGCGCTCCTCCTCACCCCCACCATCGCATTCGCGTCCCCCTACACCCCGCTACTCGACCAAACCCTCCACCAATACCCGGTGGAAGGCATCGCCATGGCCGTCGTAGAAAACGGCCAAACCACCTTCACCGCCACCCGCGGCGAAGGCATCACCGACCAGACCCGCTTCAAAATCGCCTCCAACACCAAAGCGATGACCGCCGCCGTGCTCGCCCGCCTGGTCCAGCGCGGCGCGCTGCACTGGAACGACCCGGTCATCAAACACCTGCCGCAGTTCCGCATGCACGACCCCTGGGTCACCGAACACATGCAGGTGCGCGACCTGCTCATCCACAACAGCGGCCTGGGCCTGGGCGCGGGCGACCTCATGCTCTGGCCCGAGCCCAACGCCTACACCCGCGCCGACATCATCGCCGGGCTGGCGCATCTCAAACCCGTCACCAGCTTCCGCAGTGGTTACGCCTACGACAACCTCATGTACGTGGTTGCCGGCGAAGTCGCCGCCGCAGCAGGTGGCAAGCCCATCGACGTGCTGCTGCAGGAAGAACTGTTCACCCCGCTCGGCATGAGCGGCTGCCAGACCGATCCCACCCAGACCTCGCTGGCCGCTGGCGGCGTGCGCTGCAGCCTGCGCGACATGACCCGCTGGATGCAGGTGCTGCTCGACTCCACCCTGGTACCGGACTGGCTCAACGCCGAACAGCGCCGCCTGCTGTGGACCGCGCACATGCCCATGCCACTGGGCGAGCGTCAGCGGCGTTGGGACAACGCGCATTTCTCTGCCTACGGCTACGGCTGGCGGCTGTCCGATATGGACGGGCAGTTCAAGGTCGCCCACACCGGCACCCTGAGCGGCGCGTACTCCTCGCTCGCCCTGCTGCCAGATAGCAAAACGGGGGTGGTAATTCTGATCAATGGCGAAGGCGAAGAGGCCCGCACCGTCCTCATGCAGGCTGCATTGAAGACCCGTAGAGCCACGCCCTGCGTGGCTACGACCAACTCACCGCCTGCGCCGACAACATCGGACGCGTCAGACACCGCGAAGCCACGCAGGGCGTGGCTCTACGATTGTTCCAAACCGCCCACCATCGGCACATACATCACCGAACTCCAATCCGTACACACCACCCGCAAACCCCGCCCCGACACCGCCGCACGCACCCCAGCCCCCATTTCGGTGAACTGGCAGGGCATCTACCACGACCCCTGGCTTGGCACCGCCCATCTTTGCCCGGAGAACGGCAAACTCCGCTTCAGCGTCGAAAAATCCCCACGACTGCGCGGAACCGTGATGCAGCTCGATTCCCGCTGGCTGGTGCAGTGGGATACCCTCGGGGCGGACGCCGAGCCCTGGCTGCAGGTATCGCCGGGCACGCCGCATACCCTGAACCTGCGTGCCATCGACCCGGACATAGACTTCAGCTATGACTACCAGGATCTGCATTTCACCCGAACGGGCCCGTGTTCCTGATGCGCGACCAGGGGTCGCGCCTACGGCCGCCCTCATTACATCGGTGCTTGTGCTTGCACTGATCGCCACCCCCACGCACGCCCAACCGGTCCACACCGCACTCGTGCGTACCGCCGAACAAGCCGGCTTGGTCGACATCACCACGCTCTCCCCCGACATCCAGCGCGACATGCGCTACGCCGGCAGCAACAATTTCACCGGCCGCCCCGTGCCGGGCTACGACGCCCCCAAATGCCTGCTGCTCAAGCCCGCCGCCGCCGCCCTGGCCAAGGTCGAAGCCAGCCTGCGCGCACAGGGCTTCGGCGTGAAGCTGTTCGACTGCTACCGCCCCGAACAATCCGTGCAGGCCTTCGTTGACTGGGCCAACGACCCCCTCGAGGTGTCGCGCAAGACCCTGCAATACCCCGGCATCGACAAGCCGCAGCTGCTGGGCGGCTACATCGCCGAGACCTCCGGCCACAGCCGCGGGGCCACCGTCGACCTGGGCCTGGTCGACTGCCGCAGCGGCACCTGCGTGGACGTCGACATGGGCACCGACTTCGACTATTTCGGCCCCGAAGCGCACACCGACACCGCGCAGATCACCACCACCCAGTACAACAACCGCCAGCGCCTGCTCGTCGCCATGGAGGCGCAGGGCTTCAAGAACTACCCGCTGGAGTGGTGGCATTACACCCTGCATCCCGAGCCGGACCCGCTGACCGCCTACGACGTCCCCGTACGCTGACGCCCGCCCCGTACAATGGCAACGGACGCCATTCGCCCGGAACGCAATGAATCTGCCGCTGCACTTTGGACTGCTGGGAACTCTGGAAGCCGGCCTGATCGCCCTGCTCGTTGGCCTGTTGATCTACAGCCTGTGGCACCGCCTGTGCCGCTGGGCCGGTTGGTCGATGGGCCATGCCATCGGCTGGGCCTGTTTCATCTCGGTGATCATCAGCGCCGGCATCGATGCCTGGAAGCTGTTCTACATGGGCATCGTGCGGCTGGAGTCGCCGTTCTACGCGCGCATGTACCTGGCCACCATCCACGATCCCAACGAACTCGGCTCGCGCGTGGTCATTGAAGTGGCCGGTGCGCTCGCCGGTGTGGCCTTGGGCTGGGTGATATTCAGTTCCCGGTCAGGCGACAAAACTGAGACATCGCACTGATTTTTCGTTCGCGCCGCGTTAAACGCAGGCGCGCTGAATGCGTACATTACTGACCGCTCACCTGCGCGTAACCGCAGCGGTAATGCACGTCGCTGCGTGAGTGGTTAAGGCCGCGTGCGCACGCCGGTTGCAGGGCAAGATCGATTCACAAACGCGGTGGCAGGGTAGGGGCCGTACGGAAACAACGACCCGTGCAATACCCCTTTGACGGAGACCACCCCAATGACGAATCGCAACCGCAAGCCCCTGATTGCCCTGTTGATCGCCGCCGGCAGCGTGATGGCCATTCCGGCAATGGCGCAGACCGCGCAGCAGAGCGCCGCGCAGGCCCAGCAGCAGGCCGCCCAGGCGCAGCAGGCCGCCGGTGCCGCCGGCCAGGCCGCTGACAATGCCAGCGGTGCCGCCGCAGCAGCATCGGCACAGGCGGGCGGTGGCGGCGGTGGCCAGACCTGGGCCAGCGTGGACACCGACGGCAACGGCACCATCAGCAAGGCCGAAGCCCAGGTCAACGCCGGTCTCGCCCAGGTCTTCGACCAAGCCGACACCAACAAGGACGGCGAGCTCACGCCGGACGAATACAAGGCCTACGTGGCCGCCCAGCAGAGCGGTGCCGCCAACAGCGGCAACGCCCCGGGCAAGTAACGCATCACCCCGCGATCGCCCCCACATCCCACCGATCGCAACAACCCCGGTAGCGCCGGCCGTTGGCCGGCCCTCCGGACCCATGCAACACCCGCACCACCAGAAACACCCGTAACACCCGAAACAGGGAAACACCGAGCGCAGAAGGGCCCAACACCGCTGGACAACGGTGAAAGGCAGTGAGGGGGGAAGGGCGGCTTCGGCCGCCCTTCCTTTTGGACCGCGCCCAGCCGGGCAAGCCCGGCTCTACGTGTACGGTATCCTTGCCCCATGATGACTTCCCAACCCACGCCCACCGGCCCCATCGGCCTGGTCGGCTTCGACGGTGACGACACGCTCTGGAAGAGCGAGGACTACTACCGCAAGGCCGAGCAGGACTATCTGGACATCCTCTCGCGCTATGTCGACCTGCACGACACCGCCACCGCGCGTCACCTGCTGGAAGTGCAGCAGCGCAACCTCGCCGTGTTCGGTTACGGCGTGAAAGGCATGACCCTCTCGATGATCGAAGCGGCCATCGACATCAGCCAGCAGATGATCACCGCGCGTGACCTGCAGCAGATCATCGACATCGGCCACGACACCCTGCGTCATCCGGTCGAGCTGATCGACGGCGTGAGTGAATCCGTCGCCGCCATCGCCAACGACTACCCCATCGTGCTGATCACCAAGGGCGACCTGTTCCACCAGGAAGCCAAGATCAAGATCGCCAACCTGCGCGACCTGTTCCCGCGCATCGAGATCGTGTCCGAGAAGGATCCGGAAACCTACGCCCGGGTGCTCGAGGAATTCGACCTGCCGATCGAGCGTTTCGTCATGGTCGGCAACTCGCTGCGTTCGGACATCGAGCCGGTCGTCACCCTTGGCGGCTGGGGCATCCACACCCCGTATGCCGTCACCTGGGCGCACGAAACCCAGCACGGTGTTGCCGCCGACGAACCGCGCATGGTGGAAGCGCCCACCGCCTTCGACTGGCCGCAGGCCCTGCGCGCCATTGAAGCCAAGGCCGCACAGGGCTGAGCCGATGAAGCGCCTGTGCCTGCTGCTGGTGCTATGGCTGGGGCTGCCGATGGCGGCCCTGGCCCAGCAGACCGCCGAGAAGTCCGACACCTACCAGGTGCACACCGGTGATGCCTGGGTCGATGCCCAGCTGCAGGACATCAACCATTACGCCGAGCGCTTCCCCGACAGTTTCCTCGACGAGGTCGAGCGCTACGCCGGCGTCTCGCGCGGTTACATCGCCGCGCTGATGTACACCCACGGCTGGCACGCCGGCGACATCTACTTCGCCTGCTTCTGGGGCAAGGTCACCGAGCATTCCTGCCGCGACAGCGTCCGCGCCTTCAGCCGCCACGTGCCGGAAGAGGGCGGCTTCGTGCAGTGGTCAGATGTGGTCAACGATGACCTCACCACCGAACCCACCAACCTGCACTGGCGCGCGCTGCGCCACGCCATCGTCGCCAGCCACGACCACTGGGACCGCCCGGTCGAGCTGGACGCCACGTTGAAGCGGCAGTTGGGTGATCGCGCGCAGCGCGACAAGCGCGCGCGAACCCCGACGACGCCGTAACCGGAATTCGTCCGTGACCGGAATTCATCCGTAACCGGGAATTGTCCGTAACCGGAAATCGTCCGTAACCGGGAAATCATCCGTAACCGGGAAATCATCCGTAACCGGGATCCGGTAGCGCCGGCCGTTGGCCGGCCCAAGGGGTATTTCAACGTTCATGAGGGCCGGCCAACGTTATGTCCGCCGTCCTGGCGGACAC
>NZ_JASCOZ010000127.1 GCF_029960115.1 Stenotrophomonas sp. PS02289
TGTTTTTTGGCCCGCCGGGGGGGCGGGGGGGGGGGGGCGGCGCGGGGGCGCCCCCCCCCCCCCCCCCCCCCCACGTCCGCCAACCCATTACAATCCCCCCATGGCCATCGCCCCCGCCCCGCGCTCCCCGAAAAAGAAAGCTCCTCTCTACGAAGAGGTCGCCGAGCACGTGCGCGAGCGGATCTACGACTACCGGCTGCCGCCGGGCGAATGGATCGATGAACCGGCCTTGTGCGAGGAACTGACGATCAGCCGCACGCCGCTGCGCGAGGCGCTGAAGCTGCTGGCGGCCGAAGGCCTGGTGCAGATCGATGCCGGGCGCGGCGCGCGGGTCACGCGGTTGACGCTGGAAGACCTGAACCAGCTGTTCCCGGTGATGGCGATGCTGGAAGGCCGGTGCGCGCACGAGGCGGTGAAGAACATCGACGATGCCGGCGTGCAGCAGCTGGAAGATCTGCATGCCGCGATGGAAGCGGCGGCGGCGGAAGGCAATATCGCTGAGTATTACCGCAACAACTACCTCATTCATGAGACGGTGCAGCACTACGCGGGCAATCCGTGGCTGATCCGGATTACCCATGATCTGCACCGGATTCTGAAGATGCACCGTGGCCGGCAGCTGCTGGCGCCGGGGCGTACGGCGCAGTCGCTGGCCGAACACCGCGAGTTGATGGAATGCTTCCGGCAACGCGATGCCGCAGCAGCCGGGCAGACCATGGAGCGGCATCTGCTGAGCCAGGGTCAGGCCCTGGCGGCCTATGTCGCGGCCGGCGGATTGTTGAACGTGCCAGCTCCACTGCCGACCGAAGGCGGCAGCTGACCTCCCGTAGAGCCACGCCCTGCGTGGCTTCGACCCACCCGGAACACCCCGTAGGGACACGCCATGCGTGTCCATCGCACAGTCAAGCACCGCGGAGCCACGCAGGGCGTGGCTCTACGTCGGTCGGGTTTCGCGCAGGGTCCAGATTGCTGGCAGCACCAGCACGGCTACCAGCGCGATCATCGCGCCCGGGGCGGCCGCCCAGCCGGTGTAGCGCACCAGCAGTTCGGCCAGCAAGGGCGTCGCACCACCAAAGAACGCCGTCGCCACGGTCACCCCCAGCGCCAGCCCGCTCAGCCGCCCTTCGCCGGGAAACTGCTCGGCCGTCGCCGGGGCGGCCACCGCGCTGACGCCGCCTGCCAGCGCGGCCAGCACCACGGCTCCCAGCGCGACCTGTACAAGACCGCCCTCGCCCATCAACGCGAACATGCCCAGCGGCAAGAGCACCGACAGCACGGCCAGCGCGATCAGCAAGGGTCGTCGACCTACCCGGTCGGAGAACGCGCCGAACAGGGGCGTCACCACGATCACCGCCACCGCTGCGACGGTGGACAGCCACAACGCTGACGCCTCGCTGATTTCGCTTACCGAGCCCAGGAAGGCGGGCACGTAGGTAATGCCCACGTAGTACGTGATCGACCCCAAGGCCGAGACCGCGAAGGTACGCACCACCGCCCCACGATGATGCCGCCAGGTATCGCGGATCGGCGTCTTCGGCACCGTGCCGACTTCACGCTGGCGGATGAACTCGGGCGACTCATGCAGGGTGGAGCGCGCCACCAGGATCACGCCGGCCAACGCCGCGCCGACGAAGAACGGAATGCGCCAGCCCCACGCCGCCAGCTGCGCATCGCTCAACAAGGCGACGGTCAGCGCGGAGACGCCAACCGCCAACAACGCGCCTATTTCGCTGGCGGCCGACGCCAGCGACGTCACCAGACCCCGTCGACGCACGGGGGCAGTTTCCAGCAGATACGCCACCACGCCGGTGTACTCGCCCCCCACCGAAAACGCCATCACACAGCGCAGCAGCAGCAACAACACGCCAGCACTCACGCCGATGCTGGCAAACGTCGGAAGCAACGCGGTGGCCAACATGGCCGCGGTCATCAGGATCATCGACGCCAGCAGCATCCAGCGCCGGCCGATTCGATCCCCCAGGCTGCCAAAGCACAAGGCACCCAAGGGGCGCATCAGGTACGACACCGCGAAACCCGCCAGGGTGACCACCAGTGCCTGCTCGCCACCGCCGAAAAACACCCGCGACAGCACCGTGGCCAGGTACAGGTACAAGGTGAAGTCGTACCACTCCACCACCGTGGACAACCCGGCAATGACCATCGATCGGGTGTGTGGTGGAGTGCTCAACGCAGGATCTCGCCCTCGTCCTCGCCGTCCCAGTAATGGATGCGCACCGCGCTGACCCGGATCAGCACCAGTCCCGGCGTGTCCACGCCCTGCTCGAACCGGCGCTTCAGGCCACTCACCCAGTGCTCCTCCATCAGGGTTCTGCTGCGGATCACCATGCCCCGCCCCTGCACCGCCACGAACAGGGGCGGCTTGCCCAGCAGGGACTTGCTGCCGGTGAAGGACAACGCCACCTTGGGCTCGCGCATGATCTCGTCGACCATGTCCGCCGCTTCAAGCGCGAAGAACCAGCTGTCGCCGTCGTACTCGACGTCACCGTTGTTGCTCATCGGACGCGCGGCGATCTCGCGATCCTGGGCGTGGGTGTGCAGCAGGCAGAAGTCGATATGGGCCATCTTCTTCGCCAGTTCGGGCAGGGTCAGCGTGGTCATGGGCACTCCGTGACGGATCGTATGGCCCCAGCCTCGGCGCGATCACGTGACCGCGCCGTGCAGGGTCGCTGTCCCCGCATTCACATGATCAAAGCCCCACCAGTTTGCGGATCTTCCGGCCTTCGCTTCGCGGGCGCTGGAAATCCTCGTGGTACGCGGGGTAGTACGCCGACTTCTGGCCCTTCAGCAGGAAGATGGACTTCTGTCCGACCTGGCGCTGGATCTGGCCCAGCTCGTAATGCCACATCTGCCAGAGCGGGACGGTGACGCGTACCGGTACCGGGCCGGTGCGACTGAACACCACGTCGTCCAACACCAGATGCAGGCGAATCTGATTGTCGCTGTCCGGGCCGGTGCGGGCCGCCGGGTCCGTGACCGGCTGGCCCTGGCCGTCCACCATGTCCACGGCCTCGATCTTGGCGATCACGCCCAGGTCGGCCTGCGCGACGATCTGCTCCAGCGTCATGGGCACGATGGAGGTGGCCGATGCGGTGGCGGCCGACATCAGGGCCAGCAACATCAACAGGTACTTCATGTACGTTCCTTGTCGGTGGGAAGGGCTGTGCTGCCACGCTACCATTCCCACCGCCAGGGTCAACGCGGGCCAACCTCCACGAACACCGGATTGGAGTGGAACCACAGGTCCTGCCAGGGGTCTTCGCCGGGAAGGTCGGCCAGGGCCACGCGTTCGCCGGTGCTGTTGCCACGGGCACGGACGAAGCCGCCCTGGGCCGGTGCTGGCAGCGTCCAGCGTACGCGGATCCAGTCGCCGTCACGCTGCCAGTCGGTAGCGGCAAAATGACGCGACTGCATCTTCAACTCGCCGTCAGCATCCTTGCCGCCCACCACCAGCTCGATCAGCTTCAGCACGGGTCGGTCGCCATTCGCATTGGGCAAATTCGGCTGGCGCACGCGCAGCTGTACCTGCAGCATGCCGTCGGCAGACACCGGCAGCGTCTCCCCCAGCGTGGCCGACCGCGTGCCGTCGCTGACAGTGAGCTCAAGCCGGTCGACCAGATCACCGGTCACCGCAAACGTGCGGCCCTGGCGCAGGCTGTCCAGGATGTCCTCCGCCTCCGGGCGAGCCCAGGCGTAGGTCTTGCTGTACTCCCCCGGGTCGTAGTCGCGGCCACCGTCGCGGACGTTGACGTGCGAATCGGAGCTGGCGGTGATCCAGAAGCGCAACCCGTCGGCCAGCATCTGGTCCCAGATGCCCCCGACCTGGGCGGTCATCTGGTCGAAGCCACCAAAGGTCGGTGCGTCGGCATTACGGTACAGCCCGCGTTCGCTGCGGATGCCCTGGTGCCCCGGAGCCCCTTCCATGCCCACCAGCACCTGCGGCGCGGCCGCGTGCCAACTGCGCAGCTCTTCCGGCGTGACCTTGCCCCATACGCCCACGCCAGTGGCGGTCCGCGACGGGTGATTGATCAACATCAGCGGCTGCGGCTGCAGCCCACGCAGGTAGCCCAGCGCCGCCAGCATTTCCTGCTGGGTATCACGGCTGCCCTGCAAGGGTTCGCTGCGGCTGTAGTCGCGCTCGGCGGTCACCAGCTGATCCCGCTCGTCCGGACCGGGGGCAACGATCAGCGAGGCGTGCTCACCGGCAGGTACGTCAAACTCCATGCCGTTGAACTGGATCACGTCGGGCACGTCCTGCCGGGCCTGCAGCAGCGCCGGATACGCGTGATCACGGGTGACCACCGAATGGCCGGGGCCACCGTGGTCGGTATGAACCATCCAGCGCAGGCCAAAGGCCTTGGCCTGGGCCGCATTGCGACTGCGGCTGTAAGAAGAGTCGCCGCCCCGGATCGGGGTCGGCGGCGTGGTGCTGCGGTCCCATTCCACGCTCCACTCACTGTGCACGTGGTGGTCGCCGGCCAACCATTGGCGGCCCTTTTCAGTCGTCGCATCGGCAGACAGCGCCGGTGCGGATGTGGCAAGCAACGCCAGCACAAGCAGTTGTTTCATTGCGGGCACCTCACAGAAAAGCGTGCGGGCAACGCGCGGACCCTCTCCGATCCGCGCGCCACCCACACTGAAACGGTGGATCAGAAGTCGGCGCGCAGGCCCAGGCTGATACGACGGCCCGACGCTTCGTACATGGTCGGGAACGACGGATCCATGGTGTAGCCGCTGGTGATCTCGTTGGTAAGGTTGATGCCCTTCAGGCTGAGCTTGATCTTGTCGGTGATGCGGTAGCCGATGGAGACATCCAGCTGGCCATAGGCATCGCGGTAGATCGGGTACAGGTTGTAGCCAATCGACTCAACGTACTCATCCTTGTGGTTGTACGAGACGCGGGCATCGAAGCGCTCGTTCTCGTAGTAGGCGGTGAAGTTCCAGGTCTTCTCCGACAGACCCGGCATCGGGGTCTGGATGCCCAGGTCCGACTCACCGGCCAGCGAGCTGTCCAGCATGGTGTAGTTCGCATTGACGCCGAAGCCCTCCAGCCACGGGGCGAACATGCCCAGCGGCATCTGCGCGACCAGCTCGATACCGTCGACCTCGTAGGAGCCCTTGGCATTGACCGGCTGGTACACATCGAAGTCATAGATGCCGTTGAGGCTGCCGTTGGCGTTGTACACCGCCACGTCCTCGACCATGCCGGTCAGCGAGTTGATCACCACGCCATCGATGTTCTTGCGGAAGTAGCTGGCCGCAAACAGCGCGCCATTGTCCAGGTACTTCTCCACGCCCACTTCCCACTGCTTGGCGTAGGTCGGCTTCAGCTCCGGGTTACCGTCGGTGAAGCGGTAGGAGCTCCAGCTGGCGGTACGCTTGTAGGCCACGTCGGTCAGGGCCGGGCGCATCATCACCTTCGAGGCGGCAGCACGCAGCAGCAGGCCGGGCGACACTTCGGCGGTCATGTTGAAGCTGGGCAGCAGGTCGTCGTAGCTGCCGTCCTTGGATACCGGCGTGTCGGTGTACCCGGTGCTGCCATCCGGACGCTGGATCGGGTGGAAGCCGAACGAATCCACTTTGGTGTCCACGTAACGCGCGCCGGCGTTGATCGTGAAGGGCACATTGCCGATGTCGAACGCGAAGTCGGTCATGGCGTAGAAGCTCATCACCTTTTCGTCCACCTGGTAGAACTGGCCCGGATCGAACGGCGTGTAGAAGCCGTCGTAGCGGAAGGCACTGCGTGCGTAGGAATTGGACACCTGCTGCCAGTCCAGGCCCTTGTGCGAATACTCGCCGCCGGGAACGATGTCGCTGATCGACTGCAGCGGGCTGTCGGCCAAGGTTCGGGTGTTCACCCACGCAGCGCTGCCAGCGGTCGGGCCGGTGATCTTGGCTTCACCATACTGCCGCTCCTTGGAGCGGTCGGTGTAGCGCGCACCGAACTTCACGGTGTGCAGAGCGGGCAGGAAGGCGAGGTCGAGCAGGCGGGTCACGTTGACCTGCGCGGCGTACTTGTCGTCCTGCACCTTTTCCAGGGTGGTCTCGTAGGCTTCGAACAGATACTTGTCCGAGGCGTTGTACATGTCGATGCTGCCCGGGGCGGCGCTCGGAATCGTCTCGCCGCTGTCGCCGGTCCAGCGCGTACGCGACGGCGCATAGGCGACGTGCTTCAGATTGGAGTAGTCGGAGGTTTTCTCCGCACCCGAGTAGCCGATCAACCCGTCGACATACCAGTTGTCGCCCTTCCAATCCAGCGCCATGCTGTACTGGCTGTAATCGGTCTTGTTGATCCGCTCCTTGCTCAGCATTTCGTGCTGGGTGGCGGTGTAGGACACATCGCGCAGCACCACCATGCCGTACTGGGACAGCGTATCCGCGTCGTACTCATGGATGGTGTCGAAAGTGCTGCGGCTGGAGGCCGAATAGGCGGCCGCGTCGTACTCGTCTTCGGTACTGTCGTAGCCGCCGACCATGGCATCGAAGGTCAGGCTGAAATTATTGCTCGGCTTGTACTGCAGCGACGCGGTCGCGCCCCACTTGTCCTGCTCGTTCAGATATACGCGATCGCCCACCTTGTCCTGGAAGACCACGCGGTTGGTCTGGTCCGAGTCATTGCGGTCGGTGATGTTCACCCCTGCGTCGCGCAGCAGCACGGACTGGGCCTGGGTACCCCGGGTCCCCGACGCGGTCAGAAATCGCGAGGACGGGCGGAAGTTGATGCCCGAGGTGGAATCGGTGCGGTTGGTGCGCTTGGACTGCGAGTACGACACCAGCGCGCCCCAGTCACCCCAGGTGTCGGCGGCAAGGAAGGCGAAGCGCGGATCGACTTCCTCGGAGATGCTGTTATGTGCACCTTCGGCCGAGAACACCAGCTTGCGCTCGTTGTAGTCGAAAGGACGCGCCGTGGAGATCTTCACCGAACCGGCGATGCCACCCTCTTCGTCAGCGGCGGTCGGCGACTTCTGCACCGTCACCTGCTGGATGATCTCGGACGCGAACATGTCAAATTCGACATCGCGGCCGCCACTGCCCGACGCGGTGGCCAGGTCGTTGATCGAAACATGGGTGTATTCCGACGGCAGGCCGCGCACGTTGACCTTGGTGCCCAGGCCCTTGCTGCGTTCGATGGTCACGCCTGGAACGCGCTGCAGTGCTTCGGCCAGGTTCTGCTCCGGAAAGTCCGCCACGTCGGTGGCCACGATGGAGTCGGAAAAGCCGACCGTGGCGCGCTTGATGTCCACCGCCTGTTCCAGACTGCGACTGTAGCTGCCGGTGACCTGGATGGTTTCCAGGTTCTGTGCCCCGGCACCCGCTGCCGGTGCGGCCACTTCGGCGTTCAGCGGCGCATCGGCGGCGACGGCAACGCCGGACGGAGCGGTCATGCCTGCGCCCGGAGCCGGCGATGCGCTGTCCTGTGCTTCGATGGTGACCGTGGTCGCGTTGAGGTAGCGGTAGCGCAGTCCGGTACCCGCCAGCAGACGGCTCAACGCGGCGTCGGCGCTGAGTCCGGCCGGCGCGCCGGACGTACGTGGATTACCCGCACTCCGTGCGTTGTAGACGAACTGCAGGCCGGTCTGGCGCGACAGTGCATTGAGTGCGGCATCCAGCGGCTGCGAGGCAATGGCCTCGCTGGCAACGCGGGCCGGTTCAGCGGCAGTGGCCGCAGTGGTGACCTGCAGGGCAAGGGCAATCGAAAGGAACAGTGTGCGGCGCATCGTGGGATCCAGTGAGGGAATGGCGGTGGTCGCGGAACGGGGTTGTTCCTGCTTTCCCCTACTACGAGTGCGCAGTGCGCGAATCGGGCACCGCTTTTTCGATGAATTTTTTCTTACAGCGCGGACGTTGCCTGTGGCCGCACGCGCACGTGGATGCCGTCGGCTTCGCGCTGGGTGATCAGTGCAGGTTGCTGATCCAGAAACGCACGCAACGATGCGAGGTCGTCCACGCGCAGGTTGCCGGTCAGACGCAGCGCGCCAGCATCATCGCTGACATGCAGGCGCAGCGTGTTGCGTCGGTTGAAGCGATCTGCCACGTCGCGCAATGGCTCGTCGCGGAACACGGCGCGCCCCCGCCACCACGCGGTCATGCTGTCGGCGTCTTCATCGCTGAGTTGCACACGCTGATCGCGATAGGCCACCTGTGCGACCTGCCCGGCGTCCAGATCGGCCAGCATGCGCCCTCGCCCGCCGTCGCCGCGCACCTGCACACGCCCCTCGCTGACACCGATGCGGGCCTGCTCGCGGAGCAGTGAGACGTCGAAGGTGGTACCGATGTCGGTCACCTGCAGCCCCGCCGCATGCACCGCAAACGGTCGCCGGTCGGCCGCGACCACGAAGCTGGCCTGCCCGCGTTCCAGTTCCACCCGGCGGGACAGCAAGGTCATGCGTACAGACACCTCGCTCTCGGCATCCAGGTGCACCACCGTGCCGTCATCCAGCGTGATCTGGCGCGGGCTGCCATGTGCCGCCACGAAGTGGTCACTGCGCGGCAGTGCCAGGCTTGTCCCCCATCCCACCGCCAGCAGCACACTGGCGGCCACCGCGATGCGCGGCAGCCAGCGGCGACGCGCATCCGCCGCAGCGACGTGCGGCTTTCTCGGCGGCGACAGGCGCACCACGTTATGGCTGTTGCCCACCGCCGGCGGTGCCGCCAGCAACGCGTCCAGGTCGATGGGCATGTCACGCAGCGCATCGCCCAGCGCACCGGCCACTTCGCTGATGGCCATGTATTCGCGCAGATGCTCGGGCGAGGCCACCAGCCACTGCATGAACGCGCGCTGCTGGTCCGCACTGACGGAACCTTGCCGCTGCAGTGCATGCCAGTTCGCCGCCGCCTGGGTCAGCGCGGAGGGATGGTCGATGGGCGTGGTCAACGGACCTCCACCGGCTCGGCCATGGCCTGGCGGCAGACCGACAGGCCGCGCACCACGTGCTTCTTGACCATGTGCGAGGACACGCCGAGGCGTTCGGCGATCTGCTTGTAGCTCAGGCCATCGCGGTACTGCATCACCAGCACGGCGCGGGTGTGCTCGGGCAGGCTGGCCAGCAGTGTCTGCAGGTGCTGGCGGCGCTGTTCGCGTTCGGCGGCATCTTCCACGCATTCCCCGCTGGCCAGGCCGGGGCCCAGCTGTTCGATCTCATCGATGGGCAGGGTCGACCAGCGCCGCCGCGCCACCTGTTCGCGCGCGAGGTTCTGCGCAACGGTGAACAGGTAGGCCTCGGGATTGGCGATGGGCTCCCCCGCACCCTCATGGGCGCGCAGCAGGCGCAGATAGGTTTCCTGCACCAGGTCTTCCGCGTCCTGACGTGCGCCACGGCGCACGAAGAAGCCACGCAGCACCGGCGCGTGATCTTCGAACATCCGTGCCAGGCGCCGTCTTGCCTGTTCGGCCACCTGTGTCGCCTCGCCCCTGAAGTGTGCAGCACGGTAGGGCACGCAGATGACGCGACGGTGACGGTGTCGGCGCCCGCATCTGGCCGGTCCGATCCGCCAGCACTTGACAAGGGTCCGCGAACCCGATCATAGTTAATTAACGAATTAGTTAACTGCCACCCATGGACCGTATCTTTGAAGCCTTGGCCTCCAGTGCCCGCCGCCAGATCCTGGCCTACCTCAGCGGTGGCGAGCTGAGTGCGGGCGAGCTGGGCGAGCGCTTCGACTTCAGCAAGCCGGCACTGTCCAGCCACCTGCGCATCCTCGAAGAAGCCGGGCTGATCGAGCGTGAGAAGCGTGGCCAGTTCGTGTACTTCCGCCAGGTGCCCGAGCGCCTGACCAACACGCTGTTCACCTGGGCGGCCGAAGTGTGCCCGGTGGGCGGTCCCCTGCAGCGCGAAAGCCGCGCCCGCGCCCGTTCCCGCAAGATCCCTGCCGAAGGCTGAGGAGGCCACCATGCCAGGAGTGACTCACACGGACCGTTCATTCCCCGGCATCAGCCTTCCTTCCCACGGCGGAGGCAGCCCGGTTGAGGTCACCTTGATCACCCAGTTGGGGATCGGGGCGGGCGACCAGCTGGTACGCGACGCCGGCCTGCGCCAATCCGCCCACCCGCGTTTCGTTGATGCGCTGGATGAACCATCAGCGCGCCTGGGTGACATGCACATGGCGCATCAGGACCCCTCCTCGCTGTACTCGTTCGCGGTGGGTCCGCAAGGACATCCGTTTCACCGGCATGCCGGCACGCGCATGTTCACCGCGGTCTCCGGCAGCGGCGGCGCACAGCTGCGTTTTTCCACCGCGTCGGATGCGCAGCTGGACGACGATCCGGCCGCCTTCATCCATGCACTGCGCTTCATCGAGATCCCGCCGGACTGCCTGTTTACCGTGCGCTTCGGCAGCGGCACCTGGCACCAGTTTGTGTCACAGCGCGCGCCGCACCCGGCCCTGTTTGCACTGTCGTGCCACGCCAACGACCACACCGGTCCGCTCAGTGACACCCAGCGCGCCCAGGTGGATGCGGGCACCGCCGACCTTCCCGGCCTCACCGACACATTGCCTTCCCACCTGCAGACGCTGCTGAAGCAGACCGACCCGCACAGCGTGCCGTGCGTCAGTCTTTCGCTGCATGCCCCCACCCGCTCCTGGGCCGGTCGCCTGTGCGCCCGCACCCGTGACCCGATCGGCCGTCTGCGTACCGCCCTGCATGGACTGCGGCCGATCCGCGGCTACGTCAGCCGCCGGCCCAGCCTGCACCCGGTGACGCATCATCGCGACGCGCCGGACGACTCGCTGCTGCAGCAGGCGCTGCCGGAAGGCAGTCATCATCGGGACTATGTCTCGATGATCCTGCCGGCACATGCGCTGGCCGGAACCTCCGCGCGCCGGATGCTGGAATCCGTGCTGGAAGGCTTCATTCTCAACCCGCCGTCAGGCGTCGGCCAACTGATGGCCCTGCGCAACGTGCTGGTGGCACCGCTGCGGTTGCGGACCTCGCCGCTGGGCTGCCCGGTGTCCTCGTTGTTGTCCGAGGATCGCAGCCAGCTGTTTGCCGGCCGCTTCCCGGTGCTGGGCCAGCACGTTGACGCCGATGACCACAGTGCGGAAGTGCTGCTGGGTGCAGATGACCGTCATCTGCGTTTCCGCTCCTGCGTACGCGTGGAACGGCTCGATGACGGCCAGCTGCGGATCTCGCTCGGCACCCGGGTGCGCACCCACAACGCGTTCGGCCGCTTCTACATGGCGCTGATCGACCGCACGCATCGTCGCTACATCAGCCCCACCCTGCTGCGCATGGCGGTGGCACATGCACTGGCTCCGGAGCTGAGTGTGGCTGCCGGGCCGACCGCTATTCCCCGGTCGGTGCCACTCGGCGCCGCAGGGTAAACACGGTGATCTCCGACGGCACACCGATGCGCGCCGCGAAGCCGGGCCACAGCCCCGCGCCGTTGCTCACATACAGGGTCATGCCGTCCACCTCGTAGCGGCCCGACACGAAGCCGCTGTTGTAGCGCTTCACCAACTGGTCCATGCCGACGATATGGCCGCCGTGGGTATGCCCGGACAGCTGCAGCGCCACCCCGGAGGCCGCGTTGGCGCGCGCCAGGTTCGGGCGGTGGTCAAGCAGGATCACCGGCGCATCGGGGTCGGCCCCCTTCAGTGCGGCGTGCAGGTCCGGCATCGGCAGGTCATGGTTCATCGCGGCGGGGTCGGTGACACCGGCGATGGTCAGGGCCGCACCGTCCCGGAGGATCCGGGTGTGGCTGTTGGCCAGCACCTGCATGCCCAATGACCTGAAGGCCTGCATCCACGGCTGATACTGGCTGTAGTACTCATGGTTGCCGGTAATGGCGATGACCCCATCCGGAGCCTTGAGCTCAGCCAGCGGACGCACGTCATCAGCGCGTGCTGCCACCGTGCCATCCACCAGATCGCCGGTAATCACGATCAGGTCGGCCTGCTGCGCATTGCTTTCGGCTACCACCTTGGCCACCCACTCGCCGGTCAGCAGACGGCTGGCATGGATGTCGGTGAGCTGCAGAACGCGGTAGCCCTCAAAGGCCGCGGGCAGATCGTTTATGGCCACCTCGACGTGGCGCACCTTCGGCACCGCCATGCCCTGGCTGATGCCATACGCCGACAGCAGCAGTGCCACCACCGCCGCCGAGGGCCTCAACCAGGGAGCGCGCAGCGCGTCTGCCATGCGCCGAGCCCGCAGCAGGCGGCCCGCCAGCAACAGCACATCCAGCACGATCACGAACACGGCCAGCAGCAGCAGCGCCGTGAAACCGGTGGCCAGCAGCGCGATGACCATCTTCGGCAGTTCGGGCGAGGCCATGGTGCCGGCAAACCGCGCCACGATCCGGTGATGCAGTGCCAGCGCGATGACCAGCAGCC
The DNA here is from genome assembly GCF_029960115.1 of Stenotrophomonas sp. PS02289. GTDB lineage: Bacteria > Pseudomonadota > Gammaproteobacteria > Xanthomonadales > Xanthomonadaceae > Stenotrophomonas. The sequence continues at coordinate 12,352 of NZ_JASCOZ010000127.1, forward strand.
CTAACGGGCCGCGCAGTGACAGGGACAGTTTCAGGGGCCAGATGACGCGCCACACCAGATACAACGCAAGCAGCAAACCGACAACACTCAGCACAGGCAGATCCAGGTACAGGGGGGAGGTCGGCCCATGAATGGGCCGATCTGCATGTTTAGCGGAAAGTGGCCGCTGGCGCTACCTTGGGGGGGCGGGCTTGGAA
>NZ_JASCOZ010000128.1 GCF_029960115.1 Stenotrophomonas sp. PS02289
CGCCCTGCGTGGCTTCGTGGTGCCTGGTGGGTCGAAGCCACGCAGGGCGTGGCTCTACGGAGCAGGTTTGGGCTTTGCTTTGGCCGGCCAACGGCCGGCGCTACCGTTTCGAGATTGGCTCAGGCGATTTCGAACGATGCGCGCGTGGTGGGATCAAAGATGAGGCGTGAGACCGGCAGGGTGCCTAGCGCGGAGGCAGGCGGGTCATCGTGGTGTCGCTGAAGCACGGATAACAGGGAGTTCTCCTCAAGATCGACCGGATAAACTGTGTAGGCATCTGGATAGTCATCCAGCGTATCGTCGAACAGGCTTTCGAGGATCCAGTACACGTTCTGTTCGTCCTTCGCCAGTATGAGGCGGGGAACGTCGTGGAAGCCGCGATAGTCGACTATGGTGAATCGGCCGTGGATGGGTATTGACGTTGTCATGGCTGTGGAGTTGGATGCACCCGTCTGAAACAGGGGATCACGTGTAGACCTATTTCGTTAGTTTCAATGCGTTACCGGGTGTTGGCAATTTCACGGCCGTCGTCTGTCGACCGACGCTACCAGCCCACCGTCCCGCCAACTCATCGGTGCAAGAGCCGCCATAGGCCCTATCAGGACCGCCACGCTATCATCTCCCCTCCTGAAATCCCTGCGAGACCTGCCATGACCCTCTCCCGTTTCTACCCCATCGGTACCCCCGGCCAGGCCTGGGGCGCGGACGAGAAAGCGCAGTGGCGGTCGGGGCAGCCGAAGCAGCGCAGCTATGCCGACGAGGTGGTGACCAAGGTCCAGGCATTGGGTGCCGATTTTGAGGTCGTTCCCTACGGCGAGCTGGATTACGCCCCGGACCAGTACACGCTGTTCGCCCTGCGCAGCCGCGACTGGAACCCGGCGCTGCCCGGCGTGCTGGTCACCGGCGGCGTGCATGGCTATGAAACCAGTGGCGTGGAAGGTGCACTGCAGTTCCTGGCGCAGCGGGCCAAGGACTACGCCGGCAAGGCCAACGTCCTCGTGGCTCCGTGCGTGAACCCGTGGGGGTTCGAGCGCATCAATCGCTGGAACGCGCTGGCGATCGACCCGAATCGTTCCTTCGTGGCCAACAGCCCGGCTGCCGAATCGGCTGCCCTGATGGCGCTGGTGGAACCGTTCCGTGACGGCATGGTGCTGCATATCGACCTGCACGAAACCACCGACAGCGACGAAACCGAGTTCCGTCCGGCTCTGGCCGCGCGCGATGGCAAGCCGTTTGAGCCGGGTGGCATTCCGGACGGTTTTTACCTGGTGGACGACACCGAAAACCCGCAGCCGGCTTTCCAGCAGGCGGTCAACGCCGAAGTGGAAAAGGTGACCCACATCGCGCCGGCGGATGAGAAGGGCGAAATCATCGGCTCACCGGTGGTGGCTCCTGGCGTGATCGAATACCCGCTCAAGCGCCTGGGTCTGTGCGCGAGCATCACCGGCGCGAAGTTCACCACCACCACCGAGGTCTACCCGGACAGCCCGCGCGCGACCCCGCAGCAGTGCAATGACGCGCAGGTGGCGGCGGTGTGCGCCGCCATCGACTACGCGCTGGCGCACCGCTGATTACACCCGTACCCAGCGGGCGCTGATGCCAATCAGCACCATCACCACGGCAACCGCGGTGAACGCGAACACCAGACTGCTGGCGTGCGCGACGAAGCCGATCAGCGCAGGGCCGGCCAGCACGCCGGCGTAGCCCAGGGTGGTGATCGCCGGAATGGCCAGGCTTTCGGGCATGGCCTTCTGGTTGCCGGCCATGGAGAACAGCGCCGGCACGATGTTGGCGCAACCCAGGCCGATCAGCACATAGCCGGCCAGTGCGGGCAGCAGCGGCGGGGCATAGGTGATCAGGCCGAAGCCCACCGCCGCGACCAGCGCGCCGAGCAGAATCGCGCGGTGACGGCCCAGTTTGGCCACCACGCCATCACCCACCAGGCGGGTGATCGTCATTGCGATGGCGAAGCACATGAAGCCCAGGCCCGCGCGGTCCTGCGGCACCTGTTGCACTTCATGCAGGAATACCGCGCTCCAGTCGAGCATGGTGCCTTCGGCGAGGAAGGCGACAAAGCACAGCACGCCGATCGCCAGCACCACGCCATGCGGCACCGCGAACATGGGCGCGTCGTTGGGCGCGCGGTCCCGCCGCCACCAGCGCACTGAGGTCCCCAGCAGGGCCAGCATCACCAGCGACGCCAGCACGCAGACCAGCAGCGGCGAGACACGCAGGGACAGCAGCGCGGTGATCGCCGCCGCACCGACCGCACCACCAATGCTGTAGAACGCGTGGAAGTTGGACATCATCGGCCGTCCACTTTCGCGTTCGACGATCACCGCCTGCATGTTCATCACGCAGTCGCACGCGCCGACGCCGGCACCGAACACGAACAGCGCCGCACCCAGCGTCCATGGCGAAGGGGCGATGGCCAGCAAGGGCAGGGCGACCATCGCCATCAGCAGCGTGATCACCATGATGGCGCGGCAACCGAAACGCGCAGCCAGTGCGCCTGCAATCGGCATCGCAATCAGCGAGCCAGCCCCCAGGCACAACAGCACCAGCCCAAGGGTGCCTTCATCGAGCCCGGTGCGGGCCTTGGCATAAGGCACCAGCGGTGCCCACGCAGCGGTGGCGAAACCAGGCAGCAGGAAGGCGGCGCGGGTGGCATGTTGTTCGGCGCGCGGCTGAGCAATGGGCATGAGATGTAATCGGTTACATTTGCGAGCGCAGAGCTTACCGGCTGCCCGGGGTGGTGCGTCAATCGGTCCGTGCGAGTTCCGGCTGGATAACCCCGGCCACCCAGTCCATGAACGCCGCGACCCGGCGCGGCAGGTGCCGGCGCTGGGCGTACAGCAGGGTCACCGGCATCGGCTCGGCCACGCATTGCGGCAGCACTTCGACCAGGTCACCGCGCGCCACGGCAGCGCGTGCGCCCAAGCGCGGTACCTGGATGATGCCCAGTCCGGCCAGTGCCGCCGCGCTGTAGGCCTCGCCGCTGTTGACCGTGATCGGCCCACCCATCGGCAGGCTGCGGTAGCCCTGGCCGTCGTGGTACTCGAAGCCCGGTGAGCGCTGACCGAGCGTGCCGACGTAATGAATCAGCGCATGTGAGGCGAGGTCGTCCAGCGTCTGCGGCATGCCACGCGCGGCGAGGTAGGCCGGGCTGGCGCAGTTGACGATATGCATTACCCCCAGTGGCCGTGCGACCAGCGTGTTGTCGTCCAGCGGCCCGACCCGCAGCACGCAGTCGAAACCTTCGCGGACCAGATCCACACGGCGGTCGGTGCCGCTGAGCTCGATCTCCAGCCCGGGGTGCTCGCCCAGAAAGGCAGGGAGATGCGGTACTACCAGTTGCCGGGCCAGCCCGCTGGACATGTCCACCCGCAGGCGGCCGGTCAACTGGCCGGTGTCGCGGCGGAACATGCCCTGCAGCTCTTCCATGTCGTCCAGCAGGTCGCGGGCGCGCTGCTGGTACTGGGTGCCGTCGGCGCTGAGCGTCACCCGCCGGGTGGTACGGTGCAGAAGCTGCACACCCACCTCCGCCTCCAGCCGCTGCACCGCCAGCGAGACACTGGCCTTGGGCAGGCCCAGGCTGTCGGCGGCGCGGGTGAACGAGCCGAGTTCGGCCACCCGCAGGAAGCTGCGCAACTGGTCAAGGCGGTCCATGGATTGTTCGCTCTGATTGGACAGTCAAATCAGGATCGCGCCATTTATGCCGAACGGCAAGCGCAATAGTCTGGCCACACACCCCAACCGTGGAGTACCGGCATGACCACTTCTTCCCGTATCACCCTGATCACCGGCGGCAGCCGCGGCCTGGGCCGCAATGCCGCGCTGGCGCTGGCCGCCGACGGCTCCGATGTGATCATCACCTACCGCAGCCAGGCCGAGGCCGCCCAGCAGGTGGTGGCGCAGATCGAAGCACTGGGTCGCCGCGCCGCCACGTTGCCGTTGGACGTGGCCGACAGTGCCGGCTTCCCGGCGTTTGCCGATGCGGTCAAGGCGCAGCTGCAGCAGTGGGGCGCCAACGGCCTGCAGGGCCTGTTGAACAACGCCGGTGAAGGCCTGTACGCCGGGTTCGCCGACACCACCGCAGAACAGTTCGACCACCTGGTCGCGGTGCATCTGAAGGGCCCGTATTTCCTGACCCAGGCACTGCTGCCGCTGATCAGTGACGGTGGCCGCATTCTCAATGTGTCCAGCGGATTGGCCCGCTTCGCGCTGCCGGGCAGCTCGGCCTACGCGATGATGAAGGGCGGCATCGAGGTGTTCAGCCGTTACTTGGCCAAGGAACTGGGTGCACGCGGCATCAGCGCCAACACGCTGGCACCGGGTGCGATCGAAACCGACTTCGGCGGCGGCCACGTGCGTGACAACCAGGACATCAACAAAATGGTGGCCGGCAATACCGCATTGGGTCGCGCCGGATTGCCGGATGACATCGGGCCGGTGGTGGTGGCACTGCTCTCGCCGAAGACCGGTTGGATCAACGCGCAGCGCGTGGAAGCATCGGGCGGGATGTTCATCTAAGCGAACGGTTCGCATTTGCGACAACCCGGCTATCATGGCGGCCCCTTTTGCCGTGATTGCCGGGTTCGCTTTTGAAAACCTCTGCTCCGCTCAGCCCGATGGGCCGTGTTTTCGCCATCGTGGCGCTGTTTGAAGCCTTCACCTGGGCCGGCCTGCTGGTCGGCATGTACTTCAAGTACCACGCCGGCGAACCAACCACGCTGGGCGTGCGTATCTTCGGGCCGCTGCACGGGCTGGCCTTCATGGTCTACGTGGTGGTCAGCGTGCTCACCGCACTGCGCCAGCGCTGGCCCTGGTGGGCCACGCTGCTGGCGCTGGTGGCGGCGATTCCGCCGCTGGTCACGTTGCCGCTGGAGTGGTGGTTCAAGCGGATCGGCCTGCTGTCGACCCGCCCGAACTGACCGTCACCAACGGTAGCTCAGCCCGAGCTGCGCGCTGCGCTGGTGATAGCCGGAGCCGCGCTGCAGGGTCAGCCCGGCCCAGGCACCGAAGCCACCGGGGAAGCGCACGCTGGCCCCGGCACTGAACTCGCCACGCTGGCGCGGAATCCGCGCATCCACGGCTTCATCGTCCATGCGCACATACGGGTTGCTGGCGTTGCGCAGCCAGCTCGCCGCCACATAGGGCTGCACTTCGGCGGCGCTGCCGCCCCATCGGGTCACGCCGGAAATACGCACGCCAGCCCGACCGAAGGCCCCGCTGGCGTCTTCGGCGCGCACCACGGTGCCGTTGCGCTCGGTGTGCTGCAGGCTGTCCCAGCGGGAGTAACCGACCTGCAGCTGAGGTTCCACGAACACGGAGCTGTTCGGGCCGCGGCTGATCGCAAAGGCGTAGCCGACTTCCACCGCACTCTGCCAGGCACGGCTGTCGTAACGTTCCGTGGCGAGCGCCGCGCCCTCCACTTCATTGCGGAACATCACCCGCTGCACCGAGCCGTCCACATACAGGCCCGCATACGGGTCTGCGCCTGCGGCGGTCCGCCAGGTGCCGTACACACCGACGGCGTTGCCTTTGACCTTGCCGCGCGCGTAGTAACCGGTCAGTTCGCTAGTGGAGGTGCTGCTGGCATTGCCGCTGCCCACCATCACGCCGACGCCGCTGCCGTTCTCGCTGCCGAACACCTGCGCACCGACACTCAGTGCCTGGCTGCTGCCATGCACGTTCAACTGTTGCAGGTTGGCACCGAAGCCGGAGCGCGAACCATCCACGCGCGCCCACGCGCGACCGCTGTTCTGGCCCGCCTGGCGATGGTGATAGCCCAGCCGGAACATGCCGTCGGCGGCCTGATGATTGGCCAGATAGGCCCCGGGCTCAGGGCGCAGCACCGGTACGGGTTCCGGCACCGGCTCCGGCTCCGGATTCTGGCACTCCGGCAGGCTCGGATCGATGTCACACGGATCCGGTAGTTCCGAGCGCAGGTACCAGCCGCCGTCGGCGGCCTCCTTGAACAGGAAGTACTCGTACTGGCCACCGACGGCACGGCCGACGAGGTCGAAGCTGCCGTTGGAGGCTCCGGCCACCGCGATCAGCTGGATGCCGCGGTTGGTAGGTGCACCGGGTCCGCCGATGTTGTTGACCTGCACGTTGGTCTGGCCGCTGCTGTCACCGCCGATCACCAGCCTGTCGGTAGGGGCGTCGTCACCGGCGAGCACGGCGTTGAACAGCAAGGTGCCGCCGTTGCCGGTGTAGTTGCCGGCTACCTGCAGGGTGTGGAAGTCATTGCCGTCGCCGAACAGCACCCGCGCACCACTGCCTAGTTCCAGCTGCTGCACGTTGCTGTCAGCGGTGAGCTGCCACTGCGCTGCGTCGAGCTGTACATCGGTGCCGTTGATGATGGCTCCCTGCAGCCACGCTCCGCTTCCCAGCGTGACGTTGAGGGTGGTCGTTGCCGATGTCGCGCCAACCAGATCACCGGTGATGGACGTATCGCTGATGGTCAGGTTCAGCGAAGAAGTCTCGGCCACCTGGATCGCGACGCCGTTGCCGGCGACCAGTTGTGCGCCATTGGTCAGGGTGACGTCGGCGTTGCCTCCCAGCATGTTGACGGAGGGGCCGACGCTGGCGCTGACCACGGAAGCATCGATCAGCACCGTGTTGTTGCCCCCACCGATACTACTGAGAACCATGCCGGCGATGGTGCCCTCGACGCGGCTGTCCTGGGTCAACTGTAGCGTGCTGTTAGTGACACGGACGCCCGTCCCATCTCCTGTCGTGGTGCCACCGCCGGTGCCTCGCACCGTGCTGCCTGTCAGGGAAAGGCTGGACGTGGCGACCAAAGCCCCGACGGCACCTGTCAGCGTGGAGTTGCTGACCGCGGCGGTGGGCCGGTCGATGCCCGAAGGTGAGCCCGCCAGCGCCAGCGCGGTGTCATCGCCCCGCACATCAGAGTCATCCAGGGTCAAGGTGCCAGCGCTCAGCCGCACTCCGCCGAAGGTGCTGGACAAAGTGCTGCCGGACACCTGCGCATTGCCCCCGATCATCCATAGCGCGTAGTGGCCACCGAACGTGCTCGTAGTGGCGGCTTGTACGTTGTCCAGGACCAGCGTGCCGTTGTCGCCGACCCGGAACGTGTCATTGGCGGAGGTGACCACTGTATTGCTGACCGACAGCGTGCTGCCCGTGCCGGTAGCATTGAACCCGTGTCGGGTGGACGTGATGGACAGGTCGTCCAACGACAGGCTGCTGCCGGAGTCGACCGTAATCGCATCACTACCGATGCCAGCGTCGATGATCTGCCCGCCCGTGATGGCACCGGTGCTGTTGTTGGCTAGCCGCAGCCCGGATACGCCGCTCATCACCACGTCCGTGCCGGTGAGGCGTGCGTTGTCGACCTGGACGCCTGAGGTGCTGCCACCCGGCGCGATGATCAGTTCCGCACCGTCAGAGACGTCCCACACTTCTGTGGGATAGCCCGGGGTGACGGTGAAGGTGTTACCAGGGCCGGTGAGCGTGCCGGCGTGGGCAGGCATCGGCAGGGTGGCAAGGGACAAAGCGATGGCGCTGCACAGCGCACAGCGCTGGATGCACTGAGAGAGAGGTCGCATTGTGAAATCTCCGGAGCGTGGATCGTGAAACGACTACCCCCGTTGGTTCACAACCTCGACCGGAACTCATTCAATGCCGCTAACGATCCGGTCGCAGCCGGCGCAGACCCATGCAACACGTGGCAGGGTGGGTCCCCAGACTGCAGATTCAGCATGTGCAAGGTCATGTCGATTCGACGTGAAGGCGTCACCTCAGCCAGGGGTGAGCGCCGCGCCGATCTGTGCCGGCGACTGGTAGCCCGCCATCCGCTGCACTTCGCGGCCGTCCCTGACCAGGGTGAGGGTTGGCGTCTGGCGCAGCCCCAGCTCACGGAAGAAGGCCTCACCGACAGTCTCCAGCTTCACCTTGAGCAGCACCACGTCGGCGGCGGCGGGGGTGGTGGCGACCTGGCCCAGGGCCAGGTCCAACATGCGGCAGCCCGGACACTGATCCTTGTAGAAGTCCACCAGCACGGTGGAATGCGCGCGCAGCGCGTTGTGATAGTCGTCGGCGCTCTGCGCCTGCAGGGTCAGCATGTGGCAAGGCTCCCGGGCGCGGCCAGAACCTGGTCGGCCCACTGTTGAATGGCGTGGCGGTCGGCGTCTCCGTGCGGCATCTGTTCGATCTCCAGTACGGGCCAGGGCGAGTGGAAGTAGCCGGCGAGGCGGTGCGCGGCCCCGCAGTAGTACTCCATGCCCCATTGCGTTTCGCCGGTGCCGAAGATGGCGACCTGTTCGGGCGGTGGCAGGCCGGGGTGGTCACGCAGCAGGGCGATGAAGTCCTTCATCTCGGTCGGGGTGCGCCCGGCGTTGTCGGTCCATGCGCCGAACAGATAACGGTCGTGCGGGCGAGCGAGGATCGGCAATGCCTGCTCGGGGGCCTCGTCGGCCTCCAGCCAGTCCACCGCGTGGCCGCGGCCACGGCAATGCGCGGCGAGCAGGCGCGCGACCTCGCGGGTATTACCGCTGAGCGAGGCGAAGGCAATCAGGATGTGCATGATGGGCGGTCTGCCACGCAGTGCGTGGGGAAGCTGGACGTAGAGCCACGCCCTGCGTGGCTGCGGAATGTCGGATTACAGATCATCAAACCCGTTGTCCGAATTCGTCTTCTTGTAACTCGCATTGCGCATCTCAAAGAAGTCGGTCTTCGTTTCAGTGAAATTGTCCGCATACGCCTTGATCCACGGCATCACGTTGGCGTTGGCATCGCTGTACAGCTTGTCGATGCCAAGCATGCCGGCCATCTTGTTGGCGCGGTACTTCACGTAGCGGATCATCTCGTCCACGTCGATGCCGTCGATGCCGTCCAGCACCTCGCCGGTCCAGCGGGTTTCCAGGGCGATGGCGTGCTCGAAGGCGTCGTGCACATAGGCGGTGAGCTGGTCACCCTGCAGTGATTGATTCTCGCCGATGATGGCGCGGATCAGTTCGCTGATGAACTTGGTGTGGGCCAGCTCGTCGCGGTTGATGAAGCTGATGATCTTGCCGGTACCGGTCATGCGGTTCTGGCGCACCAGGTTGTAGAAGAACGCAAAGCCGGAATAGAAGTTGATCCCTTCCAGGATCGAGGACTGGATCAGCGAGCGGATCAGGGTCTCGGCGGTCTTCTCGCGCATGAAGTCGTCATACGACGACATGATCGGCGCGTTGCGGGCCAGGATCGTGGGGTGGGTACGGGCCAGTTCGAAGACCCGGTTCTGGTCGGCCAGCCCGGCAATGGAGGCCAGCACATAGCTGTAGCTTTCGTTATGGATCACCTCCTGCTGGCCGATGATCGCCGCATTGGCGTGCGCGGCTGGGTCGGTGATGTATTCGGCCACGTTGTAGATGAACCGCGTCTGCGGTGAGTCCAGCGTGGCGAGCAGGCCGATGATGGAGTCGTAGGCGTTCTTCTCGCGGGCGGACAGCTCGCCGTACTGGCGGGCATCGCCCTTCATGTCCACTTCGTCGGGAATCCAGAAGTTGGTCGAGAGCTCCTTGTACGCCCGGTAGAAGGACGGGTAGGGGATGTCATTCCAGTTCAGGATGCCACTGGTGCGGCCATTGATGATGCCGGTGGAGCGGTTGGGGTGTTTGGGTTCGAGGATTTTGATGCGTTCGAGTGGGGTTGCCATGGGCGTGTTCTTGATGGGGGAATATGGATTGCGTGGCCGGACGCAGACCGGTAGCGCCGGCCGTTGGCCGGCCCAGGCGGTGCGTGGTTACGACGAACACCACTCGCACTCGTCGATATCGATATCGTTCGAGCGCACGTAATACGTGGTCTTGATCCCCTCCCGCCACGCGCTCATGTGCAGGGCCAGCAAGGTGCTCGCGCGGATCGTGCTGGGCACGTAGAGGTTGAAGCTGATCGCCTGGTCCACGTGGCGCTGGCGACGTGCGTTCTGGCGGATGCTGGCGAACTGGTCGAGCCGGTACGCGCCCTTTTCGTAATACGGGTAGGTCTCCAGCGAAAGCCCCGGTGCGGCCACGGGCCGCCGGAAGTCCTTCTTCTCCTCGTAATAGAACGCGCCGTACACCGGATCGATCGAGGCGGTGCTGCCGGCAATCTGCGCGGTACTCATGTTCGGGGCCACGGCCATCAGCCAGCCGTTGCGCAGCCCATGCACGCCGACCTGCGCGGCCAGTTCCTGCCAGGCGGGGCTGGTGTAGCCGCGTGCACGGAAGTACTCGCCGTTGTGCCACTCGCTACCGAGGAAGGCGTTGTAGCGGCCTTTCTCCTGGGCCAGCTGCAGGCTGGCGCGGATCGCCAGGAAGTTGATGCGCTCGTACAGGGCGTCGGCGTAGTCCTCCGCGCGGGGGTCGTCCCAGGCGATCTGCTGCTGCGCCAGCAGGTGGTGCCAGCCGAACGTGCCAAGGCCAATGGCGCGGTACTTGCGGTTGGTGATGGTGGCCTGCGGCACCGGCAGCTGGTTGAGGTCGATCACGTTGTCGAGCATGCGCACCTGCACGCTGACCAGTCGTTCCAGCACATCGTGGTCCAGCAGGTCCGGCGCGGCGGTAACGGCGCGGCCCAGGTTGATCGAGGACAGGTTGCAGACCACGAAGTCGCCGGCCTGGCGGGTGGTGACGATCTGGTCGCCGCTGATCATCTCCTGCATCAGCCGGGTCGGGCTCATGTTCTGCAGGATCTCGGTGCACAGGTTGCTGGAATAGATGTTGCCCGCATGCTTGTTCGGGTTCTTCCGGTTCACTTCATCGCGGTAGAACATGAAGGGATTGCCGGTTTCCAGCTGGCTGACCATGATCCGCTTGAACAGGTCGATGGCCTTGACCGTGCGCCGGCTGATCCGCTCGTCGGCCACCACTTCGGCGTAACGGGTGCGGAAGCTGCCCTGGCCACGTTGCTCGTCGTGGAAGTCCTGCAGGTACCAGCCCTTGATGCGATGCACTTCGTGCGGGTCGAACAGGTACCAGTCGCCACGCCGCTCCACCGCCTCCATGAAGAGGTCCGGCAGGCACACCGAGGTGAACACGTCGTGCGCGCGCAGGCGCTGGTCGCCGTTGTTCAGGCGCAGGTCGAGGAAGGCCTCGATGTCACGGTGCCAGATGTCCAGATAGACCGCGATGGCCCCCTTGCGCTGGCCCAGCTGGTCCACGCTGACGGCGGTGTTGTTGAGCTGCTTGATCCACGGCACCACGCCGCCGGACGAGTTGGCCACGCCGCGGATCGGCGCGCCGGCCGAGCGCACATAGCCCAGGTACGCGCCCACGCCACCGCCGTGCTTGGACACGCGGGCGATGTCGGTGTTGGAGTCATAGATGCCCTGCAGGCTGTCATCGACGGTGTCGATGAAGCACGACGAGAGCTGCCCGCCGGTCTTGCCCGCGTTGGCCAGGGTGGGCGTGGCCACGGTCATGTACAGATTGGACAAGGCCCAGTAGGCCTCGCGCACCAGCAGCATGCGCCGGCGGCGTGAGCGCTCACCGTGCAGGTGCTCGTGCTGCATCAGGTACAGCGCGATGGTCAGCCAGCGCTCCTGCGGCAGCTCGAACACGCCACGCGAGTGATCGGTGGCCAGATAGCGGGTGGCCAGCAGGTACAGGCCGTTGTACGCAAACAGCCTGTCGCGGTCCGGGTCGATCATGCGCCCAGCTTCTTCCAGTTCTTCCTTGGAGTACGCCTTGAGAATGTCGATGGAGTAGACGTTGCGGTCGGCCAGGCTCTCCTGCAGGCCCACATAGGAGCCGTAACGCAGGGTGGCGTCGTAGAAGCGGTTCTTGCTGGCGCGCTTGTACAGCCGGCGCAGATACAGGCGCGCGGCGAAGTGTTCCCAGTCGGGCGCGACCAGGTCAATGCGTGATTCGGCCTCGCGCACCAGCAGATCAACCAGGTCGTCGGCGCTGAGCTGGGTGCGACGGGTGATCAGGGCGAGCACGGCCCTCAGGTAGTCGGCCAGGTCCAATGCCGGAAATTCGACATGCACCGCGCGCAGGCTGCGCTCCAGACGCGCCGGTTCGAACGGCATGCGGCGGTTGCCGCCTTCTTTGGTGATCCACAGGGGGGCTTCACCCGACACGGCAGTGGGTTCCGAGGCCAGTGCGGCATCGGTGGGCAGAGTGCTGAATTCGTTGTTCATCGCAGTTCCATGCAATACGCGGTCAAGAGGGCGCGATGCGGGCATCGCAGCGTCCAAACGGCTGTCATGGAGGCGGGCCCCGGCGGGGGCGGAAGGTCACGGCCGCAGCGGGGCGGTGACCAGAGGCGGGCTTCCAGGTGCCGTACGAAAAGAACCGGACCTGGCGGAAGCGGGGAGCCGATAAACACAACATAGTGTGGACGCGTCTCATCGTCAACATCATATGTAGTGTTGAAGGTGTGGCAACGTGACCCGTTGCCGCACCCCCGGGGGTGGGGGGGGGGGGGGGGGGGGGCCGCCCCCGCGCGGGCGGGGCGGGGCAGCACACCCCCCCCCCCCGGGG
>NZ_JASCOZ010000129.1 GCF_029960115.1 Stenotrophomonas sp. PS02289
GAGCCACGCCCTGCGTGGCTTCGATCCTGTCTGACTCCGCGCAGCCACGCAGGGCGTGGCTCTACGACTGTGTCAGCGTTCGATTTCGGTAGGTCACGACCGTTGGTCGTGACGGGCCTTGACCAATAGGCGCTCGATCGCCTTGCGCATCATCGCCCGGTTACGCCCCAGCTTCATCCATCCCGGCAGCCGCGAGAACATCGAGCCATTGCTGACCCCGGCGCGCTCGCGCAGGGGCGATACCACGTAGTCCTGCAATGCCTGCAGATGGTCAGCGTTGTACGCCCACAGCACTCCGGCGCGGGTAGGCTCCACCAGCAGCAGTGCCAGGCCGAAATGTGGATCGTTGGCCTCGCCATCGCGCACGCGCTGACCACTGACGCTGACCTCGCTGCTCCGCCCGCATTGCGGGCACAGTCCTGGCACCACCGTGGGTGCAGGCTGACCCGGCTTACCGGAAACGCACGCACACACCCACTGATGGCCACAGTAGCCACACGGGCGACGGCCGCTGTAGTGCACCGGTCCTGCCCAATCACCGGCGGTGCTGTCCATCACGACGCTGCAGTTGCCGCAGCGGAAGCGCGCCGTCCATTGATACGGACGCCAGTCCGCCAGCACCCAACCGGGCGCATCACAACGGTGGCAGCGCACCGCCACGCGGTCGGCGTAGCGGCTCAGCCGGTGGCCGTCGTCCAGGTGCCGCCCGGCCACCGGGGCCGGACGCAGTGAGCGATTCCGGCGCACGGCCATGTCAGACGAAAATACGGGTGGGTGCTTCGTCGATGATCGCGTGCGGTACGAAGCGGGCGCTGTCGCGGGTGATGCGGCTGTTGTCTTCGCGGATGCCCATGCCACACGCGTGGTCACCCACCACCCAGCTGCCGATCAGCGGGTAACCGCCGTCGAACGCGGTGAGCGGGTGCGCGGCCTGGCGGATTGCCGGCCCCTGGTACGGGCCCTCGCTCTCCTGCCAGCTGCCGTCGGCCAGATGCAGGGCGATGTTGGCCCCTTCGCGCGAGAACAGCGGCTTGCGCACCCAGCCGGCGGGCAGCGCACTGCCATTGTCGAAGTGTGCCTCGAGCAGATTGGGATGGCCGCGATGACGCTGCCACAGCAGCGGCAGCACGCCCTTGTTGCTCAGCACCGCTTTCCACGCCGGCTCCAACAGCTGTACGCCCGAAGCAGGCAAGGCCTGGCCGAATGACTCGGTCATCAGGTCTTCCAGCGGGTAGAGCTTGAACAGGCTGCCGATGACGGTGTCATCCAGCGCGGTGAAACGCCCGTCTTCGGACAGGCCGATGTCTTCAATGGCGATGGCTTCGCCGCGCAGCCCGGCCTGGGCCGCACAGTCACGCAGGTAGGCGACCGTGCCCTGGTCTTCTTCCGAGCTGCCAACGGCGCTGAAGTACAACGGCGGCGGCAACTGCGCCGCCAACTCGCCGAAGCGCTCCACCAGCGCCTCGTGGATGGCGTTGAACTGGTCGGCATGGGCCGGCAGGCGATTCTGGTTGCGCTGGTCTTCCAGCCATTGCCACTGGAAGAACGAGGCCTCGAACAGCGAGGTCGGCGTGTCGTAATTGAGCTCATAGAGCTTCGCCGGGCCGGAACCGTCATAGGCGAAATCCAGCCGTCCATACAGGTGCGGCTCGCGGCGCTGCCAGCTGCTGGCGATCCAGTCGCGGAATGCCGGCGGAATCGCCAGCTGGTCCATCAGCTGTTCGCTGCGCACCACCTCATCGACCAGGTCCAGCGCCATCGCGTGCAGCTCGGCACTGGGGTCTTCGATGTCCTGTTCGATCTGCCGCAGGGTGAAGGCGTAATACGCGGTTTCATCCCAGTACGGCAGGCCATCGATGGTGTGGAACCTGAAACCCGACTCCTCGGCCCGGGCGCGCCATTGGCTGCGCTCGGCAATACGCACGCGCTGCATCGATCAGCCGCCGAAGCTGCTGCGGCTGCTGCTGGTGCTGCCAAAACCGCCACGGCTGGCGGTAACGGCACGGTTCGGGGTGCTGGTGACCGGAGCCAGGCCGGCCTTGCCCGCGCCGATGCCGCTGGCGGTGTTCATGCCGCCGGTACCACCGGGAGCCGGACGCGCCCAGCCCTTGGCCTTGTCCTGGTAGGCCGGGCTGGCCGCCGGAGCCTGTGCCAGGCCGGCACCGCGGTTGTTGAGCATCTGCGACATGAAGAAGCCCATCATCATCGGCCCGATGAACGAGTGGCCGGTGCTGGTCTTCTGTTCCACGCACTGTTCTGCGTTGTAGTCCGCTTCGCATTCGGCACGCGAGGCGTACTTCGGCGCGGCGTCGGCCGACTGCTGCTGCGCCTGCGCGAACGCGGTGCGGCACGCCGACGGGTCGCCGGTGGCGTCGGAGCAGGCCTGCACCGAGGTATACAGCCCTTCCTGCACCTGCACCGCTTCGTCCTTGGAGCAGGCGGTGAACAGCAGCGGCGCGGCGCTCATCAGCAGCAGCGCGGTGGTCCTGGAACGTTTCATGGCGTCATGCCCCCCTATTCGGTTAACCCCCCAATGATGCCTGATCGGCGGCTGCAACCAAAATCGGCAAAGCCCGGAAAGTGAACGGCATTTCAGGAATCGCCACGCCGGCAGTTGCAAACGCAACCCTTTTTTTTGGGCAGAATCGGGAAAAACCCCCGCCGTACGGCCCGCCAGATCGCTGCCAGCCCCATGCCTGAATACCGCTCCCGCACCTCCACCGCCGGCCGCAACATGGCCGGGGCCCGCGCCCTGTGGCGCGCCACCGGCATGACCGACGCCGACTTCCACAAGCCGATCATCGCCATCGCCAACTCGTTCACCCAGTTCGTGCCCGGCCATGTGCACCTCAAGGACCTCGGCCAGCTGGTGGCACGTGAGATCGAGCAGGTCGGCGGCGTGGCCAAGGAATTCAACACCATCGCGGTGGATGACGGCATCGCCATGGGCCATGACGGCATGCTGTATTCGCTGCCCAGCCGCGAAATCATCGCCGACTCGGTGGAGTACATGGTCAACGCGCACTGCGCGGACGCGCTGGTGTGCATCTCCAACTGCGACAAGATCACCCCGGGCATGCTGATGGCCGCATTGCGCCTGAACATTCCGGTGGTGTTCGTCTCCGGTGGGCCGATGGAAGCCGGCAAAACGCGCCTGGCCGAGCACAAGCTGGACCTGGTGGACGCCATGGTGATCGCTGCCGACGCCAGCGCACCCGACGAGAAAGTGGCCGAATACGAACGCAGTGCCTGCCCGACCTGTGGCTCGTGCTCGGGCATGTTCACCGCCAACTCGATGAACTGCCTCACCGAGGCACTGGGCCTCTCACTGCCGGGCAACGGTTCCACCCTGGCCACGCATGCCGACCGCGAGCAGCTGTTCCGCCGCGCCGGTCGGCTGGTGGTTGAGCTGTGCCATCGCTGGTATGGCGGCGAAGACCCCAGCGCGCTGCCGCGTGGTATCGCCACCCGCGCCGCATTTGAGAATGCGATGACCCTGGATATCGCGATGGGCGGATCCACCAACACCATCCTGCATCTGCTGGCGGCCGCGCAGGAAGCCGAGGTGGACTTCGACCTGCACGCCATCGATGCGCTGTCGCGTCGCGTGCCGCAGCTGTGCAAGGTGGCTCCGAACACGCCGAAGTACCACATGGAAGACGTGCACCGCGCCGGCGGCGTGTACGGCATCCTCGGCGAACTGGCGCGCGGTGGGCTGCTGCACGAACAGGTGCCCACGGTGCACAGCCGCACCCTGGCCGAAGCGATTGCGCGCTGGGACGTGGCGGTCAGCGACGACGCCAAGGTGCAGGACTTCTTCCGCGCCGGCCCGGCCGGCATTCCCACCCAGGTGGCTTTCAGCCAGGCCACACGTTGGCCGACCCTGGACGTGGACCGCAGCGAAGGCTGCATCCGCGATGTCGCCCATGCCTATTCCGCCGAGGGCGGCTTGGCGGTACTGCGCGGCAATCTGGCCGAAGACGGCTGCGTGGTGAAAACCGCGGGCGTGGATGAGTCCATCCATGTGTTCGAGGGCAACGCGCGCGTGTTTGAGAGCCAGGACGCCGCTGTGCAGGGCATTCTGGCTGACGAGGTGGTGGCCGGTGACGTGGTGGTGATCCGCTACGAAGGCCCGCGCGGTGGTCCGGGCATGCAGGAAATGCTGTATCCGACAAGCTATCTGAAGTCGAAGGGGCTGGGCAAGCAGTGTGCGCTGCTGACCGATGGACGCTTCTCGGGCGGCACGTCCGGGTTGTCGATCGGGCACGCCTCACCGGAGGCGGCGGCCGGCGGTGCGATCGGGTTGGTGCGCGATGGCGACCGCATCCGGATTGATATTCCGGCACGTCGGATTGATCTGCTCGTGGATGCGGCGACGCTGGATGCGCGGCGCATTGAACAGGACGCGCTGGGATGGAAGCCCCGTGAGGCGCGTCCACGCAAGGTGACCGGTGCGTTGAAGGCGTACGCGTTGTTGGCAACCAGCGCGGACAAGGGCGCGGTGCGGGATCTGAGCAAGGTGTGACCGTCTGGCGGTGCGGGTCCGCGAAGCCACGCAGGGCGTGGCTCTACGCGGTCCCTGATTAGCCGATCACCCGCTTGAACGGCGGCAGCGCATCAATGATGCGCTTGCCATAGCGCCGGCTCAGCAACCGCGAATCAAGAATGATCACTCGCCCGGTATCGGTCGAAGTGCGGATCAGGCGGCCGGCGAACTGGGTCAGCGTGCGCAGCGCATGCGGAATCGCGATCAGGTTGAACGCGTTCAACCCGCGGCTTTCCATCCACTCGCTCAAGGTGGAGGTCTGCGGGTCGGTCGGCACCGCGAACGGCACCTGGGTGATCACCACCGTGGTACAGGCCTCGCCGGGCAGGTCGAGACCCTCGCCGAAGGAATTCAGCCCGAACAACACCGAGCCCTCGCCTGCCGCCGTGCGCCGCAGATGCTCGTCGATCATCTTCTGCTTGGCGGTCTCGCCCTGCACCAGCACCTGCTTGCGCTGGGCCGCCGGCATCAACTCGGCGACCTTTTCCATCTTCCAGCGCGAGGTGAACAGCACGATGCTGCCCTTGCCCCAGTCCAGCTCGCTGACCAAGTACTTGGCCACTTCCTTAGGGTGACGCTCGCGGTCATCGGGCGTCACCGGGAATGCCGGCACAATCAGCTCGGCCTGGTTAGGCAGGTCGAAGGGCGAGGCCAGCGAGACCATTTCGGCCTCCTGCGGAATGCCGTTGTCGATGGCGAGGGTCTGGAAGTCGCCACCGCCGGTCAGTGTGGCCGAGGTCATCACCACCGAATCCACTTCGTCCCACAGCAGCTTGCGCAGCACATTCGCCGCAGACACCGGCGAGCCGTGCAGGATCAGGTCCCCATCACGCGACAGGGTGACCCAGCGCGCGGTTGGCGGCTGGCCCTCCTTGTCCTCGCGCCGCCAGGTGGCCCACAGGTTGTGCTGCTGCTCCACCATTTCCAGCGCCATGCCCAGATTGCGCTGCAGGCGCTCGCGCGCCGCATCTTCGGGCTTGCCCTTGGCGACCTGCGCGGTGGCGGCGTGGGCCCAGTTGAACAGCGAACGGGTGTCATCCGCCAGCGCCTCGATGTCCGCCATCCAGATGTCCGGCAGACGGCCATTGGGCGCGCGCCACATCGGCTCCTGCGCGGTCGGGTCGGGCTGCCAGCTGCGGTTGATAACGTCGTGGAACGCGCGCAGCTGCTTGCTGACCCGGGCCGCGACATCAATGGCCTCGTTGGGCAGCAGGTTGCCGAGCTTGTCCTTGTCCACTGCGCGGTAAGCCGCGGCGATCAGCACCTGCAGGCGACCGGTGCGCTTGGCCATTTCATCCAGGGCGAGACTGGCCGCCCCCTGGTCGATGGCCACGTTGCCGATGTGGTGGCCTTCGTCCAGCACCAGCAGCATGTCCGAGGGCGGTGCGATCAACGGCTGGCCGTTGTCGCTCTCGCCGATGGACAGCGCCGACAGCAGCAGGGCGTGGTTGGTGACCACGATCTGCGCGTCGCGCACGGTGTTGCGCGCGCGCAGCACCGCACACTGCGAGGAGTAGGCGCACTTGCGCCCGGCACAGCCGGAGGCCGGCGTGGTGATGCGTGAGCGCAGCGACGGGCTGATGGTCTCCGGCGCGTTGTCGAGGTCGCCATTCCAGCGCCCTTCGACGAATTCCTTGCTCAGCTTCTGCGCCAGGTCCATTTCAATGGGGGCCAGCGGGCGATCGAAGAGCGGCTGTTCGTCTTCGAACATGCCTTCCTGCGCGCCCTCGCCATGCGCCTCGGCGGCGTTGCGCGTGCACAGGTAGCGGGTGCGGCCCTTGGCCAGCGCCACGGTGGCGTCCAGGCCGGTGGCCTTGAGGAAGTTGGGGATGTCCCGTTCCACCAGCTGCGACTGCAGGGCCACGGTGCCGGTGCTGATCACCAGCTTCTTCTTGGTAGCCAGCGCGATCGGCACGCCCGCGGTGAGGTAGCCCAGCGACTTGCCAACGCCGGTCGGCGCTTCGACCACGCCCACGCCACCGCTCTGCGACAGCGCGCGCGAGACCACGCCGATCATCTGACTCTGCGAACGCCGGGTGCTGAAGCCGGGGGTGTTGGCCTGCAGCTTGGCGTAGGCGTCACGGATGACGGTCTTGAGTTCGTCGTTCAGCGCGCGCGGGGCTTCAACTTTTTCGGTCACGCCGGCGGGGTCCTGCCATGATTCATGACCCCTATTTTCTCACGACCCGACGGCCGGGGGCCGTCGGGATTTGCCGCGATGGTTCAGATGCGTGAAGGCGGTCCACCCGTCGGGCTGCGATCGCGAAGGGCGCGGGTCATGGCCCAGACCAACAGCACCATCGCAAAGGCCTCTGCCAGGCCAAGCACGAAATGAATCGCTCTGAGCCAGCTGCCGAGGTCAATCATGAACTCGTACACGCCGCGCGCCACCAGTACCTGGGTGCCGACCACCACGACCATGCCCAGCAGCGTGGCCACTCCCAGCAGCGACAAGCCCAACAGCGCCGCTGTCCGCGGGGCGGCGCGCGGCGTGGGCAGCACCCACACCAGCGACACACACACGGCAATGAGGATCGGCAGACGCAGCGCCAGGGAGCCAAGCACTGACAGCAGCAATTCCTGCACCGAGCCGGTCACTCCTCACCCGCCAGCGCGTTCTTCGCCCGCAGCTCGGCATACACCGGGTTGGTGTCCGGGCGCGTTTCATGCCACTGCTGGAAGCTGGCTGCGGCCTGCTCCACCAGCATGCCCAGGCCATCGACGATGTTGCGGCAGCTGGCTGCGCGGGCCCAGGCCAGGAAGGCGACGGCGGCGTCGCCGTAGTTCAGGTCCACCGCCGTGGTCATGGAGTTGACCAGCGACAGCGGCAGCTCGAATTTGGCATCACGGTCGCGACCGGCCGAGGTGGCATTGACGATCAGCTCGAAGTCGCCGAGGTCGCGCAGGTCGTCCCAGTAGCGGCTGAGCGCGCGGCCCGGTTCGCCGATGGCGTCGATCAACGCATCGGCACGTTCAGTGGTGCGGTTGACCACCACCAGTTCGCGGATGCCCGCGTCCAGCAGCGCCGGGGCCACGCTGCGCGCCGAGCCACCCGCACCGAGCAGCAGCACGCGGCGGCCGCGCAGGTCCAGTTCGTGGCGCTCGGTGAGGTCGCGGACCAGGCCGACGCCGTCGGTGGTGTCGCCGTGCCAGTAGTCGCCCTTGCGCAGCAGCGTGTTGACCGAGCCGGCCAGCTTGGCGCGCGAGGTGAAGGTCTTGCACAGCGCGAATGCGGTTTCCTTCAGCGGCGCGGTGACATTGGCCCCGGCCCCGCCGCTGGCAGCGAAACTCTCCAGCGCGGCGGCGAAGCCTTCCGGCGAGGACTCGATGGCGGTGTAGTCCAGCTCGATGCCTTCCTGTCGCGCGAATGCGGCATGGATGGTCGGCGACAGCGAATGGGCGATGGGCTGACCGAATACGGCGTAACGGGGGCTCATGGGTGTTCTAGACTCCGGAACTGGATTGACTGCAAACCCGGATGGAAGACCGCATGCGACCTCCCACGACATGGCTCGCGCTGAGCCTGAGTTTACTCTTCACGCCCGCAGCGATGGCGCTTTCCGAGTTTGGCATCGAGGGCATGGGCGTGGTGTCGACGAAGGCCAACGAGAGCCAGGCCACGATCAGCCCGGACGGCCAGCGCATCGTCTGGGCCAGCGACCGGCCTGGCGGCGCGGAGGGCTGGGACCTGTGGCAGGCGCAGCTGCGCGAGGGCCGCTGGCAGGATCCGCAACCGCTGGGCATCAACAGCCCGCGCGATGAGCGCGACCCCGCCTACAGCCCCGATGGTCGCTGGCTGTACTTCGCCTCCGACCGCAGTGGCGGGCGTGGGGGCTTCGACCTGTACCGGGCGGCGGTGGCCGCTGACGGCAGCGTAGGCACGCCGCAGCCGCTGGCAGGGCTGAATACCCGCGATGACGAGCGCAGCCCGGCAATGCGGCCGGATGGGTTGGCACTGCTGTTCGCACGCAATGGGAAGCAGGGCCAGGGTGGGTTTGATCTATACCGGGCGGCGGTGCAGGCGGACGGGTTCGGCACCGCGCAGGCGTTGCCGAAGCCGTTGAATTCGGCGGCTGACGAATTTGGGGCCACCTGGCTGGACAACCGGGGCGCGCTGGCGTTTACCCGGGGTGCGGACGGCAAGTCGCAGGTGTGGGTGGTCGGGTGCGATTACGCGCAGGCCGCCGTGCCGCTGGTGTTGTCGTTCAACACCGCGGACGGACAGACCGGTTCACCGGTGGTGGACTGGAACAAGCCGGGCGAGATGGTGGTGAGCGGGCAGGCAAAGGCCCCGCGTGCGGGTGGGTTGGATCTGTATCGCCTGAAGAAGCCGGTGGTGGCCTGCGGGGGCTGAAATCACCGCCCGCGCAACAACTCCGCGCGCTGCTGCTCGTACTGCGCCTCGGTGATCTGACCTTCGTCCTTGCGGTGATTCAGCGCGGCCAGTTCTGCCTGCACCTCCGGCGCAAGCGCGGCCTTCCGCGCCAGTGCCGCCGCCGCCGAGGGCTGCTCGGGCGGACGCTTGGCCGCACGCAGCACGCTGCGGATGATCAGGCCGATCACCACGGCGAACACCGTCACACCGGTGCCCCAGGTCAGCCACTGCACCCATCCCATTGTCTGCTGCATCGTCGTGATCCTTTCTCAGTTGCCGCGTATTGTCAGCGCTCGCGCAGCCAGCGCGCCACCTGCGGCGCGAAATAGGTCAGCACGCCGTCGGCCCCTGCCCGCTTGAAGCACATCAGCGACTCCATCACGCAGGCGCGCTCGTCCAGCCAGCCATTGCCCACGGCGGCCTTCAGCATCGCGTACTCGCCACTCACCTGGTAGGCGAAGGTCGGCACCCCGAACTGCTGCTTCACCCGGCGCACCAGGTCCAGGTACGGCATGCCCGGCTTGACCATCACCATGTCCGCGCCCTCTTCCAGGTCCAGCGCGATCTCGCGCATGGCCTCGTCGCCGTTGGCCGGATCCATCTGGTAGGTCTTCTTGTCGGCCTTGCCGAGGCTGGCCGAGCTGCCCACCGCGTCGCGGAACGGGCCGTAGAACGCCGACGCGTACTTGGCCGAATAGGCCATGATGCGCACGTTGATGTGGCTGTCGGCATCCAGCGCGCGGCGGATCGCGCCGATGCGGCCGTCCATCATGTCCGACGGCGAGATGATGTCCACGCCCGCTTCGGCATGCGAGATCGACTGCTTGATCAGCGCCTGCACGGTGATGTCGTTGAGCACGTAGCCCTTGTCGTCGATGATCCCGTCCTGGCCATGGGTGGTGTACGGGTCCAGCGCCACGTCGGTCATCACCCCCAGTTCGGGGAAGCGCGACTTCAGCGCGCGCACCGCACGCTGGGCCAGGCCGTTCTCGTCCCATGCGGCGGCGGCATCCAACGACTTGCCGGCCGGATCGATGACCGGGAACAGGTCGATCACCGGGATGCCCAGTTCCAGCGCTTCCTCGGCCACCTTCAGCAGTTCGTCGATGGACAGACGCTCCACGCCCGGCATCGAGGTCACCGGCGCGCGGCCAGACAGCTCGTGCACGAACACCGGGTAGATCAGGTCGTCGGTGGTCAGCGTGTTTTCGCGCATCAGCCGGCGCGAGAACTCGTCATGGCGCATGCGGCGGGGGCGGTAATCGGGGTGTGCCATCGGAAAAATCTCCGTAACGGAATACTGGAATGCGCAGGCTTACTGCAGCAGATAACGGTGTGGCTGCAGCGGCGCGGGCAGCGGTTGCACACCCAGGCTGTCGAGCAGATCAATTTCAATGGTGCGGACCATCGCGTCCAGCGGCAGGTCGTTGGGTTCCAGCCCGAACGGTTCCTCCATTTCCTCGCCGAGCTGGTCCAGCCCGAAGAACGCATAGGCCAGCACCGCCGACACCACCGGCGTGGCCC
Source organism: Stenotrophomonas sp. PS02289 (assembly GCF_029960115.1). Lineage (GTDB taxonomy): Bacteria > Pseudomonadota > Gammaproteobacteria > Xanthomonadales > Xanthomonadaceae > Stenotrophomonas. The sequence goes on from NZ_JASCOZ010000129.1 coordinate 10,446, forward strand.
AGCCCAGCGAGCTGGCCAGGCCAAACGGCAGCAGCACGCAGAACATCCACGCGCAGCGATGCAGCAGCAGGGTGTAGGCGAACGGCAGCGGCGTGGTCAGAATCCGCTCGCAACCGGCCTGGATGCTGGACAGCGCATGCACGCGGGTTTCGAACTGGGCGAACAGGATCGAATCCAGATCACCCGCGCGGTGCGCAGCGGCGGCTTCGGCGGTGATCATCGCCAGCAGCTGGTCGGGGGTGTTCTGGCGCTGCGCGAGGCGGGCGTGGTCGGCCTCGTCCACCCACGGCAGCGCGGCCAGCGCGGCGTCACGGTCGCGCAGTTTGGCCGCCAGCGCGTGGGCGAAGCCGATGCCCAGGCGCACCATGCGCTGGGCGCGGGCCGGGTCGGCCTCCAGCACTGTGCCGCACAGCCGGGCCAGGCTGCGCGATTCGTACACCAGCTGGCCCCACAGCTTGCGTCCTTCCCACCAGCGGTCAAAGCAGGCGCTGTTGCGGAAGCTGAGGAAGATCGACAGCACCAGGCCCAGCAGGGTGAACGGAGCCACCGAGACGCGCTCGATACCCGGCGGATGCCAGAGTTCGGCGAACGCGGCCACGGCGATGGCCAGCACCAGGATGGCCAGCACCTTGGGGGCCACGGCCGGAACAATGGAGCCGCGCAGGATGTACAGCAGCTGCCAGCCGTGGGGACGGGGGCGAATGATCATGGGCGGCCATTCTACGCCTGTGGCTGCGGCGCTTTGACGCCTGCGACGGACGGTCGCAGTTAGATGATCCCGCCGCCCAACGACAGCCGCACGATCCCCACCACCACCACCACGGCGTTGAGCAGCAGCCCGGTCCAGGCCCGGCCGCGCTTGCTCGGGTGGGTGAACAGGATGCCCAGCGCGCCAATGACCGCGCCCACCGCCGCGAAGGGAATCAGGAACCAGTTGCCCCACCCCAGCAGCGGGATCAGCGCCAGGATCATCCACAACAACGCAAATACACCCCACAGCAGACTGATCAGGCCCATGACACGTTCTCTCCTAAAATGCTGCGCGCACCTTAATGCTTCAGCCGCCACGCGCGCGTGAGGGGCGGGTTCCCCGCCCGGGTTTCACCTGGCCGGTGCTACGGTAATGCCACAACGTTGGCCCCGATTCAGTGGCCGACGCGGATGATCCAAGCGCGGGCCTTGTCTGGCCCACCAACGGGGGTGAGCCCATGAACTTTCGAACCTTGACCGTGCTGGGCGTGCTGCTGGCCGTGGCCGGCTGTGCCAGCACCTCGCGGGTGATGCTGGGCCAGGCCCGGCCACCGACCGACCCGGCGCTGGTGCAGATCTACTCCACCCCGCCGCCGGGGTCGCAGGAAATTGCCCAGCTCGAATCCTCCAGCGCGGTGGGCTTTGGTACCCAGGGTCAGACCGATGCGGCCGTGGCCCGCCTGAAGAAGGAAGCCGCCGCGCTCGGTGCCAATGGCGTGATCCTGATGGGCGTGGGCTCCAGCGGCTCACCGGTCGGCATGTCGGTCGGTGCCGGCAGCTACGGCTCGCACGTGGGCGGTGGCGTCGGCATCGGCATCCCGACCACGCAGAAGCGCGCAGCCGGGGTGGCGATCTGGGTGCCACCTGCAGATCGCCTGCCCGTACAAACCATTACTCCGGAAAAGTGACGGAAACCGGGACCACTCCGGGATGGTTGAACATCGGGAAGATTCCGGTAGCGCCGGCCGTTGGCCGGCCCTCATGAACGTTGGAAACATTCCATGGGCCGGCCAACGGC
>NZ_JASCOZ010000012.1 GCF_029960115.1 Stenotrophomonas sp. PS02289
GGGTTTGCGGGACACGCCGTGAATCCATCCATGGAGGCTCGTCAAAAACATCCATGTTTTTGACGGTCCCGCAAACCCACCCCGGCACGCCCCAGACAGAGGGTCGGCGGCCATGGGAAATGCCACATCAACGGCAATGTTGATCCGGGGTCATGCGTTACCGACTGTTGGGGATTTCACGGCCGTCGTCTGTCGACCGACGCTACCGGCCCAACATCCCGAGCAATCCCATTCGCGCGGTGACCGCGTGATTTTGATCTTCGGTGGCCACCGACTCACTGTCGATGGCGGGTCGGGGTGGGCTGGAGGGGGCGTGAGCCGCATGGATGCGGCGACCGAGCTTACAGGGACGTACTTGCAGCGTCCCCCGGAACGCCCATCCCGAGCCGCCAAACCAGAGATCCGATGGAAACCGGCTGTTCGCCCAAATCCATCAGACGCCGGGCAACGCCCGGCGACACGTACAACGTGCAATCCATGCTGTCAGCGCTGCGACACCGCGACGCTGCCGAGGATCAATGCGCCGGCGATCAACATCGCCAGGGTGACCGGTTCGCCGAGGAACAGCCAGGCGAAGGCGGCGCCGAACAGGGGAATCAGGTAGGTGACCGTGGAGGCACGCGCCGGGCCGATGCGGCCGATCAGGCGATAGAACATCAGGAAGGCCAGGCCGGTGCACAGCACGCCCAATGCCACAGCGCACGCCCAGGCGTTGAAGGGCACCGCCGTCTGCGGCCAGTGGGTGATCGCCATCGGCAGCATCCACAACGATGCGCAACCCAGCGTTGCCGCAGCCGCGGCCGCTGACGGCAGGCCGGTCATGTGCCGCTTCACCAGATTCACGCCCAGCCCGTACAACAGCGACGCCGTGGCACCCGCAATCACCGCCGCGCCGATGCTCAATCCGCTTACCTTTGCCGTCGCCAGCACAACCACACCCGCAAAGCCCACCAGCAGCGCGATCGCCCGGCGCATGCCGATCTTCTCGCCGAAGAACAGGAACGCAATCAGGGCCGCGAACAACACTGTCATCGCATTGCAGATCGCCCCGATCGCCGCCGGCGCGCGTTCGGCCGCATAGGCGAACAGCACGAAAGGCAATGCCGAATTGATCAGCCCGATCGGTGCCAGCCACAACCAACGCCGCGCCGGGAACAGCGCGCGCGCCTTCCACAGGAAGGGCAGCAGCACCAACGCGCCCAGCACCAGCCGCACTTCCACCAGCGCATACGCACCGAACGACGGCACCGCCACCCGCATGAACAGGAACGAGCAGCCCCAGATCGCTCCCAGCAGGGTCAGCTCCAGCGGGGTGCGCCAATCACGGCTCTGGCTGGCCGCCAGGTCCGCGCTCATGCGCGCCCCCGCAGGCAGGTGCAACGGGCAGGCTGAGGGCGGCTGGGAAGCAACATGGCGCAGGCTCCGGGGTGAGAATTACAGCATCCCCCTGACCCCGACCCCTTGCAAGCGCGTAGTATCACTGCCAGCCACAAATCAGATTTGGGTCTAGCCAATGATCCTGCGCCCTGCCTTGCTGCCCGCCCTCGGCGTGTTCGCGGTCGCCGCCCGCCACCAGAATTTCGCCCACGCCGCCGAGGAGCTGCACCTCACCGCCAGCGCGGTCAGCCACCATGTGCGCCGCCTGGAATCGCTGCTCGGCACCGTGCTGTTCCAGCGCCAGGCCAGGGGTGTACGCCTGACCGCCGAAGGACGGCAGCTCGCCGATGCCGCCGCCGCTGCGCTCAGCGATCTCAATGCGGTCGCCGCCAACCTCCACCCCCAGGCGGACATCGTCCCGCTGCGGGTCACCACCATCCGCTCGCTGTCCTACTGCTGGCTGATTCCGCGCCTGCCGCGCTTCACCCACCAGCATCCGCGCCTGCGCATCGAACTGCAGACCAGCAGCGAACTCACCCGATTTGACGAGAACGGTCCGGAGTTGGGCATCCGCTACGGCCTGGGCCAATGGCCCGGCCTGACCGCGCATCATCTGATGGACGACGAACTGTTTCCCGTGGCATCACCGGCATTGCAGGGCGTGTCCGCCCTCCGCGAACCGGCGCAGATCGCGCAGATGCCGCTGGTCAGCGACATGTCCCCGCAGGGCTGGCGCGACTGGTTCCGCGCCGCTGGGGTACGCGGCCTGGACCTGGCCACGCCGCATGTGTTCAGCGACAGCACCGATGCAATGCGCGCAGCGGTGTACGGCATCGGTGCCGTGCTGGCGCGCAAACACATCGCCCAGCCCTATCTGCAGCGTTACGAGCTGGTGCGGCTTCCCGGGCCTGCGCTCAAGGCCCGTTACGCGTACTACGTCGTGCATGCCGAGCATCGCCCGCTCAGCCCGGTGGCCGTCACGTTCATGGACTGGCTCAAGCGCGAGGCGCAGGACGAACGCACGCCGATTCCGGCCTTGCCGGAGGAATTGATGGGCCGGCCGGTGTCCTAACCCATCATCACCCACTCTTGTCCGCCCGCTGGCTAGGCTGGAACTCCCGAATCCCCCGAGAATTCCCCATGGCCTTGTTGCGACTCAGGATCACCGGCACCGAAGACGACGCCCGTGCGATCAGCGACCTGTTGCAGAGCATTGACGGCATCGAGCACGTCGAGGAAACCGATGATCTGATGCCGCATATGGACGACGACGATTCCAGCTCGGCCGGGCTGTCCGACGACATCGGTCCCGGCATTCACGAGCTGGAGGTGGAAGTCGGTAACGAGTACACCACCCAGCGCGTGCGCGATGCGGTGGAAGCACTCGCGCGCGAGCTGGATGTGTTTGTCGAGTACGAACACGACGAAGGTTGAGGTTCAGCGCCGGTAGGTATCGACCGATGGTCGATACCTCAGTCGATACCTCAGCCGACCTTCCGCGAGCGACGCCAACGCCGCCACAGCGCCAATGCGCCCCACAGGAAGACCCCGCCCACGACGACCACCGGCACCAGCGCCGCCACCGCACGGATCAGGAAGGCGATGCTTTCGGTAAAGATCGTCCCTGCATCCCCGAAAGCCTCACCGATGGCGCTGCGATTGCGCTCGCCCGACGGCGCATTGAAACGCACCGTCACCAGCTGCGTGTCGATCCGTCGACGCTGGTTGGCCGCATCCTTGTTGGCCTGCTCCACCCCGGCCTCGATCTCCGACAGGCGCTGGGCAATCACCAGCAGGTCCGCCATTTTCACGTCCTTGGCGTCCTGATACGCCAACAGGCGCTCGTGTTCCTTCTGCAGTCGCGCCTTGGTCAACGCGGTGTCGGCGACCTGCTGGGCCAGGTCCTCGGCCTGGGTGTTGCGGGAGGCAATCTCGCCGCCCTCACCGGCCAGGCTGATCAACGGCTCCACGCCCTTCGGAGCAACCCGGAAGCGCACGGAGCCGGACGGATACTCGCCCCCCTCCTGCTCCACCTGCAGCACCGCGCAGTCGCCGAAGCGCGCCGACTGACAAGCCTCGGCGATCTGCTTGACCCGTGGCCCGATCTTCTCCGCTTCCAGCTTGATGTTCAGGGTGTGCTCGTAGGCCAGCATCGCCCCTTCCGGCGAGGCGATGGTCGCGCCCGCAGCCGATGCATCGGCCGCCACGTGCCCGTTCGGCGCAGCGCATCCGGCCAGTGCCATCACCAGCAGCATCCCTGCCAAGGCGCTCCCGCGCCACGTCGTCCCTGTTCTCACATGCGTGCTCCGTCAAAGTGGGTGATCTTCAAGCCTTCCAACGCCAGGTCCGGCAGGCAGCGCACATTCACCGCCGCCATCGCCTGACCGCTGCGCGGGTCCACGCCCTCGCTGAACGGAGCGATCCCGCAGGTGGCACAGTAATGATGCTCCAGATGGTGCTTGTTGAACTGATAGGTGCCGAGCAGCGCGGGGTCCGTGTTCAGGGTCAGCGCAGCGCGCGGGGCGAACCACAGCAGCCCACCCCGGCGTCGACACAGCGAACAGTTGCAGTCCACTACGTCGACGATGGGCTCGGCCGTGTCAACCGTGAAGGCGATGTTTCCGCAATGACAGCTTCCCTGGTACTGCATGGCACCACCTGCGTCGGGCTGGAAAGCGCCATGGTAATCCAATGGCACGGGCGGGCCGCACCCGGGCAGGCCTATGCTCGGCGATTGTCCCCAGCACAGGATCGCCGATGCGCCAGCATCTTCTTGCCCTCGCCCTGATCGCCGCCCTCGGTGGCTGCCAGCAGGCCGACGCCCCCACCGCCCCGACCGGCACCGAAGCGGCGGCCACCGCGGGCGATGCCGCGGCTGATGCCGCGTTCGCCGACCTGTCCAAGCGCGCCCTGGATACCTGGATGCAGCTTTCGCCGGTCAGCGCCACCCAGATCGGTGATCACCGCTTCGACAGCGAGATCGATGATCTCAGTGCCGCCGGGCAGCAGAAGACCCTGGCCGCCTACAAGGGCCTGCTGGCTGACCTCGACAAGGTGGACGTGAGCAAGCTCGGCCGCGAGAACCAGGTCGATGCCGCGATTCTGCGCAACCAGCTGCAGTCGGAAATCTGGAATGCCGAAGTGCTGCAGTCGTCCAAGTGGGACCCGCAGCTGTACAACGGCCTGGCCGGTAGCGCGCTGTACGGGCTGATGGCACGCGAGTTCGCGCCGCTGCCCGAACGCCTGAAGTCGGCCACCGCGCGCATGGAAAAGCTGCCGCAGATCTTCGCCCAGGCCCGCGAGAACCTGGACCCGGCGCGCGTGCCGAAGATCCACGCTGAAACGGTGGCCAAGCAGAACAAGGGCATCCTCAGCATCGTCGATACCTTCATCACCCCGCACATCGCCGAACTGCCGGCCGAAGACGGCAAGCGCCTGCAGGCCGCCATCGAGGGCCTGAAGAAGGCCGTGACCGAACAGCAGACCTGGCTGGACACCACCCTGGTGCCGAACGCCAAGGGTGACTTCCGCATCGGGGCGGAGCTGTATGACCAGAAGCTGAAGTTCGCGCTGAATTCCTCGCTGTCGCGCGCCGAGATCGGCGAACGCGCCCGTGCCGAGCTCAAGCGCGTGCGTGGCGACATGTACGGCATTGCCCAGACCGTGCTGAAGGACAAGCCGGGTGCGCCGGCACTGCCCGCCAACCCGACCGATGAACAGCAGCAGGCCGCGATCGAAGCGGCGCTGGAACTGGCCTACGCCGAGAAGCCGGCCCGCGACAAGGTCGTGGACGACGCCAAGGCCGCCCTCGCCCAGTCGACCGAGTTCGTGCGCACGCACGACCTGATGACGCTGCCGGACGCACCGGTGGACATCATCCTGATGCCGGAATTCCAGCGCGGCGTGGCCGTGGCCTACTGCGATTCACCGGGTCCGCTGGACAAGAACCTGAAGACCTTCTACGCGGTGTCGCCGATTCCGGACGACTGGAACGACAAGCAGGTGGATTCGTTCCTGCGCGAGTACAACAGCCGCATGATCCACCTGCTCAGCATCCACGAAGGCACCCCGGGCCACTACCTGGAAGGCTGGCACTCGGGCAAGTTCCCCTCGACGCTGCGCGCAGTGCTGCGTTCGGGCCTGTTTGCCGAAGGCTGGGCGGTGTACACCGAGCGGATGATGCAGGAGCAGGGTTACCTGGACAACGACCCGCTGTTCCACCTGGTGCAGCTGAAGTTCTACCTGCGCACCATTTCCAACGCGATCCTGGACCAGGGCGTGCATGTGGACAACTGGACGCGTGAGCAGGCGATGCACCTGATGACCCACGACGCCTTCCAGCAGGAAAGCGAAGCGTCGGGCAAGTGGGTGCGTGCGCAGCTGACCTCGGCGCAGCTGCCGACCTACTTCGTCGGCGCGCAGGAGCACTTCGACACCCGCAAGGCAGTGCAGGAAAAGCAGGGGGCGAACTTCAACCTGAAGGCCTACCACGACCAGATGCTGTCCTACGGCGCACCGCCGGTGCGCTTCGCGCGCCAGCTGATGCTGGGTCAGCCGATCGAGTGATGTGATGGACAAACGGCCCGGTGAGAACCGGGCCGTTTTTGTTTGCGCGTGTTTACGAATCGGCCGCCACAAACCCACCGGTTTGCCGCGCCCACAGCCGCGCATACAACCCACCGGCGGCAATCAGCTCGGCATGCGTCCCGGTTTCCACGATCCGGCCCTGGTCCATCACCACCAGCCGATCCATGCGTGCAATCGTGCTCAACCGGTGTGCGATGGCGATGACGGTCTTGCCGCCCATCAGTTCGTCCAGGCTGTCCTGGATCGCCGCTTCCACTTCCGAATCCAGCGCCGAGGTGGCTTCGTCCAGCACCAGGATCGGCGCATCCTTGAGCAGCACGCGGGCAATGGCGATGCGCTGACGCTGGCCACCGGAGAGTTTCACCCCGCGCTCGCCGACGTGCGCGTCATAGCCTGTGCGTCCTTCGCCGTCTCGAAGGGTGTCGATGAAGGCATCGGCACGCGCCTTGGCCACCGCCGCACGCAATTCGGCCTCGGTGGCGTCCGGCCGACCGTACAGCAGGTTGTCGCGGATTGAACGGTGCAGCAACGAGGTGTCCTGGGTGACCACGCCGATCTGACGACGCAGGCTCTCCTGGGTGACGGTCGCGATATCCTGGCCGTCGATGCGGATGTGGCCGCTCTCCAGGTCGTACAGGCGCAGCAGCACATTGACCAGGGTCGACTTGCCCGCACCGGACGGACCAACCAGGCCGATCTTCTCGCCCGGCTTCACCGCAAGGTTCAGCCCAGCAATCACCCCACCCTTCTTGCCGTAATGGAAGTGGATGTCCTCGAAGCGCACGCCGCCCTCGGTGACTTGCAGCGGCACGGCATCGGCGCGGTCCTGCACGGTCAGCGGCTGGGCAATGGTGGTGATGCCGTCCTGCACCGTGCCGATGTCTTCGAAGATGCCGTTGATGGTCCACATGATCCAGCCCGACATGTTGTGGATGCGGATCACCAGGCCGGTGGCCAGGGTGATCGCACCCACGGTGATGTCGCCGTGGCTCCACAGCCACAGCGCCAACCCACAGGTGCCAGCGATCAGGAAGCCGTTGACGATGGCGATGGTCAGGTCCATGCCGGTGGTGACCCGGGTCTGGCGGCGGTGTTTGACTGCCAGTTCCTCGATCGCCTCGGCCACATACGCCTGCTCGCGGCCACCGTGCGCAAACAGCTTCAGCGTCGGAATGTTGGTGTAGCCATCGACAATGCGTCCCATGGCCTTGGAGCGCGCTTCCGAGGCGATCCAGGCACGTTCCTTGGCGCGCGGCACGAACACCCACATGATCACCACGTAGGCCGCCAGCCACAGCACCAGCGGAATCATCAGCCGCCAGTCGGCCTGCGCGAACAGATACAGCGCCGTGCCGGTGTAGACCACGATGTACCAGAGCGAGTCGACCATCTGCACGGCGGACTCGCGCAGCGAGGTACCGGTCTGCATCACCCGGTTGGCCATGCTGCCGGCAAAGTCGTTCTGGAAGAACGACAGGCTCTGGCGCACGACGTAGTTGTGCATCAGCCAGCGCGAGCGGTTGCTCAGCCCGGGCACGATAGCCTGGTTGACCAGCAGGTTGTGCAGTCCCACCAGGACCGGCCGGGCAATCAGGGTGATCGCCGCCATCCACAGCAGGGTGTCGGCGTGTCGCGCGAAGAAGCTGGCGTCCGGCTGCTCGCTGACCATGTCGACGATGCGACCGAGGAAGTCGAACATCGCCACTTCCACCAGCGCCAGCAGCAGGCCGGCGATCAGGGTAGCCAGCAGTACCGGCCACACCGGGCGCAGGTAATACAGATAGAACGCCGCCACATTGCGTGGCGGCATGCGCGCATCCACCGGCGGGAACACCGGAATCAGCGATTCGAACCAGCGGAACATCCTGTTACCTCCTTACCGCACCGGGACCAGCACCAGGTCCTGGAAATCAAAACTGAAATCGGTCAACGACGATACTGCCTGCATGCGCATGTCGCGCACCTTGCCATCCGGGTCGAGACTGAAGTTAACGAACGCATCGGCATTCAGCGAGCGGTCGTCCCAACGAACGATGAAGGTGTCGTGCTGCCAGTGCTCCAGCCGGCCCACCAGCTGCGCGGTCTTGTCAAAGCGCAGCCGCAAACCGCCCTTGTCCGTTTCGACGTGCACATCGCCGTACCACGCGTCGCGGTAGCGGCCGGCATACTTCGCCAGCGGCAGTGACGGCTTCGACTTCGGATCGCGCGCCGCCTGGTGTGCGGCCCAGCCTTCGTCGGCCTTGTCCTGGGCTTTGGCCACGGCGGCCGCATACGCCGCCACCCAGTCGGTGGGGGTCTGCGGCTTCAGGTAGGTGTCCAGCACGTCCAGGGTGATCGCATTGAACGCCGCGCCCACTTCCTGATTGGTCAGCACCACGATGCCCAGCTTCTGCTCCGGCACCAAGGTGACCCGCGACACCATGCCCGGCCAGCCGCCGGTGTGCCATACCAGCTTCTGGCCGCGGAAATCGCTCAGGCTCCAGCCTTCACCATACCCGGCGAAGTTGGGCTTGGCTGCGGCCAGTTCCGGCACCGCCGGATCGGCGACGACCTGCGGCGTAATCACCTGCCACATCGCCTGCTGGGTCTTGGGCGTGAACAGCGGCGTGCCGCTCTCCAGCACGCCATGGGCCAGCTGCACGTTCATCCAGCGCGCCATGTCATGCACGCTGGAATAGATGCCGCCGGCACCGGCATTGTTGGACCAGGTCAGCGGTGCCACGGTGCGCAGTTCGCTGAAATCGTATTTCGCGTGCCCCACCGCGGCCTTGTCGCCGGCCTGCAGGTGGTCGGCGTTGTAGCGGGTGCCGGTCATGCCCACCGGGGTGAAAATGTGCTGCTGCAGGAAGTTGGCATACGACTGACCCGAGACCTGCTCGATTACCTGCTGGGCCACGGCATACAGGATGTTGTCGTAGGCATAGCGGTCACGGAAGCCGGCCTTCAATGGCACCTTGCCCAGGCGCTGCACCACCTCGGCATTGCTGTAGGTGGTGGTCGGCCAGAACAGCAGGTCGCCGGCTCCCAGACTGAGTCCGCTGCGGTGCGAGAGCAGGTCGCGGATGCGCATCTCGCCGGTCACGTACGGGTCGGACATGCGGAACGACGGCAGGTGGTCGATCACCCGGTCATCCATTTTCAGCTTGCCCTGCTCGGCCAGCAGATTCAGCGAGGTGGCGGTGAACGCCTTGGTATTGGAAGCAATGGCGAACAGGGTGTCAGCCTGCACCGGATCCGGCTTGCCCTGTTCACGCACCCCAAAGCCGCGTTCCAGCACCACCTGCCCGTCTTTGACCACGGCCACCGCGATGCCGGGCACATCGAACTGGCTGCGCACACGCTCCACCGTGGCCTCCAGCCGGGTGTCCAGTTCGGTCGGCGCGGCGGCCGATACCAACGGTGCGCAGGCCAGCAGCACGACGCCTCCAATCCATGATGTGTTCAAGCAGTGTCTCCACGGGACTGTAATCGGAATGTCGAGGCCGCATTCAGCGCGGCCTTTCGCAGAATGGTAACGCCTCACGTCGCAGGCTCGCGTGTGCCAGAAGCCCGTCCCGGAGCCCCCGCCATGAGCGCCCCTGCTGCCAGTGCCATCATCCCCTGCCTGCGCTACCGCGATGCCCATGCGGCCATCGCGTGGCTGGAAAAGGCATTCGATTTCAAACCGCAGGCGGTCTACGCCGACGGTGTCATCGTCTACCACGCCCAGCTGGTCTATGGCGGCGGCATGGTGATGCTCGGTTCGGTGGACAACGGCGGCGAGTGGGGAAAACTGGTGGTCCAGCCCGATGAGATCGACGGCCGCGAAACCCAGAGCGCCTGCGTGATCGTGACCGACCCGGACGCGCACTACGCTCGCGCCGTCGCCGCAGGCGCGAAGGTCGTGATCGACATCGCCGACCAGGACTACGGCGGTCGCGGCTACGCCTGCCGAGATCCGGAAGGCCATCTGTGGTGGTTCGGCAGCTATGACCCGTGGCAGGCGGAGCACCCCGGCGCATGAGCGTGGTCGCCGGCACCATCCGCACCGGGATCGGTGGTTGGGTATTTCCGGAGTGGCGCGGCGGCATGTTCTACCCAAGCGATCTGGCGCAGCGCGAAGAACTGTCCTATGCCGCCGCACGACTGGGCTGCATCGAGATCAACAGCACCTTTTACCGTGCACAGAAACCGGCGGTGTACGCGCAGTGGCGCGACCAGACACCCGCCGGTTTCCGCTTTTCGGCCAAGGTGCCGCGAAGCCTCACTCAAGGCCGTGATCTCGCCGCCGTGGCCGCGCGTGCCGATGGCTTCATCGAGGGCATCACCACGCTGCAGGATCGGCTCGGCCCTCTGGTCTGGCAATACGGAGAACAGCACCCGGCCGGAGCACAGGAGTTCGACCGGCTGCTGGAGGGTCTGCCACGTGAGGCGAACGGCCGCGTTCTGCAGCATGCACTGGAGGTGCGCAACCGCGCGGCGTGGACGGCGGAACTGGTCGATGTCGCACGCCATCACGGCGTCGCCCTGGTGTTCAGCGGCTCAAGCGACTACCCCAGCTATGCCGACCCCACCGGCCCTTTCATCTATGCCCGCTTGATGCAGTCACGCTCCAATCTGCGCGCCGGCTACCCGCAACGTGCGCTGGAGCAATGGGCACTGCGCGCCCAGCGTTGGGCCCGTGGCGAGGACAATCCCGACCTGCCCCATCTGGCGCATGCGGCACCGCCCCACGCCGCGCGCGATGTCTATCTGCTGTTCATCGGTGCGGCCAAGCATCGCAATCCCGGCGCGGCGATCGCCCTGCACGACCACGTGCGCGCCATCGCGCGATAGCCTGGCACCCGCCCGGCCTTACGGCGCGGTTTGCTTTCGCGCCAGGCTCTCATCCACCTTCCACAACAACCCGCCGAGCGCGATGAAGGCCAGCGTCATTGAGGCGACGTTGCCGAGCAGGGACTTCCAGCCCAGCATCTCCAGATCCAGGAACGGATAGGGGTACTGCCCGGTGACGCGACCCAGCAGCATCGCCCAGGCCAGATAGGCCACGGGTACCAGCAGCGCGAGCAGCAGTTGCCGCCAGTGCAGGCCGCCGTGTTCACCCAGCCCCCATCCCAGCAGGTACAACACCGGTACGGCGTAGTGCAGACCGGAGTCGGCCCACCATTGCCATCCCTGCGGATGCCACAGCGTACGCAGCACCAGTACGTACACCAAACCGGTAATGCCGATGTACAGCGCCATCGCCGCCCGGGGCCCCGGACCGGCCAGGCCGTCGGCGTCACCACTGGCACGCGCGAGGCAGACCGCCGCCACGCCGATGTTGCTCAGAATGGTGAAGTAGCCCAGCAGACGCAGGCTGGCGCTGCCAGCACCCTCGAGCCCGCCACCAGGGGGCAGAAGCAGCACGAACTGCAGCACCAGCGACAGCACCGCGACCAGCGCGGTCAGGCCAGCGAGCAGACGGGCAAAGGTGGATGGCGCACGCATGGTATTCCTCGCGAAGGTTAACGCGCACAATACTCGCATGCCGATGACCGATACCCGCAGAGCCCTGCTGCAAATCCATTTCTGTGTGCTGCTGTGGGGCGTCACCGCCATCCTCGGCGTTCTGATCAGCCTGCCCGCACTGCCCCTGGTGTGGTGGCGCATGCTGCTGGTCGTGGCCCTGCTGGCGCTGCTGCCACGCGTGTGGCGCGGCCTGCGCCAGCTCTCCCCTGCCCTGCTGGCCGGTTACTGCGGCGTGGGCGCGCTGGTCGCGCTGCATTGGCTCACGTTCTATGGCGCGGCGAAGCTGGCCAATGCCTCGGTGGCCGCGACCTGCATCGCACTGGCTCCGGTGTTCACCGCGGTGATCGAACCGTGGGTGGCCAAGCGTCCGTTCCAGCTGCGCGAGCTGGCGTTCGGCATCGCCGTGCTACCCGGCGTGGCGCTGGTGGTCGGTGGCGTGCCGGATGGCATGCGCCTGGGCGTGCTGGTGGGTGCCCTCTCTGCGCTGCTGGTAGCGGTGTTCGGCTCGCTCAACAAGCGCCTGGTCAGTCATGCCGACCCGCTCACCGTCACCGCCGTGGAACTGGGTGCCGGCACGATCACTCTGACCGTGCTGGCTCCGCTGCTGCCGTTCCTGCTGCCGGCGCTGGCCAGCCCCCTGTGGGTCGTCCCCAATCTGCGCGACAGCCTGTTGCTGCTGACCCTGGCGGGCGTGTGCACGCTGCTGCCGTTCGCGCTGGCACTGGTCGCTCTGCGTCACCTCAGCGCGTACACCGTGCAGCTGGTGACCAATCTGGAGCCGGTGTATGCCATCGTGCTGGCGATCCTGCTGCTGGGCGAGCAGCGCGAACTCACACCGCTGTTCTATGCCGGCGTGGCGATCATCGTTGGTGCGGTGTTCCTGCACCCGCTGTTGAACCGCCGCAAGCCGGTGCAGCATCCGGAGATTCTAGGGACGGCTGAGGCGCGCAATATCGCCGAGTGATGCCGTGTACCGACCAACGGTCGGTACCTACCCTGCGATTTCCACCCGGTCGCGGCCGTTGCGCTTGGCCTGGTACAGCGCGGCATCGGCACGGGACACGGTCTGGTCGACGCTGTCGCCGGCCTTGTGCGCGGCCACGCCGATGCTGATCGTGACCGGGAAGCCCAACGGCAGCTCTGCCACCGCCATGCGCAGGAAGTCGCACTGCAGCTCGGCGGTGCGCAGGTCGGTGTCGGGCATCAGCACCACGAACTCCTCGCCGCCGTAGCGTGCGGCCATGCCGCGTCCGGAGAAGTGCGCGCGCAGAAGCACGCCCAGCGCCGCGAGCACACGGTCGCCAGTGGCATGGCCGTGGAAATCGTTGATCTGCTTGAAGTGGTCGATGTCCACCAGTGCCACGGCGGTCTGCCGCGGCTGGCCATCGGCGTCGGCGACCGAGGCCTCCAGTGCTACTGCCATCGCGCGACGGTTGGGCAGGCCGGTCAGGACGTCGGTGCGGCTTTGCTCGGCCAGGTCGGCGTTCTGCGCCAGCAGCAGGTCGTGATACTCGTTGAGCAGCCGCTCGTAGTCCTCACGCTCCAGCATGTGGCTCTGGATGTCCTGGGCGAAACGGCGCAGCTCCATCACCAGCATCACCTGCCGCGACAACGCCGCCAGTGCCTCGGTCTGGTCCGCGTCCAGGTGGTGCGGCTGCGGGTCGAACACGCACAGCGTGCCCAGCGGGTAGCCTTCGTTGCTGATCAGCGGGGCACCGGCGTAGAAGCGCACATGCGGTGCGCCGGTGACAATCGGGTTGTCGTGGAAGCGCTCATCGATGCGCGCATCCTCGATCACCATCACCTGCTGCGGCTGCAGGATGGCGTGCCCACACATCGATTCGGCGCGCGGCAGTTCGGCGGCGTCGGTGCCCTGGATGGACTTGAACCACTGCCGCTCGGCATCGATCAGGGTCACCGCGGCCATGGAGGTGCCGCACACCGCCTTGGCGATGGTGACCAAGTCCTCGAAGGACTTCTCCTTGTCGGTGTCGAGAATGCGGTAACGGTACAGCGCGTCCAGGCGCAGCGCTTCGTTCGAAGGCTTCTCGGGCTTGATCATGCAACGGGTCGAAATCCGGGAGCTGGCCTCAGTCTAGCCCGGTCCGCGTGACGGAGCGTGAGCGCCCCGTGCACGCCGCCACCGCGTTACCAGTCCAGCTGCTTGGGCAACAGGCCCTTCAGTTCGGCGTCGGTCAGGTTGCGCCACTGGCCGGGCTTGAGCGCCCCGATCTTGATGTTGTCGATGCGTACCCGGCGCAGCTGGGTGACGCGGTAGCCGAACGCGGCCGCCATCAGGCGGATCTGCCGGTTCAAGCCCTGCTCCAGGATGATGCGGAAGCCGAACTTGGCAATCCGCGAGGTCCGGCACGGCAGGGTGGTCTCGTTGTGGATGCGAACGCCGCGGGCCATGCCACGCAGGAACTCGTCGGTGACCGGCTTGTTCACCGCCACCAGGTACTCCTTCTGGTGGCCGTTCTCGGCGCGCAGGATCTGGTTGACGATGTCGCCATTGCTGGTCATCAGGATCAGGCCTTCGGAATCCTTGTCCAGGCGGCCGATCGGGAAAATGCGCTGCTCATGGCCGACGAAGTCGACGATGTTGCCCTTGACCGCGCTCTCGGTGGTGCAGGTCACCCCGACCGGCTTGTTCAAGGCGATGTACACATGGCGGCGGCCGCCGGCCTTTTTCGCTTCGCGGGCGCGCAGCGGCTGGCCGTCGACCAGCACCACGTCGCCCTCCCCGACCACCGCGCCGGTACCGGCGGCGATGCCGTTGACGGTGACGCGGCGTTCGCCGATCAGGCGGTCGGCTTCACGCCGGGAACAGAAGCCGGTTTCGGCGATGTGCTTGTTGAGTCGAATGGTCATCACGCCATTATCCGGGAAAAACCGCGGCTTCGCGGCAGCACCGGCAGAAACATTCAGGCCGGTTGCATCGGGTCTGGGGCCGCCCCACTTTCGGCGTCATAGACCTGGTTGCGCCCGGCCCGCTTGGCGCAGTACATCGCATGGTCGGCACGGCGCAGCAGCCCGGCCAGATCGTCATGCCCGGGCCGCCACACAGCCAGGCCGATGCTGGCGGTCAGCGCCAATCCGTCCAGGCCCAGGGTCGGCGATACCGCGGCGACCTGCTGGCGCACGCTTTCCAGCCGCGTCCGCGCGGCCGCAGGGTTGGCCCCCGGCAGCAGAATCAGGAATTCTTCCCCGCCCATGCGCACTACATGGTCCTGGGTGCGCACTGCTGCGCGCAGCGCGCGCGCCACGGCGACCAGGACCTGGTCGCCGGCCTCGTGGCCGAACTGGTCGTTGATGTCCTTGAACAGATCGATGTCCAGGAACCCGATCACCAGCGGCTGCTGCTCATGGGCGGGACGCTCCAGGTGCCGGGCGAGCAGGCGCAGGCCGGCGCGGCGGTTGGGCAACCCGGTCAGACCATCGGTGTCGGCCAGCTGGCGCATCTCGTCACGCTGCTGGCGCAGCCGCCCCAGACGCAGATTGAGCGCATAGGCCGACATCATCAGGAACCAGGTCGCCGAGAGCTGCAACGCTTCAATCCGGTAGGCGATCAGCCACTGCGCCTGAACCAGGTCTGCCAGCATCATCACCCACCACGGCAGCAGCGCCAGCAGGCCGGCCAGGGCGTAGTAGTCGCGCCGGCGCAGCGCCCACAGACCGACACCCAGGCAAACGATGCTGCCCAGCTGGAACACGTGCTCCATCACGTCGGCCAGCCACGCCAGGCCCCCCGTGCCCAGCCACGGCACGCACAGCGCCGCAGCAACACCGGACCACAGCACCAGCTGCTGGGCCAGCCGCGAACGCGGCCACAGGCGGTCGCCGCCGTTCAGCCGCCACAGCACCGGCAGCAGGATCCCCAGGGTGACCGCGCTGAGCCCGACCTGCCACCACGCGGCGCTTTCGTACACCGGAAGCCAAGGCTCGGGGTAGCCGCTCAGGCCACTCAGCACCGCCTGCCACAGCACGAACACCAGGCAGACCGCCACGTAGATCAGGAACGAGCGGTCCTTGGCGGTGACGTAGCCCATCAACGCCGACAATGCCAGCGCAATCGCCACGGCAATACAGGACACGCGGACCAGCAGGCGCGCGGTGTCGTTCTGCTGCACCGGGCTGGGTGCACCCAACCGCACGGTGGGAATCCAGTACGCCTTGAGCGGCGTGGTCCACGACACCACGATGGGTTCGTGGTCGCCGGCCTTGGGCACGACCACCATGCCGATGCCGGCACGGAAGCGTGAATCGCGGGTGCGCGCATCGTGCATGTTGCCGCAGATCTGACGATTGCCGTGACTGATGCGCACCTCACCGGTGAACACCCCGAACACATCGATCGCCTGCGGCTCACCGGACCAGCCTTCGGGCGGTGCCGGCACGTTCAGCACTTCCTGGTGCCGCGCCAGCACCTCGGGCGGGCAGGCGCGCTGCGGCGTCTGTTCGGCCGTGGCTGCGCCGAGCAGCAGAACATCGTGCCCCGGTTCAGGGGCGTGGGCCAGCGCCAGCAGCGGCAGCATGAACGCCAGCACGCACAGCAGCCAGACCAGGCCCGTCTGACCTAGCCTGTCGTGCTTGAACCTCACTTCGCCTTGCCTCACGCCACAGTCCCACGTGCTGCCGACACACCCTGCGCGCGCCGTCCCCTGCGACCATTATCGCAAGAACTGCTGCACGGCAACTGCCCTACGATAGTCCCGGTGCTACCGCGACCCATCCGACGCGGCCCGGGCGGCCCAGAGCGCTGACTGGGTCATCTTCTCCAGCGGCATCGGCCGTTCCACGGCGTAGCCTTGAAGGCCATTCACGCCCAGTGACTGCAGCTGGTCGGCCACCTCGTCCGATTCCACCCATTCGGCGATCACGGTCATGTGCAGTTCCCGACCGATCTCGGTGATGGCCCGTACCGTGGCCCGGCTGACCGGGTCCACGTCCATGTCACGGACGAACACGCCGTCGATCTTCAGCATGTCCGCGGGGAGCTGGCGCAGGTAGCCGAACGAGGACAGACCCGAACCGAAGTCGTCCAGTGCCACCCGGCAGCCACGCGCCTTCACCGCTTCGACGAAGCTGCGCGCCTGGTCCAGGTTGCTGATCGCGGCCGTCTCCGTCACCTCAAAGCACAGCTTGCGAGCCAGTCCCCGGTTGCGCTCCAGCAGGTCGCTCACATAGGCCAGGAAGCTGGGTTCGGCAATCGACTGCGCCGACACGTTCACATTGCACAGCCCCAGGCGCTGGACATGGCCGGGACAGACCTGCAGGTGGCGGAACAGCAGGCCCAGCACGTGCCGGTCCAGCGCCATGCCCATGCCGTACCGCTCCACCGCCGGCATGAACTCACCCGGCGTGTGCAGCTGGCCATCACGCCCGCGCAGGCGCACCAGCACCTCGTAGTGCAGGAATGCCGGATCATCACGCCAGGCGATGCGCTGGGCATACAGCAGCATGCGGTTGTCGGCCATGGCGGACGAAACACGGGCTAGGCGCTCGGCCTCGCGCCGCCGTTCCTCCAGCGCCTCACGGGTCTCGTTGAAGAAGTGGATGCGGTTGCGTCCGGCCTGCTTGGCGGCATAGCAGGCGCTGTCGGCCGCACTCATCAGCCAGTTCACATCGGCCGCGTCGGCGGTGATCTCCACCACCCCGACACTACAGCGCACCTGCGGTGTGCCCTCATCCTGCACCGCGCCCGCCTGCCCCAGCGAGCGCATGACCCGTTGCAGCACCTGGCGGGCGTCTTCCTGCCCGGCGTGGGCCAGGAACAGGGCGAACTCATCCCCGCCCATGCGCCCGACCCAGTCACCGTCGCGCACTGCGCCCACCAGGTATTCGGCCAGGCTGCGCAGCAGCTGGTCGCCGGCGGCGTGGCCGAGGCCGTCGTTGACCAGTTTGAAGTAGTCCAGGTCGATGTAGCACAGGCTGTGCACGCCGCCATGGGTGCGGACGTTCAACAGCGCCTGCTCCAGCCGCCGCTCGATCTCGCGGCGATTGATCAGCCCGGTCAGCGGGTCGTGGCTGGCCTGGTGTTCCACTTCGCGCGCCAGTGCGTGGTTCTGGGACACGTCCTCGATCATCGCGAACACCCGCGGTACCCGGGTGGGGGTGTGGACGAGCGTGCCGCTGCTGCGCCCCCACAGCAGACTGCCGTCGGCACGCCGGAAGCGCAGTTCCGCCGGCCGCAGCTGCTGCGGCCAGTCGATGGCCCCTTCCGCGGTCTGCACCAGTTCGCCTTCCACCAGCAGCTCGGGCAGGGTCATGCCCAGCAGGGATTCGCGGCGGTAGCCCGGCATGTCCGCCGCACTCTGATTGGCCTCGACGATACGGCCTTCCACGTCCAGTTTGAGCATGCCGATGGTGGCCTGGTAGAACGCGGCCCGGAAACGGCTTTCCTTTTCGATCAGGTCATTGCGCACGCGGCGCGCCAGCAGCACCGCGACCACCGTGATCAGCAGCACCGACAAGCCGCCCACCGTCAGCGTGGTGATGCGCACCACCGAGGCGGTATTGAGCAGCGATTTCGAGTAGGCGTTGGCGTGCGCCTGCAGGCTGCGGTCCAGTGCCTGCAGATGCAGCAGCATCGCCTGGCGTACTTCTGGCGGCATGCCGCCGGCCTGATGCATTCCTTCGGCGGCGTCGGCCATCTGCTGGAGCTGCAGCAGCCCGTGGTCGGTGCGTCGCCAGAACTGCACCGCATCGCGGAAGTAGCTCATGCCGCCCAGATATCGGAACGAGAGAATCAGGCGCTCGACATCGGCCGGCGTGTTGTTTCCCTGCAGCAACCCCTTGCGCGCGCGCTGCCAGTCCAGGTCGTCCTGCTCCATGGCAAACCGCGCGTCCAGGTCACCCAGCGGGACCGCCAGGGCAGCCCGTGCATCGGCCAGGTTGGCGGGATTGCCCGATTCGATATACCGCGCCAGCGAGAATGTGGCGCGCTGCTGCCCGCGCGACCAGTGGCTCTGCCCGACAATCCACGCGGTGGATGCCGCCTGCAGTTCCTGGATCAGCGCGGAGATGCCGACCAGACCGATCGCCATTCCGGTAAGCAGCACAAACCGCAGTGTCAGGCCCCGTGTCACGTGCGGTACTGCGTTGCCACCTCCCTCTCTGTTGCCGCCTCCCAGCATGCGCCCTCCTGTCCTGTCGTCGCTGGTTGCGATTCCAGGCTGGCCTGCGCCCGCCGACGCCTGCCCGCCCTCCCAAGCACGCCATACCCCTTGAGGCTATGTGCGTGGGTGTTGAGATGGCGCGAAAAAAGACCCTGAACGAAAAACGCCAGCCCGGGGGCTGGCGTTTGTCAGGGGTCAGCGCGGACCGCGCGGCTTGAAGCCGTCACGACGCGGCGGGCGGTCGTTGCCGCCCGGGCCGCCGCGATGGCCGCCCGGCTTGCCCGGACCACGACCGAACTTCGGCTTGAACGGGGCGCGCGCCGACGGGGTCAGGTCTTCACCCGGCTCGACCCGGCGCATGTGCAGCTGCTGGCCAGCCACCCACACCTTCTTCAGATGGCCGAGCAGGTCGGCCGGCATTTCCGCCGGCAGGTCCAGCACCGAGAAGTCGTCATGGATGTCGATGCGGCCGATGTAGCGGCTTTCCAGCCCGGCTTCATTGGCGATCGCGCCAACGATGTTGCCCGGCTTGACCCCGTGCACATGGCCCACTTCGATACGGAAGGTTTCCATGCCCGGCTCCGGAGCACCGCGCGGGGCGATGTCACGGCGCGGAGCACGTTCGAAGCCGCCGTCCTGCGCACCGAAGTCACCTTCCGGACGCGGACCGCGCACGGCGCGTTCGTCGTCACGACGCGGGCCACGCTCGAAACGCGGCTCGAACCGCGACGGGCGCTCACCGCGCTCCTGGCGCTCACGCGGGGCACGTTCTTCACGCGGACCGCGCACCGGCGGGGTCAGCAGGAACGGCGAGTCGCCCTGCAGCAGCTTGGCCAGCGCAGCGGCGATGTCGATCGCCGGCACGTTGTTTTCGCCTTCAAAGCGCTGCAGCAGGTCGCGGTAGAAGTCGATGTTGCCTTCACCCAGTGCGTCACTGATGCGGCTCATGAACTTGTTCACGCGGGTGTCGTTGACCGCGTCCACGCTCGGCAGCTGCATCTCTTCGATCGGCTGGCGGGTGGCGCGCTCGATCGCGCGCAGCATGCCCTTCTCGCGCGGGGTGACGAACAGAATCGCCTCACCGCTGCGGCCGGCGCGGCCGGTACGGCCGATGCGGTGCACGTAGCTTTCGGTGTCGTACGGAATGTCGTAGTTCAGCACGTGGCTGATGCGCTCCACGTCCAGGCCGCGTGCGGCCACGTCGGTGGCCACCAGGATGTCCAGCTTGCCTTCCTTGAGCTGACCGATGGTGCGCTCACGCTGGGCCTGCTGCATGTCGCCGTTGATCGCCGCCGCGGCCAGGCCGCGCGCCTGCAGCTTTTCTGCCAGCTCTTCGGTACCGGCCTTGGTCCGCGCGAAGATGATCATCGCGTCGAACGGTTCCACTTCCAGGATGCGGGTCAGCGCATCGAGCTTGTGCAGCCCGCTCACCCACCAGTAACGCTGGCGGATGTTGGCCGAGGTGGTGGTCTTGGCCGCGATGGTGACTTCGGCCGGATTCTGCAGGTAGGTCTGCGCGATGCGGCGGATCTGCGGCGGCATGGTGGCCGAGAACAGCGCCACCTGGCGGGTTTCCGGCAGCTTCTTCAGCACCGCTTCGACGTCGTCGATGAAGCCCATGCGCAGCATTTCATCGGCTTCGTCCAGCACCAGCGTCTTCAGCTCGGACAGGTCCAGGGTGCCGCGATCGAGGTGGTCGATCACGCGGCCCGGGGTACCCACGACCACGTGGACGCCACGGCGCAGGGCCGACAGCTGCTGGGCGTAGGGCTGGCCGCCGTACACCGGCAGCACGCGGAAGCCGGGGATCTTGGCCGAGTAGGTCTGGAACGCCTCGGCGACCTGGATGGCCAGTTCGCGGGTCGGGGCCAGCACCAGCACCTGCGGCTTGATCTGGTTGAAGTCCAGGTTGGACAGCACCGGCAGCGCGAACGCTGCGGTCTTGCCGGTACCGGTCTGGGCCTGGCCCAGCACGTCGCGGCCTTCCAGCATCGCCGGAATGGTGGCCGCCTGGATCGGCGAAGGGGTTTCATAGCCGACGGCGGCGACGGCCTGCATCACAGCGTCGGACAGGCCGAGGTCTGCAAACAGCAGCGGCGCGGAAGATTCTTGGGACATGGGAAACTCCAAAGGCACTGCCGTCTTACAGGGCAGTGCGATAAAAAAAGGTGATGGTTCGCGCTTTGGGCGCCCTTTCTTATCGCGTGCCCTGGCGCTGCTCGTTTGGAGGAGAATTCACTCGCTCAGGCCGACATGATACCGCATCGTTCCTGAACAACGTATACAGATTCCGGCCTGGATGCCGTTCTGGCGCGCGCTGGCGCACAATACGCGCCCTCTTCCGGCCCGGCTCCTCGTCCGTGCCCTTCACAGGATACCCCCTCCATGCAGACCCTCGAATTTGATCTGGACGGCGAGTACGTCGAACTGAAACAGCTGCTCAAGCTGGCCGACCTGGTCACCAGCGGTGGCGAGGCGAAGATGCTGATCGGCGATGGGCAGGTGCTGGTCGACGGCCAGGTGGAACTGCGCAAAGCCTGCAAGATCCGCGCAGGCCAGCAGGTTCAGTTTGGCGATTCGGTCATCCACGTGTTGGCGGCCAACCAACAGTAGGTCACCGCTGGGTGAGGTGCGCGGCGATCAGCTTGCGGAACGGCACCACCCCCTGCGCCAGCCGCAATCCGGCCCGACGCAGCACCCGGGCCGGCAGGCGGTCGTCGGTGTACAGCGTGGTGATGGCATTGGTGGCCTCATACAACGGCCGTGCGGCCAGCCGGTGCCCGCGTTCGTAGCGGGCCAGCCCGGCCGGCGCGGCAATATCGGTCCCGCGCTGCGCTGCCGCGCGCAGCACCGCTGCCAGTCGGTCCTGGCTCTGCAGCCCCAGGTTGAAGCCATGCGCCGTCACCGGATGCATGCCAACGGCCGCATCCCCGATCAACGCACAGCGCTCGCCGACGAAGGCGTTGGCGAACACGCCCACCAGCGGATACGCCACCGGCTTGGCCACCGGCCGCATGTTGCCCAGGCGGTACTCGAACAGGGTGCTGACGCGGGCCCCGAAGCTGTCCTCGTCCAGCGCCATCAGCTCCGCGATCTGGCGCGGTGGCAAGGTGATCACCGCAGAAGCCAGTTCACCGTTGAGCGGCAGCAGGGCCATGGTGCGGCCATAGCCGAACCACTCCCACGCGGTGTGCTGGTGCGGCACGTCGATCTGCATGCGGCAGACCAGCATGGACTTGCCGAAGTCACGCAGTTTCGCGCCGATACCCAGCAGCCGGCGTGTTGATGAGAAACGGCTGTCAGCGGCCACGACCAGGCGCGCCTGCAGGCGGCGGCCGTCGCTGAGGGTCACCTCGCTGTACGCCGCCCCGGGCACCACCTCGCGCACGCTGGTTTCGTCGATCAACTGCAGGCCGGCCTGGCCCTGCACGCTGTCCCACGCGGCACGGCGGATCAGGTGATTGGGCACCAGCCAACCCAGCGCATCGCCCTGGCGCTGGTCGGCGGCAAAGGTCAACGCGAACGGCGAGCTGCCGTCCATGACCCGGGCATCGCGCAGGTCGGAAACCTCGGTCGGGTCCAGCCGGTCCCACACGCCGAGCTGCTCCAGGATGCGGCGCGAGGCGTGGGTGAGTGCGATTTCGCGGCCGTCAAACGCTGCCTCGGCCAGTGCCGCGCGCGGCTGCAGCTCCACCAGGGTCACTGACAGGCCGCTGTCGGCCAGCGCGCGGGCGAAGCACAGCCCGGCCGGCCCGGCCCCCACCACCAGCACGTCGACCGTGCCGATCTGCTGGCCTGCGGCGGTGTCCTGCGCGCCCTGCGCCTGGGTTCCGGTGTCCGACATGATTCCTTCCTGATGACGAGTCGCCCTTGAGCTTAACGCTCTGCCCGGCCCACGCCCTTGATCTGGATCAGCCGGGTTCGCCGGCATTCACCGGCAGGGCAGGTGGCGTGCGTCAGGGTGCGGCGGCACGCACGCTGTAGCCGGCCAAGCGCCAGACCTTGTCCTCGTCCAGGCGGAAGGAAACCAGCTCGCGCACCGGCTGGGCGCTGTTGGCGAACTGGGTGGGGAAGCTGACGTTGATGTACAGCCCCTCCGGCACGGTGGCACCCGGGCCGTACTTCACCCGCGTCACCACCGGCTGGCCGCGCGTGGTCAGTGCGCCCAGGCGCTTGCGGTCGGCAGCGAGCTGGTTGACGAAGGTCTGCTCGGGCACGGCCTTGCGGGCGACGGCCGAGGCTCCCTTCCAGGCCTCGGCAGCCCGGTTGCTGTCCACCAATACGGCGATCTGGCGGGCGGCAGCGCTGAGTTGGTCGTCCTGTTCCTTGACCTGCTTCTGCTGGGCCGGAGTCAGTGCCGGCCGTGCGGGTGTCGCCGCGGTTGCCGGTGCAGCGGCCGCTGGCGCGGACGGTGCCGGACGCGCCGGTGCGGGGGCAGGCGTGGCCGGGGCCGGTGTCTGGGCCAGCGTGGCGACAGGCAGCAGGAGCGACAGCAGCAACGAAACGCGCATCGGTTCACCATCCACGTGAAAGGTGGGCTGAGTCTAAGCCACTGCCGTTAGCGCGCCGTCAGTTGCGTTCGGCCGCCTCTGCCGCAGGCTGCGCCGCTTCGCTGGCGGTGCGCTCGGCCAGCGGGTCCTGCGGCTTGGTCGCCGCCGGCGGCAACAGGGTGGACACATCGATTTCCGACAGCGGGCTTTCTGCCGGGCAGGTCTCGTCCGGGAAGCCGAACCGCTGCTTCAAGGTCTGCCCGCAGGCCGTGACCGCCTCCAGTTCGCTGCCCTCGCGCTTGCACTCCTGGTCGAATGCCACCAGGAAGGCGTCCTTGCGCCGCACGAAGTCGTCGCCGCATTTGCGCATCTGCTTGATGCGTTCCAGGTCGTCCTGCACCGCGTTGGTGCCATCCAGCCCGAACTGGCGCAGTTCGTCGGCGCTGAGCAGACGCAGGCTGCGATTGGGCACGGTCATCATCAGGTCGGCCACGCCGACCGCCACACCGTTGCGCTGCAGGTAATCCTTGACGTTGTCATAGACCTGCTGCAGCTCGCCGTTGAGTTCGGCGCGCGAGGTCGCCTTGGAGCTGATCCGCATCATCCGATGGATGCCGACCTTGCCCGCGATAAGGCGGTTGTCACCGGCCGCCAGCACGAACACGCAGGCGCTGTGGCACACCGACCCTTCACGCACCCAGATCGTCCAGCGTGATTCGCCGATGCGGTCGCCGGCCACGATCGCCGCTTCAACCTGGCCACCACTCGAGTCCAGGTCGAGGATGCGGCTCTGGATGTGCTGTGCTTCGGCCACCAGCGCGGTGCGCGCGACCAGTTCGGAGAAACCCGGGTTGATCTTGCCCACGTAGCGCAGGCGCAGCAGACCCCGTTCCGCGCATGGCGTAATGGCCGCATCCAGGCTGGCGCGATCCAGCGCTTCCAGCGCGACGCCGTCGCCGACGTCACCTGCGTAGTCGGTATCACAGCTGATCCAGGCCTTGCCGTTCTCCAGGGCGACGTCCGGCCAGCCCTGCTCGCCCTTGCGCGGCGGCGGCGGCACCGCCGGTGGCGCATCGGCGGCGTTGATCGACACCATGTTGTTGCCATCCACCGCCGGTGCCCGCGCGGCCTTGTCAGCGGCGGTCACGTTGCCCGGGTTCTCCAACTGGCTGCAGGCCACCAGGCCCAGACACAGCAACGGCAATCCCCACGACTTGAGCAACATGAATACCCGGTTCCCGTTCGATGGCGTGCCAGAGGCGACACGTGAAGACACAGTCTAGTGCGAGCGGGGCCGCGCGCGGGAACCTGCCCTGAACCGCCCGGGCCGCGTGCCTCATACATGTCCGAAAATGGCGAGCCACGGCCCACATCGGGGCATAGACTGGCTCCCATGGACACCGCCCCGCCCCTGGACTACGCCGCCTGTGAAAGCGCCCGCCTCGCCCGCGACGCGCGCTTCGACGGCGTGTTCTACACCGCCGTGCGCAGCACCGGCATCTACTGCCGGCCGGTCTGCCCGGCCCCGCCGCCGAAGCCGCGCAATGTGGACTACTACCCCACCGCCGCTGCCGCTGCGGCCGCCGGCTTCCGCCCGTGCCTGCGCTGTCGCCCTGAACTCGCTCCCGAAGCCCAGGACGCGCTGCACAATGAAACCCTGCAGCGTGCGCTGGCATTGATTCACGACGGCTACCTGCAGGACGCGGCGGTCAGCGACCTGGCCGCACGCCTGGGACTGAGCGCGCGCCAGCTGCAGCGCCTCTTTGTGGCCCGGCTGGGCGCGGCCCCTGCACAGATCCATGCCACCCGCCGGCTGCTGCTGGCCAAGCAGCTGCTCACTGAAACCGCCCTGCCGGTCACCGACGTGGCCATGGCCGCCGGCTACAACAGCCTGCGCCGCTTCAACGCCGCCTTTCTGGAAGGCTGCGGCATGCCACCCACCGCGATCCGACGGCAGCGCGGCGCACTCGACGCCGGCGCTTTGACCCTGCGCCTGGGCTACCGGCCGCCGCTGGATTTCCCGGCCATGCTGGCGTTCCTGCGTCGGCGCTGCATTCCCGGCATCGAACAGATCGGCGAAGACCGCTACCAGCGCGTGATCGGTCCGCCCGAACGGCCCTCGATCATCACCGTGACCGCCGACCCGCGCCGACCCGAGCTGCTGCTGCAGCTGGGCCAGATTGATCCACGCGCGATTCCCGGAGTGGTACGCCGGGTGCGGCGCATTTTCGACCTCGACGCCGACCTGCGCATGGTGCATGCCAGCTTCGCGCAGGAACCGCTGCTGGCGCGGGGCGTGGCCGAACGCCCCGGCCTGCGCGTGCCCGGCGGCTGGGATGGCTTTGAAGTGGCGGTACGCGCAGTGCTCGGCCAGCAGGTCAGCGTGGCGGCCGCGATCACCCTGGCCCGGCGCGTGGTGGACCGCTTCGGCGGCGTGCTGGACGGCATGCCGGAAGGTCTGGACCGCGAGTTCCCGACACCCGCGCAGCTGGCCGACGCGCCACTGGAATCCATCGGCCTGCCGCGTTCGCGGGCGGCGACGGTGCGCGCCGTCGCCACCGCCGTCGCCGAAGGGCGACTGGACTTCGCCGCCGGCCAGCGCCTGGATGGCTTCATTGAACGCTGCGTCGCCCTGCCTGGCATCGGCCCCTGGACCGCGCATTACATCGCGCTGCGCGCGCTGGGCCTGCCCGATGCGTTCCCGGCGGGCGACCTGGTGCTGCAGCAGGTACTCGGCCAAGGCACGCGCCTGAGCGAACGCGCCACCGAAGCCCGCTCACAGGCGTGGCGACCGTGGCGTGCCTATGCGGTGCTGCATCTGTGGCATCTGGCCACGCCGACCGTGACGACTTCAGGAGACACGAAATGACCTTGCTCTACGACACCTTCGACAGCCCGATTGGCGCGCTGACCGTGGCCGGCGACAGCCAGGGCATCCACCACATCCTGTTCGAGAACAACCGCTACGACGCCAAGGGCCGCGAACGTTGGCAACGCGACGCCCATGCGCTGCGCGATGCACGCACCCAACTGCTGCAGTTCCTGCATGGCCAGCGCACCACGTTCGAACTGCCGCTGGCACCGCATGGCACCGATTTCCAGCTGCGGGTGTGGAAGGCGCTGGCGGATATTCCGTTCGGCCAGACCTGGAGCTACGTGCAGCTGGCCCGCCACATTGGCCAACCGACCGCGAGTCGTGCGGTGGGTGCGGCCAACGGGCGCAATCCGCTGCCGATCGTGCTGCCGTGCCACCGCGTGATCGGGGCCAGCGGTGCGCTGACCGGCTTTGGCGGCGGTATTGAGACCAAGGCTGCGTTGCTGGAGCTGGAAGGCCGGGGCACGCCGTTGCTGGTGTGATGTGCCATTGGTTGTCTTCGCGCGGTCACCCGTGCGGCCTATGATGGTCGGATGATCTCTGTCCGCCTGACTCTGGCGATTGCCGCCACCCTCGCGCTGACCAGCTGTGCCAGCACCCCTCCCACCTCGCCGGCCTCGGCGGCGTCCACGACGGTGGCGACGCAGGCACCGAAGCTGCTGCTGGTCTCCATCGACGGCCTGCGTGCGGACATGCTCGACAAGGGCATCACCCCGAATCTGTCGCGCATCGTGCATGAGGGTGTACGCGCGCAGTACATGACGCCGTCGTATCCCTCGCTCACGTTCCCGAACCACTACACGATCGTGACCGGGCTGCGCCCGAACCACCATGGCATCGTGCACAACAGCATGCACGAGGACGAGCTGGGCAGTTTCAAGCTGAGCATGCGCGAGGCGGTGACCGATTCGCGCTGGTGGGGCGGCGAGCCGATCTGGGTCGGCGCGGAAAAAGCCGGCCTGCGCACGGCGATCTGGTCCTGGCCCGGCAGCGAAGCCGCCATCCAGGGCGTGCGCCCGACAAAATGGCGGATCTACGATGGCACTGTGCCATTGCCAAACCGCGTGGACGAGGTGCTGGGCTGGGTGGCGCGCGATGACGCACAAGCCCCGCGACTGGTCACGCTGTACATGGAGAACGTGGACCATGAGGGTCACCAGCACGGACCGAACTCACCGGAGTACGCCGCAGCGGTCAAGGACGCGGATGCAGCGGTCGGTCGGCTGCTGGATGGCCTGCAGGCACGCGGCATTGCAGACACCACCAACGTGATCGTGGTCTCCGACCATGGCATGGCACTGGTGCCGGAAGGCAACACCATCGCGGTGGAAGACATGGTCGACCCGTCGCTGGCCAAGGACGTGTCGGTGGGCCAGTCGGTGGGTTTCGCGCCGCTGCCGGGCAAGCAGGCGCAGGCGGAGAAAGCGCTGCTGGGCGCACACGCGCAGTACGACTGCTGGACCCGCGAAACGCTGCCGGCGCGCTGGCAGTACGGTTCCAATCCCCGCATCCCACCGATCATCTGCCAGATGCACGAAGGCTGGAACGCGATGCGCCGCGACCGCATCCAGGAAAAATCAGGCGAGCGCGGCTCGCACGGTTATGACAATGCCCTGCCCTCGATGCGCGCGGTGTTCATCGCCCGCGGCCCGTCGTTCAAACAAGGAGAAACCCTGCCCGGTTTCGACAACGTCGACGTGTATCCGCTGCTGACGCGACTGCTGGGGATTCCGGCTGCGCCGAACGATGGCAATCCGCAGACGCTGCTGCCTGCGTTGAAGTAACCGCGCGCCAATAAAAAAAACGCGGCGCAAGCGCCGCGTTTTTCTCGACCGATCCAGATGGATCAGCTGGCCTTGGCCACAGCCTTCTTGGCAACGGCCTTCTTTGCCGGAGCCTTGGCCACGGTCTTCTTGGCGACCGGCGCAGCTGCGCCCACGGCCACCTTGCTCACGCTGTGCGAGCGCGAATTGCCATAGCTGGCGTTGTAGCGCTTGCCCTTGGCGGTCTTGCGGTCACCCTTACCCATGTCGTCAACTCCTTAAAGTCTGAATACTGATTACCCCGTACGGACACGGGTTCGGCAAGTCGGTCAGTTTTGACCGCCCTGCGCACGATCGGAAAGACTATCACACGGCCTCAATGCGCACAGCTGGCGTCGTGGACGTGGCCATGGTTGAGGCGCAGATTCACCAGGTGGGCGACACCCACCAGCACCCCACCCAGGGTCATCACGATCGCGTGCGGGACCGCCGAATGATGCAGCGGGTCGTACAGCAGCCCTGCCCACAGGGCCACCAGGCCCGGCACCAGAAAACCCAGCGCGCGCAGGGCACCGTGGCGGCGGTAGCCCCATACCAGGCTGAACAGCCCCAGCAGGGTCACGAAGCACACCAGGGCCAGTTCCACCCCGTCGCTCATCCACACCGACAGGCCCAACGACGGGGCCGCCGCCAGCAGTACCGGCAGCACCGCGCAGTGCACCGCACACAGCAGCGAACCGGTCGCACCAAAACGATCAAGTAGATGACGAAGGCGGGCAAACAGGGGCATGACTTCCAGCAGGGTCGGCGAGGCGATATGGAATAATATAACATCAATCCTGACGCACACCCCTTCCGGGTGTTCCACCCCTGTCACCCACCGTCCCAGACCGGGCCGGAAACGACAGGAAAGCTGCGCCAACTCATTGATACATTGTAACAATTTGACTGACGGACCCCATTCCATGCGCTCTCCCCGCCCCCTGCTCACTCCGCACGCGCTGTCCCTCGCGCTCGCCGTTGCCCTCGTTCCTGCCTTCGCCAGCGCCGCTGAAGACGGCGGTCATCCTGACCGCCACCTGACGGAATTGACCACTGTGAAGGTGACCGCCTCGCCCCTGCAGGGTGACGCCGAATCCCTGGCCCGTCCGGTCGAGGTGCTCGCGGGCGAGCGTCTGGACGAACAGAAGGCGGGCACCCTGGGCGAAACCGTTGCCAAGCTGCCTGGCGTGCAGACCACCTCGTTCGGCCCGGGTGTAGGCCGCCCGATCATCCGCGGTCAGGAAGGCCCGCGCGTGCAGGTGCTTTCCAATGGTGTCGGCAATCTCGATGCCTCCACGGTCAGTGCCGACCATGCCACCAGCATCGAGCCGTTCCTGGCCGACCAGGTGGAAGTCCTCAAGGGCCCGGCCACCCTGCTGTTCGGCAGCGGTGCCATCGGCGGCGCAGTGAATGTCGTGGATGGCCGCATTGCCAGCGAAATCCCGGACCGTCCGCTGAGCGGCCGCGCCGAACTGCGCGGCAACTCGGTCAATGACGAGCGCAGCGGCATGTTCCGCCTCGATGGTGTCAGCGGCAACGTGGTCCTGCATGTGGACGGCCTGGTCCGCAATGGCGACGACTACCGCATTCCCGGCTACGCCGTGGTCGATGGCCTGGAAGACCACAGCGGTCATGACCATGACGAAGCCGACGCCGATGAGCCGCGCCGCGGTCGCCTCGACAACAGCTCCATCCGCACCCGCGCCGGCGGCGTCGGTGCCACCTGGCTGGGTGAAGGCGGCTACTTCGGTGCCTCGGCCAGCACCTACCGCACCAATTACGGCATTCCCAATGGCGCGCACGTGCACGCCGCCGACGACGACCACGATCATGACGACCATGACCATGGCGACGAGGAGGAAGGCGACGAACATGATGTGCGCATCGACATGGTGCAGAACCGCTTCGACGTGAAGGGCGGCATCTACAACCCGGTGTCGTTCCTGAAGAACATCAACGTCCGCGCCGGCTACACCGACTACGAACACACCGAGCTGGAAGCGGGCACGCCTTCCACTCGCTTCACCAACCGCGGCATCGAAGGTCGCGTGGAAGCGACCCAGCAGCAGATCGGCGGCTGGGACGGGGCCTTCGGCCTGCAGTTCGGCCATACCGATTTCGGTGCGATCGGCGAAGAGGCCTTCGTGCCGAACACCGGCACCGAAAGCCTGGGCGTGTTCGTGCTGCAGGAAAAGCAGTTCGGTCCGCTGAAGGTGGAACTGGGTGCCCGCCAGGACAAGGTCAAGCTCGATCCCACCGGCGATTACCGCAAGCGCGACTTCGACGCGACCAACCTGTCGGCCGCCGGCATCTGGAAGCTGACCGATGGCGTCGACCTGCGCTTCGGCATCGACAGCTCCGAGCGTGCGCCCACCACCGAGGAGCTGTACGCCGCCGGTGCGCATATCGCCACCCGTTCGCTGGAGATCGGCGATGCCAACCTGAAGACCGAACGCGGCCAGCGCGTGGAACTGGGCATTCATACCCACAGCGACCTGGTCGATTTCTCCGCATCGATCTACCAGACCAAGTTCAAGGACTTCATCTATCTGGCGGATACCGGCGTGGTCGAAGACCTGCCGGTTCGACTGTGGACCCAGCAGGACGCCACCTTCAAGGGTGCCGAAGCCGAAGCGCTGTTCCACCTGTTCGAGGGCGGCGCAGGTGACTGGGATCTGCGCGTGTTCGGCGACTACGTCAAGGCCGAACTGGATGGCAGCGGCAGCCGCAGCGTCGACATCGCCGTGCCGCATGGCGACCACAACCACAACTACACCGTGGACATTGCCAACAGCGGCTACCTGCCCCGCATCTCCCCCGCGCGCGTTGGTGCCGACCTGCGCTGGTCGAAGGATGGCTGGCGCGCCTCTGTCGGCGCGGTGCGTTACAGCAGCCAGAAGGATGTGGCCCAGAACGAAGAACCCAGCGACGGCTACACCCTGGTCGATGCGCACCTGGCCTACCGCTGGGACCGCAACGACAGCAACAGCTACGAGTTCTTCCTGGACGGCAGCAACCTGACCAACCGCGAAGCCCGCCCGCACACCTCGCTGCTGCGTGATTACACCCCGCTGCCGGGCCGCGGCGTCGCGTTCGGCATCCGCGCGTATTTCTGATCCCTCCCTGGGTCTTTGGATACACCCTTAGGGGGCCGCAAGGCCCCCTTTTTTTGGCTTCGCCCGCGACCACAGTCTCCTGGATGAGTCACGAGGTAGCATCGGTCGACACCCGCCGTACAATCAGTCCACCTCCCCGCCGGAGTACCCGCATGGCCCCCGCTTCTCCTGCCCCGCGCATGCACTGGGGTCTGCTGGTTGCCGCTTCTGCGATCCTGATGGTGACCATGGGCGTGCGCCAGACCTCCGGGCTGTACGTCGACCCGATTCATCGCAGTACCGGGGTCAGCATCGTTGAGATCAGCTTTGCCCTGGCGATCGGGCAATTTGTCTGGGGCGCGGTGCAGCCGGTATTCGGTGCGGTGGCCGACCAGCGCGGTGCGTGGCCGGTGCTGCTGGCCGGTACCGTGTTGCTGGTGGCGGGTCTGCTGCTGGCACCGTTGCTGACCAGCCCGCTGGGGCTCAGCTTCACCCTCGGGCTATTGATGGCTGCCGGTGCGGGGGCCGGCAGCTTCTCCGTGCTGATCGGGGCTACAGCGCACCGTCTGCCTGCGCAGAAGCGCTCATTCGCCGCCGGATTGATCAACGCCGGCGGTTCGCTCGGCCAATTCGTCTTCGCCCCGCTGGTGCAGTGGGTGATCAGCACTGCCGGCTGGGCGCGGGCGATGTGGGTGATGGCCGCCGCCGCGCTGCTGTCATTGCCGATGGCCTGGCCACTGCGCCGTCGCGCGGGTGACCACGCGATCACCGCAGTGGAGGAAGACGGGGGCCTGCGCGCGCAACTGCAGCTCGCTGTGCGCAACCGCAGCTACTGGTACCTGCACATCGGCTTTTTCACCTGTGGCCTGCACATCGCCTTCCTGGTCACGCACCTGCCCGGCGAGATCGCGCTGTGTGGTCTGTCACCGACGGTGGCGTCCACGTCCATCGCGCTGATCGGGCTGTTCAACATCGCCGGCAGCCTGCTGGTCGGTGCGCTCGGCCAGCGCTATCGGATGAAGTACCTGCTGTTCTGGATGTACGCCAGCCGTGCGGTGATGATCGGGCTGTATCTGCTGGCTCCGCCGACCCCGCTCACGTTCTACCTGTTCGCGGCGGCGCTCGGATTTACCTGGCTGGCGACGGTACCGCCTACGGCGGGGCTGGTGGGCAAGTTGTTCGGGCCGCGCTATCTGGGCACGTTGTTCGGGCTGACGCTGTTGTCGCATCAGCTGGGCGGGTTCTTTGGGGCTTGGCTCGGTGGGTTGGCGCTGGCGCACTCGGGCAGCTATGTGTGGATGTGGTATGCGGACATGGCATTGGCGGCCGTGGCGGCCGTGGTGAACCTGCCGATCCGGGAAGCGCCTTATGGGTGTCATGCGGTGGGTGCGCGGTGACGGGGGTGGCGTATTGGGTTGGACGCATGATGTCGATTTGACGTTCATGCGTTAAAGAACGCCGGGGTTTTCACGGCCGTCGTCTGTCGACCGACGCTACCCGGACCACGTGCTTTTGACTTGCCATGGCCGCTGACGCACTGTCGATCGCGGGTCGGGGTGGGCCGGCTTCACGCGGTTTTACCCGATCAGTCGGCTTGATGCGTTTTCGGACTCCCAGGGATAGCGGAGCGGACAGAACTGTCCGAAAATAGAGCATGACCATCCAACGCGCCGATGCCGCCGCCCGCCGTGCCCTCATTCTGGATGCCGCCGACGCGGTGTTTGGTCAGCACGGTGTCACCGCCCCGTTGGACATGGTGGTCGAGCGCGCCCAGGTGGGTCGCGCCACGTTGTATCGCAACTTCCCTGACCGCGCCGCGCTGATCGAAGCCCTGCTCAAGCGCGCGGTCGCCCGCATCGAGCGCCAGGTCGAACGCCTGGGTGACCGCGACGACACCCTGTTCCAGGTCCTCGACGGCATGGCCTCGCGCCTGGTCCACTCCCCCGCGCTGGCCGATTACTGGCGCGCCGTCGACCCCGACCACCCGCCCATGGCCGCCGCCCGCCTCGCGGTCCGCGAAATCCTCAAAGTCCCCATCCAGCGCGCGATCGCCGCGGGCCTCTGCCGTCCCGACCTGCAGCCCGCCGACATCAGCCTGATCTCCAGCATGCTCGGTGCCGCCCTGCGCGGCAAAACCACCGAGGAGCGCGAACACCTCGCCGCGCGCGCCATGGAGTTGCTGCGCGGAGGCCTGCATGGACCGGTTCGCGAGCCGGGCGGATGAGCACCTATCTCAAGCCCGTTCCCGACTGGGAAGAGCACGAGAAACCCACCCTGCCCGGCTCGGCCTCGATGCCCTGGCATCCCCCGCACCGGCGCGTCGCTTACGCCGCCGTCGCCGTGCTGGTCGGCATCACCGGCGGCCTCGGCAACGCCCTGGTCACCGCCAACCTGCCCTTTCTGCAGGGCCAGCTCGGCCTCACCCCCGCGCAGGGCAGCGGCCTCGTCGCCGCCTACGCGATGGTCAACGTCACGGCCAATCTGCTTGCCTTCAAGTTCCGCCAGCAGTACGGCATTCGCCTGTTCGCCGAGATCGGCCTCGGTCTGTACGCCGCGCTCGCCGTCCTGCATCTGTTTGTCGGCAGCTTTGAAACCACCCTGCTGATGCGCGCCGCCAGCGGCTTCGCCGGTGCGGCCTGCAGCACGCTCGGCACCCTGTACATGCTGCAGTCGCTGCCGCGACGCTACACCGGCAACCTGCTGGTCGTGGGCGTCGGCCTATCGCAGCTGGCCGTGCCGCTGGCCTGGCTGGTGTCGCCGGGGCTGGTCGACACCGGCCAGTGGCACAACCTGTACTTCTTTGAAGCCGGCCTGGCGCTGTGCGCGTTCGCTGCCGTGGTCCTGCTTAAACTCCCTCCCGGCGTGCAGATCAAGGCGTTCGAGCCACTGGATTTTCTCACCTTCGCCCTGCTCGCTCCGGCCATCGCCCTGCTGGTCATCGTGCTGGCGCAAGGCTACGTTCGCTGGTGGCTGGACACGCCATGGCTGGGCTGGGCCCTGGTCGCTTCGATCACCCTGGCCACGACCGCCTTCATCATCGAGCACTATCGGCGCAACCCACTGCTGCAGACCCGCTGGCTGGCCAGCCTGCCGGTGCTGCACTTCATTGCCGGTGCGTTCCTGCTGCGCTTTCTCACCGCCGAGCAGTCCTACGGTGTGATCGGGTTGATGCGCCAGCTCGGCATGGGGCCGGACCAGATGCGTCCGTTGTTCGCGGTGATCCTGGCCGGCGTGATCACCGGCATCGCCACCAGCGCACTGACCTTCGGGCCCAAGCGGATCATCGCCCAGCTGCTGATGGCGATCGCCCTGCTCGGCACCGCCGCCCTGCTCGACCAGAACCGCACCAGCCTGGACCGCCCGCATGACTTCTTCCTGAGCCAGTTCCTGGCCTCGGTCGGGGCCGGCATGTTCATGGGGCCGCTGATCATGCTCGGCATCACCCAGGCCCTGAAGCAGGGCGTCGACCACATGATCACCTTCCTGGTCACCCTGTCCATCACCCAGACTCTCGGCGGACTGGCCGGCTCGGCCGTGCTCAGCAGCTACCAGCTGCACCGCGAACAGGTGTACTCCAGTGCGCTGGTCAGCCAGTTGGACCCGGCGGACGGCGTACTTGCGCAACGCCTCAAGCAACAGCAGCAGGTCTACGCCGGCGTGGTGACCGACCCGGTGCAGCGCGTTGCCCAGGGCACCGCGCAGCTGGCCCAGGTGGCACGACGCGAGGCCAATGTGCGTGCCTTCAATGACGTGTTTTCACTGAGTGGGCAGGTAGCGTTGGGGTTCCTGGGCTGGTTGCTGCTCCTGTCATTGCGCACGGCCGTGCTCAAGCAATGGCGCAAGCACCATCCGCCCGATCCTGTTTCCTGATGAGCCCGACCATGTCTTCGCAACCGCCGCGCCCTGACGACGAGAACGTCAATCCGCCCCCGCCCACCGACGCGGCTCCTGCGGCCGCCGCTGCGCCCGTGAGCACTGCCCCGCCGAAGTACATCACGCCCAGCCGGCGCGCCGTGATCGTGATGGTGCTGGTGGCACTGGTGGGTATCGCGCTGATTCTGCGTGCGTGGTCGTTGTGGCCGTTCCAGACCACCTGGGAGACCACCGACAACGCCTATGTGCGTGGGCAGATCACCGTGCTGGCACCGCAGGTCAGCGGCTACGTGACCGACGTGCTGGTGAAGGACTACCAGCAGGTCAAACAGGGTGACGCACTGGTGCGCATCGACGACCGCATCTACAAGGAAAAGGTCGCCCAGGCCGAAGCCGAGCTGGACAGTGCCAAGGCCGCGTTGGCCAATTCCGACCAGACACAGGCGCAGGATCGTGCGCAGATCGCTGCCGCGCAGGCCAACCTGGCCGCCGGGCAGTCCGAATTGAATCGTTCGCGCAATGAGCTCAAGCGCTATGAGGAACTGGCCGCACAACAGTTGGTGGCGTTGAATGACCGCGACAAATTCCGGACCTCCACGCAATCGGCGCAGTCGGCCGTGCAGCAGTCACAAGCGCAGATCCGTATCGCCGAAGAAACCCTCACGTCCACCCAGGTCGCACGCAAGGGCCTGGAGGCGCGCGTGGCCACCGCGCAGGCGCAGCTGGAACTGGCCCGCATTGATCTGGCCAATACGGTGATCCACGCGCCGCGCGACGGCCAGGTCAGCGAAGCCTCGGTACGCCTGGGGCAATACGTCACGGCCGGCTCACAGCTGCTGTTCCTGGTGCCGGATACCTTGTGGGTGGTGGCCAACTTCAAGGAAGGCCAGACCTGGAAGATGCGTGTCGGCCAACCGGCAACGTTCGCGGTGGATGCGTTTGACGGTCAGCGACTGACCGGGCGGGTGGAACAGATTGCCCCGGCAACGGGCTCGGAGTTCAGCGTGCTGCGGCCGGACAATGCCAGCGGCAACTTCACCAAGGTGGTGCAGCGGCTGCCAGTGCGGATCGCGATTGATCCGGAGCAGGATCTGGCACCGCGCTTGCGGCCAGGGATGTCGGTGGTGGTGCGGGTGGATACGGCGTCACCCCCGCCGTAACGCCGATCAGCCGGCGCAGCGGGCGCAGAGGCCGTGCACTTCCAGGGTCTGGGCCTGCGGCTGGAAGCCCAGCTCCTTGGCGCGTTTTTCCAGCTGGCTGACAATGTCGCGGTCTTCCAGCTCCACCGCGCTGTGGCAGCTGTTGCAGATCAGGAACGGCACCGAATGCTGCGCGCTGCTGGGGTGGTGGCAGGCGACGAACGCGTTCACCGATTCCAGCTTGTGCACAAAGCCGTTGGCCATCAGGAAGTCCAGCGCGCGGTACACGGTGGGCGGCGCATCGGCCCCCACCCCTTTGCCGTTGCGGACCCATTCCAGCAGCTCGTACGCCTTGACCGGCTTGCCGGCCTCGGCGATCAGGCGCAGCACGTTGGCGCGGATCGGGGTCAGGCGCAGTCCGCGCTCGGCGCATACGCGCTCCACCACCTTCACGAAGTCAGATGCGTCGTGAACGTGATGATGCGGAGCGGTACAGGCGGTTTTGGCGGACATGCGCGGTCTCCTGGGATCAGGCCTTCGGTACTTTAGTAAGGGCGACGTCGATCCGCTTCAAGGCTTCTTCACGCCCGGACAGGAACACCGTCTGCGAGATGTCCGGGCTGACCTGGGTGCCGGTGATCGCCACGCGCAGCGGCTGGGCGACCTTGCCCATGCCGATCTCGAGCGCGGCAGCGGTGTCGTGCAGGGCGGCCGAGACCCCTTCCAGGGTCCACGCCGGCAGCGCCGCCAGCAGTTCGCCGGCCTTGCCCAGCGCCAGTTCCGCGCCCGGCTTGAAGTGCTTGGCCACCGCGGCCTCGTCGTACTCGGTCAGCGGCTGGTACCAGACCACCGCCTTTTCGGCCATTTCCTTGAGGGTCTGCACGCGGTCGCGCAACGCCACCACCACGTCGGCCGGCGCGGGGCCGGCCCCCAGGTCCAGGCCCAGCTTCTGCAGCTGGTAGACCAGGTGCGGCGCGATGGTTGCCGGCTCCTCGGTCTTCAGGAAGTGCTGGTTGACCCAGCCCAGCTTGGCCATGTCCAGACGCGACGCCTTGGAATTGCAGTTGCGCACGTCGAACAGGTCGATCAGCTCCTGCCGGCTGAACAGCTCCTGGTCGCCGTGCGACCAGCCCAGCCGGGCCAGATAGCTCAGCAGGGCGTCGGGCAGATAGCCGGCGTCCTTGTACTGCATGACGTCGGCTGCGCCGGTGCGCTTGGACAGCTTGGCCCCGTTCTCGTCCAGAATCATCGGCATGTGGCCGAACTTCGGCACCGGTGCGCCAATGCCCTCGTACAGATTGATCTGGCGCGGGGTGTTGTTGATGTGGTCGTCGCCACGGATCACTTCGGTGATGCCCATGTCCCAGTCGTCCACCACCACGGCGAAGTTGTAGGTGGGGAAGCCGTCCGGGCGGAAGATCACCATGTCATCCAGCTCGCTGTTGGCGATTTCGATGCGGCCCTTGATCAGGTCATCGAACACCACCGTGCCGTCGAGCGGATTCTTGAAGCGGATCACCCGGTTCGGGTCGTCCTTGTACGGCAGGTTCAGCTCACGCGCGGCCCCGTTGTAGCGCGGCTTTTCCTGACGCGCCATCGCGGCCTCGCGCATGGCATCGAGTTCCTCGCGGGTCTCGTAGGCGTAGTAGGCCTTGCCGGAGGCAATCAGCTGCTCGGCCACTTCCTGGTAGCGGGCCACGCGCTGGGTCTGATAGATCGGCCCCTGGTCGTAGTCCAGACCCAGCCAGTCCATCGCCTCCAGAATGGCGTCGATCGCGCCCTGGGTGCTGCGCTCGCGGTCGGTGTCCTCGATGCGCAGCACGAATTCGCCGCCGCGGTGACGGGCCTCCAGCCAGCAGTACAGCGCGGTGCGGGCACCGCCAATGTGCAGGTAACCGGTGGGGCTGGGGGCGAAACGGGTGCGGCAGGTCATGAAGGGCTCGAAGGCGGGCAACGGAATCAGGGGCGATTTTACTCGCCCCTGCCGGCAAACGGGTGACGAGGCGACCGGATCGATCCGACCCGGTCGCGTCCAGGCTTACTTTCCGGCAGCGCCCAACGCATACCAGTCGATACGGCGGGTGATCCACATGGCCGCCGCCAGCACGCCGAACAGCAGCAGCGAGCCCATCAGCAAGGCGTTGTTCTCCGACACCAGCAGTCCATACAGCGCGCCGTACAACACCGTGAGCATGCCGGCGAAGCCCAGCCCGCGCAGACGGCTGCGCAGCACCCCGGACAGGTACACCGCCTGCAGCCCGATACACGCCACCGCCGACACCAGGTAGGCCATCCAGAACGGAATGTGCTCGGACAGGCTGAGCAGCAGCAGGAAGAAGATCGCCAGTGCCAGGCCCACCATCAGGTACTGCAGCGGATGGATGCGCAGGTCCTTGATCAGTTCGAACAGGATGAAACCGACAAAG
The DNA here is from genome assembly GCF_029960115.1 of Stenotrophomonas sp. PS02289. Classification (GTDB taxonomy): domain Bacteria; phylum Pseudomonadota; class Gammaproteobacteria; order Xanthomonadales; family Xanthomonadaceae; genus Stenotrophomonas. Next base: position 38,276 of record NZ_JASCOZ010000012.1, read on the forward strand.
GTCAGCAGGATGAACAGAATGCCGTACTTGCTGGCGCGATCGGCCTGGGTGTAGATGTCCACGGGATTGACCAGCTCCACGCTGACCGCCTCGACCTCGGAATCACCACCGCTGCGGAGCTGGCGCTGTGCCTGCGACGCCAGCGAAGACACCGACCACTGCGCGTTGAAACCGTTCGCGTCGACGGTGCGCTGGTTGGGGAGGAAACTGCCCGCGAAGGACGGATGCGGCCAGCTGGACTTCACCGCAATGCGGCTGTCATCGCCGACCGGCACCACCGACAACGTGCGGGTGCCATCCAGCACCAGGTCCAGCTCCACCGCGCTGGCCGCCAGCATGCCGCCGGCCGGGTCATTGAAGCCACGCACCGGCACGTGCAGGCCCTTGCCCATGCCGGCGACGTCGCCCAGTCCCGGCTGCAGGGTCAGATCCTGCCCGTCCACGCTCAGCTTCGGCGAACCAACCAGCCCGCGCACGTCGGCAATGCCGACCACCAGGTAGGGCTGCCCGTAGACGCGTCCTTCGCGCACCGGGTAGTCGTCCTCGTTGAAGGCCGCGCGCACTTTGGCCTTCCAGGTGTACACCGGCACCCGGAACAGGCCGATGCGGCGCTCATCCGGCTGCATGCCGCCTTCCACCTCCAGACTGGTCGGCATCTGCAACCAGTAGCTTTCTTCAACCTGGGTTTCGATCTTCTTGACGCCCGCGGCGTCCACGCTTTCCACCTGACGGGTTTCCCGCCACGGCACCACCCGGATCGGGCCGGTCAGGGTCTGCGCGCCGGCACGGCTCTGCGCCACCCGCATGTAGGCCTCGTCGCGATAGGCCTCGCGTTCGCTGATCACACCCCGGATCAGCATCAGTGGAATCAACAACAGCAGGATCAGCCCGCCGACAATGGCGAACCGCAACAGCATGTGCAAAGACTTCATCACCCGTCCTCGGTTTGGGAGGGTGCCAGCTTCAATGCGCCACGTGTGGGGCGTTTGAGCCGAATTTGAAGCGAATGTGAAGCGTAGAGCCACGCCCTGCGTGGCTGGCCGGGCAGAGCCCGGCTCTAGGCGATGGAAAGCGACGCCAGTGCCCCGCCACCGTCCCGGTTGACCAGCGTCACCCGCCCGCCATGCAGGCGTGCCACCTCCTGCACAAACGACAACCCCAGCCCCGAACTGCGCTGCCCGGTGGCCGGTCGCGCCAGTGAGTAGAAGCGCTCGAACACACGCGCCAGCGCGTAGTCCGGCACGCCGCTGCCACGATCGGCCACCTGCAGCACCACGGCGTCGCCGTCGCGCACCGCGCCAAGCGCCACGATCGAGCCTTCCGGCGAGAACGCCAGCGCATTTTCCAGCAGGTTGTTCAACGCCTGTCCCAGCAGCCAGGCATCGCCGGACACCGTCAACCCGGCCGTTGCCTGCACCTGGACCTCAACGCCGGCCGCCTGCGCGCGCAGGGCGACGGCACCGGCGGCCGCCTGCAGCAGCGGTTCGACCGCAATGCGTTCGCGCTTCTGCAGCCAACCGTGCTGCTCCACCTCCGCCAGCGCCAGCAGCTTGTCGATGGTTTCGGTCAGGCGCTGTTCCTGGCCCTGGATGCTGCGTGCGAAGTGCACGCGATCGGCGTCGGGCAGCGGCTCCTGCAGCAGTTCGGCCGCACCGCGAATCGCCGCCAGCGGGCTTTTCATCTCATGCGTGAGCGACTGCACGTACTGCTCCACATAGGCCTTGCCTTCCAGCTTGCGGCGCATGGTCTCCAGCGCGCGGCCGAGGTCGCCGATCTCGTCGCCACGGGCCGGCGGCGGGGGCACCGGCTCCCCGCGACTGACCGCCTGCGCATAGCGGTTGAGCCGCCCTACCCCGTGCATCAACCAGGCGGTCATCAGCACGCCGATCAATGCCGACAACCCGATCAGCCACGCACCGCGCTCAATGATGGCGCGCTGGCTGGCGGCAATGAAGGGGTCGATGCTGCGGTTGGGCTGAGCCAGGCTCAGCACGCCGATCAGGGTGCGGCCATCGTCCGGATCAAGGATCGGTGCGGCCACGTGCATCACCGTGCGGGTGGTGTCGCCGGGCGTTTCCGGGCTGGAACGCGCCCCGTACTCGCCGCGCAGCGTGCGGTAGACATCGTTCCAGCGTGAGTGGTCGCGCCCGATGTCCTGCCCGCGGGAGTCGTACACCACGATCCCGCGTGCATCGGTGATGGTGACCTGGTAGTCCAGTGAGCGCTTGGGGAAGCGCCAGACCATGGCCTTGGGGTCGCGTCGCTGCGCACGCGCCAGGTCCTGCACGAAGCGGCCCTGGGCGATCTGGCCGGCCTTGAGATCGGCGGCCGCCATTTCAGCCAGCACGTTGGCCGCATCCACCAGGGTCGCTTCCATCGCCTGGCGCACACCGGGCTTGACCTCGTTGACGAACACACGCATCACGAAGAACGCGGCGATGCCGACGATCAGGAAGAACCCCAGAAACAGCTTCAGCCCCAGCCGCACGCTACACCTCCAGCGCGTAGCCCACGCCACGGTGGGTGCGGATCGGATCCGGCTCGGCACCGGCCGCGCGCAGCTTGCCGCGCAGGGTTTTGACGTGGGTGTCGACGGTCCGGTCAGCGCTGTCGGCGTCGCTGTCCCAGCCGCGGTCCATCAGCTGCGCGCGGCTCAGAATGGCCCCCGGGCGCTGCAGCAGCGCGGCCAGCAGGGCGTACTCATAGCGGGTGAGGTCCAGCAGCTGCTCGCCATAGCGGATGCGGCGGCCGTCGCGGTCGATGGCGAAGCGTCCATGCGACTGCCAGCCCTGCGCCTGTTCCGGGGCGACCGCGCGACGCAGGCGCGCCCGCACCCGCGCCACCAGCTCGCGCGGCGAGAACGGCTTGGCCATGTAATCGTCCGCGCCCAGCTCCAGACCCAGCACGCGGTCGATCTCGTCATTGCGGGCGGTCAGGAAGATCACCGGCACCTGGCTGAAAGCCCGCAGTGCCCGGCAGACCTCGAAGCCGCTCAGGTCCGGCAGGCCCACGTCCAGCACCACCACATCCACGCTTTCGGTGCGCAGCAGCTGCAGCGCCTGGCTTCCCAGCGCGCAATGGCGGGCCTGGTAGCCCTCGCTGCGCAGGGCGTAGAGCACGGTATCGGCGATGGCGGTCTCGTCCTCGACGACCAGGACGGCAGGGGCGGTAGCGTTCATGCGCGCAGCATAGCCGTTGACGCCCGTGCCCCGTACACTGCGCGCATGAATTACCACCACGCCTTCCACGCCGGCAATCATGCCGACGTGCTCAAGCACATCGTCCAGCTGGCCCTGCTGGATGCGTTCAAGCGCAAGGACAGCCCGTTCTTCGTGCTCGACACGCATGGCGGCGCTGGCCGCTACCTGCTGACCAGCGAAGAAAGCCGCAAGACCCTGGAAGCGGAAAACGGGGTGATGCGACTGATGGCGCAGCCGAAGCTGCCGGCCGTGGTCGAGCGCTACCTCAAGGCGGTGCAGGCCGACAACCCGGTCGGCGCGCTGGTCAACTACCCGGGCTCGCCGCTGCTCACCGCGCAGACCCTGCGCGAGCAGGACCGCATGGCGGTGTGCGAGCTGCAGGACGCCGAGGCGGCCACGCTCAAGGCGCTGTTCGCCCATGACAGCCGCGTGGCCGTGCTGCAGGCCGACGGCTACACCCAGAACAAGGCGCTGCTGCCGCCCAAGGCCAATGGGGCCAAGATCGGCCGTGGGCTGGTGCTGATCGACCCGCCCTACGAAGGGCAGGATGCCGAGTACCAGCGCATCCTGGCCTCGATCGAAGAGATCCTGGGCCGCTGGGCACAGGCCAGCTTCGCCATCTGGTTCCCGATCAAGCAGCGCCGCACGGTGCTGCACTTCCTGCGCAAGGCCTGCGCGCTGCCGGTCAAGTCCGTGCTTACAGTAGAACTACTGGTGCGCCCGGACGACTCGCCGTTGAGACTCAACGGCAGCGGCATGCTGCTGCTCAACCCGCCGTGGCAGTTCGACCAGGTGCTGGCCCCGGCCATGCCGGTGCTCAAGCAGCATCTGGGCGAAGCGGGAGCCAGCACCCGACTGCAATGGTTGAAGCAGGCCGACTAAGCCCCCGTTCCCCGTGTGAGCGTTTCGTTCACGGAACGCGCCCCCGGGGATGCGAGAATCCGAAGACCACCAAGGAACTACCGGTATGGCTACCCGTAACCGCATGCCGCCCTGGCACGAGATCTTCAAAGCTCCCAGCGGCCACGAACTGCTGATCCGTCCGATCCGGCCGGAAGACAGCGCGCCGCTGCAGGCATCGTTCAGTCTGTTCGGTCCGGAAGAAATCCGCGACCGTTTCCTGCAGTCGGTGACCGAACTGTCACCGGACACCACGCAGCGCCTGACCCACCCCAACCCCAAGACCGAAATCACCCTGGTCGCCGCCGAGTCGGTGCCCGCCGGTGAAGCGGTGGTGGGCGCGGTGGCCCGGGCCTCGATCATCTCCGGCACCCGCGATGCGGAGTACGCGATCCTGATCAGCCGCTTCCTGGTCGGTCAGGGCCTGGGCCGGCAGCTGATGCGCAAGCTCGTGAAGTGGGCGCGCGGCAAGTATCTCGACCGTCTGTACGGCGACGTGGCCGAAGAAAACGAGCCGATGAAGCAGCTGGCCGCTTCGCTGGGCTTCAAGCCGATCCCGCATCCGCAGGGTACGCCCGGGCTGGTTCGGATGGTGCTCGAGCTGGATTCGTAACAGGTGACGCCGGCCAACGGCCGGCGCTACCGGTGGGTTACACGGTGAGCACATGGCCGTCTGCTAAAATTGCCGGCTCATGTCACGTATCTCCTACCCCGCTCCGCCGCTGCCGCGTCCCGGCCAGCTCCGCGCCTGGTGGCGCGCCCCCGCTTCGGCTACCGCGCTGGCGTGGCATATCGCCCGCGCCGCGCAGACGCATGCGGGCCCTCTGCTGGTCATCGCCCGCGACAACCACGGGGCGAACCAGATCGAAGCCGATCTGCACACCCTGCTGGGCGCGGATGACAGCCTGCCGGTAGTGGCGTTCCCGGACTGGGAAACGCTGCCTTACGACGCCTTCAGCCCGCATCCGGACATCATCTCGCAACGTCTGGCCGCGCTGCACCGCCTGCCCTCGCTCAAGCGCGGCATCGTGGTGGTGCCGGTGCAGACCCTGCTGCAGCAGCTGGCCCCGCTGAAGTACGTGATTGGCGGCAGCTTCGACCTGAAGGTCGGGCAGCGCCTGGATCTGGATGCGGAAAAGCGCCGGCTGGAAGCGGCCGCCTACCGCAACGTGCCGCAGGTGATGGACCCGGGTGACTTCGCGGTGCGCGGCGGCCTGCTCGATGTGTTCCCGATGGGTGCCGAGGCACCGCTGCGGATCGAGCTGCTCGACGAGGACATCGACTCGATCCGCGCCTTCGACCCGGAAAGCCAGCGCTCGCTGGACAAGGTCGACGCCGTGCGCATGCTGCCCGGCCGCGAAGTGCCGCTGGACGAGCTGGCCGTGTCGCGGGTGCTGGCCACCCTGCGCGAGCGCTTTGACGTGGATACCCGACGCAGCGCGCTGTACCAGGATCTCAAGTCCGGGTTGGCACCGGCTGGCGTGGAGTACTACCTGCCGCTGTTCTTCGACCAGACCGCCACGCTGTTCGACTATCTGCAGCCCAACGTGCTGCCGGTGCTGGCGGCCGGGGTGGGCGAAGCCGCAGCGGCATTCTGGGCACAGACCCAGAACCGCTACGAGCAGCGTCGGCACGATGTGGAACGGCCGCTGCTGGCTCCGACCGAGCTGTATCTCACCCCCGAAGGCCTCAATGCGCACCTCAACACCCTGGCGCGCGTCGAGATCTGGGCCGCCGATCATCCGCGCATTGCCGAGGCGCAGCCGCTGGGCGACCAGCCGTTGCCGCCGCTGCCGGTGGCCGCGCGCGATGCGCCCGCGGGTGAAGCGCTGAAGTCGTTCCTGGGCCACTACCCGGGCCGCGTGGTGATTGCCGCCGACTCGCCGGGCCGCCGTGAAGCGCTGCTGGAAGTGCTTGCCGCCGCCGAACTCAAGCCGCCGGTGGTGGCGGACCTGCCCGGCTTCCTCGCCGACGACGGCGCGCGCTTTGCGATCACCGTCGCGCCGCTGGAAGACGGCTTTGCGCTGGAAGAACCGGCGCTGGCGGTGCTGACCGAGCGCCAGCTGTTCCCGGAACGTGCCGGCACCACCCGCCGCAGCCGCCGGGTAGGCCGCGAACCGGAAGCGATCATCCGTGACCTCGGTGAGCTGACCGAAGGCGCTCCGATCGTCCATGAAGACCACGGTGTAGGCCGTTACCGCGGCCTGATCGTGCTCGATGCCGGCGGCATGCCCGGCGAGTTCCTGGAGATCGAATACGCCAAGGGCGACCGCCTGTATGTTCCGGTCGCCCAGCTGCATCTGATCAGCCGCTACAGCGGTGCGTCGCCGGAAACCGCGCCGCTGCATTCGCTGGGCGGCGAACAGTGGACCAAGGCCAAGCGCAAGGCGGCCGAAAAGGTACGCGACGTGGCCGCCGAACTGCTGGAAATCCAGGCGCGTCGTCGTGCCCGCGCCGGTCTTGCGCTGCACGTGGACCGGGCCATGTACGAGCCGTTCGCGGCCGGCTTCCCGTTCGAGGAGACCCCCGACCAGCTGGCCGCCATCGAGGCCACCCTACGCGATCTCGCCAGCAGCCAGCCGATGGACCGCGTAGTCTGCGGTGACGTCGGCTTCGGCAAGACCGAAGTCGCGGTGCGCGCGGCTTTCGCCGCCGCCAGTGCGGGCAAGCAGGTCGCGGTGCTAGTACCCACCACGCTGCTGGCCGAGCAGCACTACCGCAACTTCCGCGACCGCTTCGCCGACTACCCGCTGAAGGTGGAAGTGCTGTCGCGCTTCAAGTCCACCAAGGAGATCAAGGCGGAACTGGAGAAGGTGACCGCAGGCACGATCGACGTGATTGTCGGCACCCACCGCCTGCTGCAGCCGGACGTAAAGTTCCGCGACCTGGGCCTGGTGATCGTCGATGAGGAACAGCGTTTCGGCGTCCGCCAGAAGGAAGCGCTGAAAGCGATGCGTGCCAATGTGCACCTGCTGACCCTGACCGCCACGCCGATTCCGCGCACGCTGAACATGGCCATGGCCGGCCTGCGTGATCTGTCCATCATCGCCACCCCGCCGCCGAACCGGCTGGCCGTGCAGACCTTCATCACCGCCTGGGACAACGCGCTGCTGCGCGAAGCCTTCCAGCGTGAGCTGTCGCGCGGCGGCCAGCTGTACTTCCTGCACAACGACGTGGAAAGCATCGGCCGCATGCAACGCGACCTGGCCGAGCTGGTGCCGGAAGCACGCATCGGCATCGCCCACGGGCAGATGCCCGAACGCGAGCTGGAGCGGGTGATGCTGGACTTCCAGAAGCAGCGCTACAACGTGCTGCTGTCGACCACGATCATCGAATCGGGCATCGACATCCCCAACGCCAACACCATCATCATCAACCGCGCCGACCGCTTCGGCCTGGCCCAGCTGCACCAGCTGCGCGGCCGCGTCGGTCGTTCGCACCACCGTGCGTATGCCTACCTGGTGGTGCCGGACAAGCGCGCGATGACGCCGGATGCGGAAAAGCGCCTGGAAGCGATCGCCTCGATGGACGAGCTGGGGGCCGGCTTCACCCTGGCCACCCACGATCTGGAAATCCGCGGTGCCGGCGAACTGCTCGGCGAAGACCAGAGCGGCCAGATGGCCGAAGTGGGCTTCAGTCTCTACACCGAACTGCTGGAACGTGCGGTGCGCAGCATCCGCCAGGGCAAGCTGCCCGATCTGGACAGCGGCGAGGAAGTGCGCGGTGCGGAAGTGGTGCTGCACGTGCCAGCGCTGATTCCGGACGACTACCTTCCCGACGTGCACACCCGCCTGACCCTGTACAAGCGCATCAGCAGCGCGCGCGACAGTGGCGAGCTGCGCGAGCTGCAGGTGGAAATGATCGACCGCTTCGGCCTGCTGCCGGATCCGACCAAGTACCTGTTCGCGATTGCCGATCTGAAACTGCAGTGCAACGCACTGGGTATCCGCAAGCTGGAACTCGGCGAAGCCGGTGGTCGCATCGTGTTCGAGGCCAAGCCGCAGATCGACCCGATGGCGGTGATCACCATGATCCAGAAGCAGCCCAAGCTGTACACCATGGACGGCCCGGACAAGCTGCGCATCAAGGTGCCGCTGCCCTTGCCGGAAGACCGCTTCAATGCGGCCAAGGCGTTGTTGACCACGCTGACGCCAGGGTGATGCGCGGGCCGGCCAACGGCCGGCGCTACCAAACACGCGCACGCATACCGGTAGCGCCGGCCGTTGTCCGGCCCTGGCAATCCCGGAAACAGAAAAGGCCCGGCATTGCCGGGCCTTTTCGTCACATCACCACATGGTCGATTACCAGATCACCACGCGCTTGTCGTCGGCACGCACCATCGCGTCACCGGCCTTGCACTCGAACGCCGCGGCGAACGACGGCATGTTCGACGGCGCACCGTTGGCACGGAAGTTGGCCGGGGCATGCGGATCGGTGTTCAGACGCACGCGCAGCTCACCGTCGGTGAAGTTGCGACGCCACACGGTGGCCCAGTTCATGAAGAAGCGCTGGTCCTGGGTGTGGCCGTCCACTTCGACGTTGGCCTTCGGGTTTTCCTTCAGCGCCATCTGCAGCGCGTCATAGGCGACGGTCAGGCCACCCAGGTCACCGATGTTCTCGCCCAGGGTCAGCTTGCCCTTCACGTTCACGCCCGGCAGCGACTCGTAGCCGTCGAACTGCGCGACCAGCTGATCGGTACGGCCGGTGAAGGCCTTGCGGTCGGCGTCGGTCCACCAGTTGTCGAAGTTGCCGTTGGCGGCGAACTGGCTGCCGGAGTCGTCGTAGCCGTGCATCATCTCGTGGCCGATGACCGCACCGATGCCGCCGTAGTTCAGCGCCGGATCGGCCTTGGCGTCGAAGAACGGAGCCTGGAGGATCGCAGCCGGGAACACGATCTCGTTCTTGGTCGCGTTGTAATAGGCGTTGACGGTCTGCGGGGTCATGCCCCACTCGGTCTTGTCGACCGGCTTGCCGATCTTGTTGAGCATGTAGCGGTAGTTGAACGCGCGCGCCGCCTGCATGTTGCCCAGGTAGCTGTCGGCGTTGGTTTCCAGGCCCGACCAGTCACGCCACTTGTCCGGGTAGCCGATCTTCGGGGTGAAGCTGGCCCACTTCTCCAGTGCCTTCTTGCGGGTGTCTTCGCCCATCCATTCCAGCTTCTCCAGGCGCGCCTTCAGCGCGACCGAGAGATTTTCGACCAGGTGCTGCATCTGCACCTTGGATTCGGCCGGGAACACCGCCTCGACGTACAGCTGGCCGAGGCCCTCGCCGATCGAGGTGTTGACCGAGTCGAGCACGCGCTTCCAGCGCGGCTGCATTTCCTTCTGACCGCGCAGGGTGCTGCCGTAGAAGTCGAAGTTGGCCTTCTCGAAGTTGCTGCTCAGGTAGGGCGCAGCGTCATCGACCGTGTGGAAGCGCAGGTAGGCCTGCCAGGTGCTGGCCGGAACCTCGGTGAGCATCTTGTCCACTTCGGTGAAGAAGCCCGGCTGGGCCAGCGAGAACTTCTGCGCGGCCGGCACCTTGAGCGTGTCGAACAGCGCGGTCCAGCTGAAGTTCGGGGTGAGCTTGTCGGCATCGGCGGCGCTGAGCGGGTTGTAACGCTTGGCCGGGTCGCGCAGTTCGATGCGCGACAGCGAGGCCTTGGCCAGACGCGTTTCAAAGTCCATCACGGCCTTGGCATCGGTCTTGGCCTGGGCGGCGTCGACGCCGGACAGGGTCAGCACCTGCTCGATGTAGGCGACGTAGGCGTCGCGGATCTTGGCCTGGGCGTCGTCGAAGTAATAGCCCTTCTCAGGCAGGCCAAGGCCGCCCTGGCCGACGTAGGCGATGACGTTGGCCGAATCCTTGTAGTCGGCATTGGCGAACAGCGAGAACAGCACGCCCTGGCCCTGCGCCTGGCTGTCGCGCAGGTACTGGGTGATGGCGGCGGTGTCATTCAGCGCGGCGATCTTGTCCAGCTGCGGCTGCAGCGGGGCGATGCCGGCGGCTTCGATCTTGGCTTCGTCCGAGCCGGTCTTCCAGATGTCGCCGATCTTGGCTTCAACGGTGCCGGCCTTGGCCTGGCTGGCGGCAGCCTGCTGGACCAGCGCGTGCTGCACTTCCAGCGAGCGCTCGCGCAGGATCTCGAAGCTGCCCCAGGTGGTCTGGTCGTTCGGGACCGGATTGGCCTTGAGCCACTTGCTGTTGACGTAACCGTTGAGGTCCGTACAGGCGGCAATGGTCGGATCGAGGTCGGCGCTGTTGAGCGAGATCAGCGGGGTTTTGATCTGGGACTGATCAAACGCGGCCTTGGCCGGGGTGGCGTCGGCGGCGGGGGCGTCGGTCTTGCCGCAGGCGGCAAGCGAGGCGGCAATGGCAACGGTGAGCCCCAGCGGGGCCAGCTTGGTAAAGGTCATGCGTCACTCCGGCTGCAGATGGAAGCATTGCCCGCAGGGCGGGCAATCTCGCAGGGTAGCGCGGGCGGGACGCAGGGCGGACCGGCCAAAGGTCACACCGTGGTGGTGATCTGCCGTAGAGCCACGCCCTGCGTGGCTTCGCGGTGGCAAACGCAGTCGCAGCCACGCAGGGCGTGGCTC
>NZ_JASCOZ010000130.1 GCF_029960115.1 Stenotrophomonas sp. PS02289
GCCACGCCCTGCGTGGCTGCGCGGAGTCAGACAGGATCGAAGCCACGCAGGGCGTGGCTCTACGCGATATCGGTAAGTACCGACCGTTGGTCGGTACGCTGCTACAACAACCCGTCGCGCTTCACCGCGAGGTAGCGCTCCACCAGTGCACCCGGCAGCGCATCGGCGGTCACGTCCAGCACCATCACCTTGTGGCTGCGCAGTGCCTCATGCGCGTCGCTGCGCTGTTGCAGGTAGCGCGCGATCGCGCCGGCCTGGGCGGCGTCCTGCAGGGTGTCCACTTCAGCTTCCAGCGCGGTATCCAGCTCGCGCTCGCGCAGGCTGGCCACGCAGACCAGGTGCTGGCGCTGCAGCAGTCGCACCGCGACCAGCAGGTCTTCGATGTCCTCGTCGCGCACGTTGGTGACCAGCATCACCAGTGAACGGCGGCGTTGGCGCAGGCTGAGTTCAGTGGCGGCGGCCAGATAGTCAGTCGCTACCGGCTGCGCCTGCAGGTCGTAGCTGGCGCGCAGCAGGGCATCAATCGCGCCCATGCCGCGCTGCGGAGCCACCCAGCGGGTGTCGCCGCCAGTGGCGAACAGGCCAACGCCATCGCCCTGGCGCAGCGCCAGGTAGGACACCACCAACGATGCATTGAGCACATGGTCGAAGTGCGACAACCCGCCTTCGCTGGCCATCATCCGTCGACCGGTGTCGATCATCAGCACCAGCTGCTGGTTCTTCTCGTCCTGGTACTCGCGCGAGATCAGCTTGCGTGCGCGTGAGGTGGCCTTCCAGTCGATCTGGCGCAGGCTGTCGCCCAGCCGGTACTCACGCATCTGGTGGAAGTCGGTGCCTTCGCCGCGGCGACGCTTCAGATGCGCACCGACCAGACGCGAGGCCTGCTCGGCACTGAACAAGGCAAAACGTGTGAGCGGGGCAAAATTGGGGTACACCCGCACGGTCAATGCCGGCGGCAGCAACCGGCGTTGACGCCACAGCCGCCACGGCGCATGCAGGCGCAGATGTACGCCTTCAAAGGTGAAGCGCCCGCGTGCGGCGGGGGTCAGCCGGTACTCCACGCTGCTGGCGACCAGCGGCTTCAACGCCAGCGTACGCGGCAGGCCCTGCATGGCCCACTCACCGGGTACCAGGTCGAACAGTTCCACGCGCTGGCGCAGGCTGGACTCCAGCCGCAGGGTGACCTTGCGTTCCACATTCAGCGCCAGCGCTTCAGGCAGCTCACGCTGCACCGTCGGCGAAGGCTGCGCACGCAGGCGCAGCGCATCCACCAGCGCCAGCAGCGCGATGCCGCCGGCCGTGGCCCACCATATCCAGACCGGTGCGCGGCCGAACGCCACCGCAAGACCGAACAGGCCCCAGGCGGTGAGCAATGCCAGCAGTAGCGGCGCTGGCCTCATTTGCGTGGCGCTTCGACCTTGGCCAGCAGGGCGGCCAGTGCATCGTCGGCGGACTGGCCTTCGATCTGCAGCTCCGGTGCCAGCGCGATGCGGTGACGCAGGGCCGGGCGGGCCACTTCGCGCACGTCATCCGGCGTGACGAAGTCGCGGCCCGACAGCACGGCCTGGGCGCGCGCGGCACGCACCAGCGCGATGCTGCCACGCGGACCGGCACCGAGTGCAATGCCCGGGAAGCGGCGCGTGGCGGCGACGATGCGGACGGCATAGTCGATCACTTCCGGGTCGACCGTGATCGCGGCAGTGGCCTGCTGCAGTGCCACCACCTCGGCGGCGTTGAGTACGCGCGGCACCTGCGAAAGATCGAAGTCCGACGCGCTGCGACCGGTGGTGATCGCGTCCACCATGCGCTTCTCGTCCTCCAGCTGCGGGTAGTCGATCAGCACCTTCAGCAGGAAGCGGTCCAGCTGCGCTTCGGGCAGCGGATAAGTGCCTTCCTGCTCGACCGGGTTCTGCGTGGCCAGCGCCAGGAACGGCGGGGTCAGTGCAAACGACTTGCCTTCGATGGTGACCTGGCCTTCCTGCATCACTTCCAGCAGCGCCGATTGGGTCTTGGCCGGGGCGCGGTTGATCTCGTCGGCCAGCAGCAGGTTGGTGAACACCGGACCGCGGCGGATCTTGAAGCTTTCCGACTTCGGGTCGTACACCGCGTGACCGCTGACGTCGCTGGGCATCAGATCGGGGGTGAACTGCACGCGCCCGTAGTCCAGCTCCAGTGCCTGTGCCAGCGCACGCACCAGCAGGGTTTTGCCGAGGCCGGGCACGCCTTCGATCAGCACGTGGCCACCGGCCAGCAGGGCGATCAGGATCTGGTCCAGCACCTCGGCCTGGCCGATGAAGGCGCGGCCCACGGCTTCGCGGATGGCATCCACGCGTTCGACCAGGTTCTGGCCGGACAGCGCAGGCGGGGACAGCGGCGGCGGAGTGTTCGGCTCGGTCATAGCAGGTTTCTCATCTGGATCAGCAGGCGGATGCGTTCACGCAGGGCTTTGGTGTCCTGGGACGCCGGCACCTGCAACGCGGTCTGTACACGGGAAACGGGCCACTGCAGCAGCGTGGCGATGGCGTGCACCTGGGCGTCGCCGGTGAGGGCGGCGGCCGTGGGTGCGCGGCGGCGCAGGCGGGCCAGGAAGGCACGGCGTACCGCGTCGTACAACAAGGGGTTCTTGCCATGTCGCAGCAGATGTTCACCGCTGGCGCGCACGTGCTCGAGCAGCGAGCGGCGATCACCGCTCGGTGCCGGCAGCACGCTGCCCATGCGCTGCGCGCGCTGCCACAGCCAGCCCAGCAGGGCCAGCATCAACGGCACCCACACCGGCCAGCCCTGGTAGAAGATGCGGTACCACAGGGTGGGCGGACGCGAGCCGTACACCAGCCACATGGTGCCCTTGCCGTAGTTGGGGGCCAGCAGGTAACGGGTCAGGTCGCGGTGGGAGACATCGTGCAGGCCATCGGCCAGGCTGCCTTCGGGGTCTTCCGCATCGAAATGACGCGGCGTGCCTTCCAGGAAGGTCATGTCCGAGACCACGTCGACCGTGCCCTGGCCTTTGCGCAGGCGCACGAACACCAGGCCATCGTCGTCGCCCCAGCGGCGCTCCACGCGGATGCCGTCCAGGTCGTCCAGCTCGAAGCGGCGGCCGCGGCAGAACTCGCTGTGGCCGGGGTCGTCGGCTACATGGAAGGCCTTGCAGGCGCTCTGGTAGTACTCGCTGTAGACCCCAAGCGCATCCAGCAGCGTGCCCTGCGGCGCTTCGTCATCCTTGGACGTCGGCGGCGTGCGCAGCAGCAGATGGCCACCGCGGTCCACCCAATCCAGCAGCGCCTGCGCCGTGGTCGGCGGTACATCGGCGCTGTCTTTGAGCAGCAGCACGGTGTCGCCCGGCTGCAGCGGCATGCGGCTCAGGTCCACGCGCGGGAACGACTGTGCGGTGATGCCATCGGCCTGCAATGCGCGGCTCAGGGCATACAGCGGGTTGTAGCTGGCCTCGCCCTGCGGAGGCAGATGCTCGGTGCGGGTCACCCGCTCATTGGTGCGCAGGAACAGAATGGTCAGCGGAATGCCGAGCAACAGCAGCACGACGATCACCAAGGCCCAGCGTAGACGCGTACTCATGCGCGCCACCGGAACTGCTGCTGCAGGGTCGTGGCCAGTTCATCGAACTCGTCCGCCTCCGGCAGGCGGCCGGCATAGGCGGCGTACTGCCAGACCCGTACGATGCGCGCGAACAGGCTGCGGTCAGCTTCTTCGGGCATGCGTCGCGACGCGCGCAGGCACTGCGATTCGGTCGCACCCGGCGGCAGTACCACGTCGGCGCGCTCGCTCATGCTGTCCACGCTGGCGCGGTACAGCAACGCCAGTGCCGCGCGGGGGCGACCCTGCTGCCAGAGGTCGCGGGCGCGGGCGGCGGGGTCGGGCGGCACCACGTCGGGAATGCTGACCGCCTCTTCGACCACGGCGGCGGCCTTCTGCGTGCGGCGCGCGCCGCTGCCGCGCAGCCAGCGGATCCACCAGGGTGAGGTGATCAGCAGTACCAGCACCAGGGCACCGACCAGCCCCCACAGCAGCCATTCGGCGATCTGTGCAGGCAGTTGCGGGCCTTTGCGCTCGCGACGGTCCCCGCGGTCTTTACTGTCTTTTTCCTTTTCTTCCTTGTCCGCGTCTTTCTTGCTCTGCCACGTGGTGACCTCGCGCGTAGGTGTGATCAACGGGTCTTCGTAGGCACGCTGCACGGCCTGGCGGAAGCCGGCGGTGTCGGGCTTGGGACCGCCGAAGATCACGTCGGCGGTGTTGGACGGGTCGTCTGCGGGAACCGACGGCTCCTCTTCGTCCTCGTCTTCCTCTTCGTAGGCTTCGTCATCGCTTCCGTGCGAGTCCGGAGCCGCGCATTGCGCTGCGCGCTGCGGTGTCTCTTCGGGCGTCTCCTGGGCGTGCAGGAGACCCATCGGCCACACCAGCACCAGGGCCAGCACCAGCAGCGGTGCGGCCAGCTGCAGGCGCTCACGCAGGCGGCGGAACGCGATTTCCACGTCCCAGGCTTCCATCTCGGTACGGCGGTTGAGGTACAGCGCGAAGCCGGCACCGGCATAGAACGGGCTGATCAGGGTGGCCGCGAACCAGAAGAAGACGTTCACGCCGAGCTTGGCCCACGGCGGCATCAGTTCGGTGACCATCGCCCACGCCGCGCGCCAGGAATCGGACAGCAGGTCGAACGGCACGAACATGAAGATGCAGGCGATCAGCCCGACCACGATCACTACTTCGAACGTCAGGCACACCGTGGTCAGCAGGGCCGCATGGCTGAAGGCGCTGCTCAGGATGGCACGGCGGCGCTGGCTGCGGTGGCCCGCGTCGCTGCCTTCGAGCAGGTTCACCGGCAGCAGCAGCGAGCGGAACGGACTGAACCGGCGCCAGCCCAGATAGCCCCAGAAGCCGCTCCAGCCCCAATGGCGCTGCGCGCGCAGGGTCTGCCAGGGGCGGGGTTCGTCGCCGAACACACCGCGCGAGATCACATACAACGCGATGCGGTCGGCCACCGGCTTGAGCCACCACATCAGCAGCCAGGCCAGGAAGAAGCGGTCGGTCCACCACGCCAGGGCATTGACCGCCGCAAACAACGGCAGGCCGACGTACAGCAGCGGCAACCAGATGGCGCGCGCATGGCGGCGCGCCAGTGCGGTGCCCAGCTCCATCGCCTCCCATTCCGAACGGGCGCGCAGCATGACGTTGAGCTGGTCAATGCGCATGGGCACTCCCGCGTCCACCGCGCCACAGCCAGACGAACACCAGCGCCCACAGGACGCCAGCCACGCTGTACTTGCCCCATGCCGGTACTTCGGCAATGGAGGACCAGAACGCTTCGATGAAGGCCGCCACCAGCAACATGAAGGCGACGCCGAGGCACAGCTTCGCGCCGATGACGCCACCTTCCACCAGCGCATCGATGCGCCGGCGACGGCCCGGGGCCAGCAGTTTCATGCCCAGCTGCAGGCCGGCACCGCCGGCAATCACGATGGCGGTGAGCTCGAACGAGCCATGCCCGCAGACGAAGCGCCAGAACGGGTCGCCATGGCCGATATGTTGCAGGTGGCCGGCCACCGCGCCGATGGTCAGCCCGTTGTAGAGCAGCACGAACACCGTACCCACGCCGGCCAGCAGGCCGCTGGCGAAGGTGCGCAGACCGATGCTGATGTTGTTCATGATGTAGTAGCCGAACATCATCCAGTCGGTACCACTGTCGCGACCCAGGCGCGGTGCGTCGGGGTCGTACATCTGCTCCATGCTGCCAATCTGGCCCTGGTCCATCAGCATGTGGATGACATCCGGATGCCACTGGATCAGCGCGAAGCTGCCCACCAGCGGCAGCACGAACAGTGCGGTCGCCACCCACATGCTGCGCGCCTGGCTGCGCACCAGTTGCGGGAAGTCGGCCAGCAGGAATTCCAGGGCCCGACGCCAGCGTGCCGGCGGGGTGCGGTACAGCAGCCCATGCCCCTGCTGCATCAGCTGCTGCAGACGGGCCACCAGCTGCGGGCTGTAGCCACGCTTGCGGGCCAGCGCCAGCTGCTGGCATAGCCGGCGGTAGCGCTGCGGAATGTCCTCGTCATTGAGCAGATTGGGATCGGGCGTGCGGCGCGCACGCAGACCGGCGCTGCCACGCAGCGCCAGCCAGCGCTCCAGTGCCTGCCATTCTTCCTGGTAGCGGGCGACGAACTGTTCCTGCCTCATCGACGCCCCAGCAGCCAGTTGGCCATGGCATACAGACGCAGTACGCCGACCTGGCCCTGCGCGTCGGTGAGGTCACCGGCAATCGCGGCCAGTTCCTGCTGGCGGGCACTGGACAGGCGCGGCGCGCGCTCGGCAAATGCCACCACCGCGGCCTGCTCGGCCGGCTGCAATGGCTGCGGCGGTGCCAGCACGGTGTCGATGGCCAGCGTGCTGGCGAATGACGGTGCGGCGTCGTGCACGACCACGGTGCCGGCGACCAGATCACCCAGGCGGCGGCCGTGCGGATCGAACAGGCTCGACAGCAGCCCCAGCGCGTAGCCGAACGGCAGCATGTCCACGGTACGCAGCAGGTTGCGGGTAATCGAGGCCATCCAGCCAATCGGCGCGCCATCGTGGGCAACCACGCGCAGGTTGAGCACGCGCTTGCCCAGCGTGCGGCCCCAGATGGCCTCCTGCACGATGGTGTAGGCCCACATGGTCAGGAACATCAGGCAGGCGTAGAGGCCCTGGCCGAAGTCGCCCAGAAACGCGAGGGGAATGCTCATCAGCAGCAGGCCGGCCACGCGGATCGCGAAGTCGATGCCCCAGGCCAGCGCCCGCGGAATCGGTCCGGCGGCCGGCAGGTGCAGCGGCACGCCTTCGGGCGTGATCACTTCACGGTAGGTGTCCAGCATGGATGCGCTCATGCGCACCCGGCAGGGTTGGG
Source organism: Stenotrophomonas sp. PS02289 (assembly GCF_029960115.1). Lineage (GTDB taxonomy): Bacteria > Pseudomonadota > Gammaproteobacteria > Xanthomonadales > Xanthomonadaceae > Stenotrophomonas. Next base: position 6,890 of record NZ_JASCOZ010000130.1, read on the forward strand.
GTGCCGGAATCCTCTCCGGACGGCGGCCAACGGCATGGGGGTCTCGACAGCTTCCTGGTCGGAGACTGACTTTACCGTCCCAGATACTTATCCTTCAACCGCACGTAATGATCGGCTGAGTAGTGCAGCGACTCGATCTCCTTCTCACTCAGCCGCCGCGCCGGCCGTGCCGGGTTGCCGACCCACAGCTCGCCTTCGCCCACCACCTTGCCCGGTCCGACCACCGCACCGGCCCCGACAAAGGCGTGCTTCTCCACAGTCGCACCGTCCAGGATGCACGCGCCCATGCCGATCAGGCTGTAATCGCCAATGGTGCAGGCGTGGATGATGGTGCCGTGGCCGACCGTGACCCCTTCGCCGATCAGGGTCGGGTGGCCGGCCTTGTTGTACGGGCTGTGGTGACTGACATGGATGATGGTGCCGTCCTGGATGTTGCTGCGCGCACCGATGCGCACATGGTTCACATCACCGCGGATGACACAGCCCGGCCACACCGAGACATCGTCGCCCAGCACCACGTCGCCGATGATTGTGCAGGCGGGGTCGACGTAGGCGCGTTCGCCGACGATGGGGAAGGTGTCGAGAAAGGGGCGCAGGGGGGACATGGCGGGCTCCGCGAAAGGCAAGTCCGAATGATACCCGCGCAGCCACGCAGGGCGTGGCTCTACGTCACTTCAACCGGTGGTGCATCTTCACGCCGGGGCGTGCTCGGCCAGCATGCGGCGGAACAGAGCGTCCAGGGCATCGGCAGATCCGTTCCCCGCCGGCAGCGGCGGCGCACCTGCGGCCATCGCCTCCAGTTCGGATTCGATGAAATCGCTGATCACTGCCACACGCGGTCCATCGGCCACTTCCGCACTGGCGCGTTTCACCACCAGCAGCTGGTCAATCGCCTCCCGTACAGGCCCTGTCGGCAGCAGCCGGTCCAGCAGATGCTCAAAGGCCATCGGCGGCGGCGTGGCGACGTCCTGTTCGATCCATCGGCACGCCAGCAGCGGCCGCAGCACATACAGGTACTTCTTGGTGCGCACGCGCTCGCCGCGCAGGTAGCCGCGGAAGTTGCTGCTGGCCATGTTGTAGTAATGCCACCAGCTGCCCAGCGGCGAGTGGAACTGGTCCACCGCCTGCAGCAGCGCGGCCACGGCCGCATCGTCCTGCCGGTACACGATCGGCGAACGCAGCCATTCCGACAGCGTCGGGTTGGACTTGCTCACCAGTCGCAGCGCTTTGCGCAGGTCCCAGCCGCTGACATCGAGTTCGTCGTCGATCGGCAGTTCGATCACGTCGCGCTGCGCCTGGCCGGGGCCGGTGGCCTCGTTGACGCTCAGGTACCAGGGCTGGCGATGCACGTAGATGAAGCGCGCGTCGTAGTCGCTGTCGGGCGAGGAAAAGCCCCAGCCACGGCTGCCCGACTCGCAGGCCATCAGGATGCGAACGTCGTGGTCGCGTTCAATGCGGTCAAGTTCGGCCAGTACGGCCGCGCGCTTCTCCGGCGCGATCGGGTGGATGTCCATGACCTGATTGTAGAGCCACGCCCTGCGTGGCTGCACCTTTACGGTTACGCGACAGCCACGCAGGGTTACGCGACAGCCACGCAGGGCGTGGCTCCACGGTTGCGTGGGTCAGGCGACGCGGCTTCCGCGCCGTGCACGCTCCAGATGCACCAGCAGCAGCGAGATCGCCGCCGGGGTCATGCCGGGAATGCGCTGGGCCTGACCGATGGTCTGCGGGCGTACGCGCTCCAGCTTCTGCTGCACTTCGGCCGACAGGCCGCGCACGCTGGCGTAGTCGAACGCGGCGTCGATGGCGGTGTTCTCGTGCCGCTGCTGGCGCTCGATCTCCTCGCGCTGGCGGTCCAGGTAGCCGGCGTACTTGACCCCGATCTCCACCTGTTCGGCCACCTTGGCATCGGCCACGCCCGGGCCCAGCGAGGGCACCTGCATCAGCTTGGCGTAGTCCAGTTCGGGGCGCTTGATCAGATCCAGCACGTTGGTTTCGCGGCTGACCGCCACGCCCAGCGTGGCTTCCACTTCGCGGCCGAGTGCATTGCCCGGCGTGGCCCACAACGCCTTCAAACGTGCGGACTCGGTCGCCACGGCGTCCTGCTTGGCCTGGAACGCATTCCAGCGGCGATCATCGACCACGCCCAGCTCGCGGCCCTTGCCGGTCAGGCGCACATCGGCGTTGTCCTCGCGCAGCTGCAGGCGGTACTCGGCGCGGCTGGTGAACATGCGGTACGGCTCGGTGGTGCCGTGGGTGATCAGGTCATCCACCAGCACGCCCAGGTAGGCTTCGTCGCGGCGCGGGCACCAGCCGGCTTCGTCGCGCACGCGGCGCGCGGCGTTCAGGCCGGCCAGCAGGCCCTGTGCAGCGGCTTCCTCATAACCAGTGGTGCCGTTGATCTGGCCGGCAAAGAACAGGCCGGACACCGCCTTGGTTTCCAGGGTGTTGTTCAACCCGCGCGGGTCGAAGAAGTCGTACTCGATCGCATAGCCCGGGCGGGTGATATGCGCGTTCTCGAAGCCGCGGATGCTGCGCACCAGGGCCAGCTGCACGTCGAACGGCAGCGAGGTGGAAATGCCGTTGGGGTAGATCTCCACCACGTCCAGCCCTTCGGGCTCGACGAAGATCTGGTGGCTGGCCTTCTCGGCAAAGCGCACGACCTTGTCTTCAATGGACGGGCAGTAGCGCGGGCCGATGCCTTCGATCTGGCCGCTGTAGAGCGGGCTGCGATGCAGCGCGCTGCGGATGATCTCGTGGGTGTGCTCGCTGGTGTGGGTGATCCAGCAGCTCATCTGTGCCGGGTGCTCGGACACATCGCCCAGGAACGACATCACCGGGCGCGGGTCGTCGCCGGGCTGTTCGTCCATCACGCTGTAGTCCAGCGAGCGGCCGTCGATACGCGGCGGCGTGCCGGTCTTGAGCCGGTCGATGGCGAACAGGCGCTCGCGCAGACGCGCGGCCAGCGTGGTCGCCGGTGGGTCGCCCATGCGGCCGGCGGCGTACTGGGTCTGGCCGACGTGGATCTTGCCAGCCAGGAAGGTGCCCGCGGTCAGCACCACGGCGGCGGCGTTGAACTGCAGACCGGTCTGGGTGATGACGCCGCGCACCGCATCGCCGTCGATGACCAGGTCATCCACCGCCGCCTGGAACACGGTCAGGTTGGGCTGCGCCTCGACGAGGCCGCGGATGGCCATGCGGTACAGATTGCGGTCGGCCTGGCACCGGGTGGCGCGCACGGCCGGCCCCTTGGAGGCATTGAGGGTGCGCCACTGGATGCCGGCGCGGTCAGCGGCGTGGGCCATGGCCCCGCCGAGCGCGTCGATCTCCTTGACCAGGTGGCCCTTGCCGATGCCGCCGATGGCCGGGTTGCAACTCATCGCGCCGATGGTTTCCACGTTGTGGGTCAGCAGCAGCGTGCGCACGCCGGTGCGGGCCGCAGCCAGCGCAGCTTCGGTACCGGCGTGACCGCCACCGATGACGATGACGTCGTAGTCGTAGAAGGAATCGGTCATGAAAGGCTCGGACGGGGCCAGCGGCGGCCGCAGGTCAGCCCTGGAACAGGGCGAGGGCGTTGATTTTACAGCCGAATGCGCCGAGAGGGTGCAGGCCCCCATTCATAAAAAAATCTGCAATCCACCCTCAAGTTGGCACGCAAAGTGCAGATAACCCAATAGCACCCAGGGTGGCAGGCGCTGCAAAGCGCTACGAACCGGAATTGGAACAGGGGCCGGTTCTTGCGCATCCCGGGGAAGCGAAGGGGCCGACAGTCGGGGGACTGTCGGCCCCGTTTTTAAGGCGGACCTTCCCCCGTTGGACCCAAAACAAAAGGCCCCGCCATTGGCGGGGCCTTTTGCTTGAGAGGTGCCGACATCCGACAGGGCCGGAACAGGGGGGATCCAGATGTTCCTGTCGGATATCGACGTAGAGCCTTATGTGACGTCCCGCGTCGCTTTTCGACCCGGGCGGTCACCACCCGGCTAGATTGAACCGGGTGCGGGGTGAAAATCAAGCGTCTCGTCAACGCTCGCGCACACGCACGTTCCCTTTATTCATGTTCCGCCACGGGGACCCTTCCGAACGCGGCTGGGCCGGGCGCGGCGGCGGGGCCGGACGCGACTGCGGAACCTGCACGGGCCGCTGCTGGGGACGGGCCTGCGGCGGTCGACCCACCGAGTCCATGTTCCGCCACGGCGAGCCACCGTTGTAGTCCGGGCGCGGCCGGTCCGGCGGACGCGGCGGCGGCGGACCACTGCCATTGCCCGGGCGCGGCGGCGGGCGATGGTTGTGCGGCGGACGGTAGTTCGGGTACGGCCGGTAGATGGGGTAGTTGTAATAGCCGCCGCCATAGCCGTAGTAGCCGCCACCGTAGTAGCCGCTGCCATAGCCGGAGGGGTAGCCGTACGGATAGCGGTACTCGACCGACGGCGCACCGTGGTAATAGCCGCTGCCACCACCGCCACCACCGCCGACGTAGTCGTAGGTGGCGCAGCCGGAGAGGGCCAACAACAGGCCACCGGCGAAGATCAGGCGCATTTTCATGATCGGGTCCCCCCAAGGGTATGGGTCCAGCTTCAGGCCGGCGCATTGAATACGCCCTTAACTCGACCCGGTCTGGATGAATGCAGACCATCGTCGCACGTTGCGCGCAGGCGGTGCATCGCGGAGCGTTACGTTAATCTTGCGTCATGAACGATTCACTCCTGCCTCGCGTGGATGATCTGCTGGCCGCCGCTGCGCGGATCGCCCCGCATGCCCACGTGACCCCGGTGCTGCAGTCGCAGGCGCTGGACGCACTGAGCGGTGCCCGGCTGGCCTTCAAGGCTGAACATCTGCAGCGCGGTGGGGCGTTCAAGTTCCGCGGGGCCTGCAATGCGGTCTGGGCGCTGCCGGATGACGTAGCCGCGCGCGGGGTGGTCACCCATTCTTCGGGCAACCATGGCGCGGCCCTGGCATTGGCCGCGCGGACCCGCGGCATCGCCTGCCACGTGGTGGTGCCCGAGGGCGCGGTGGCGGCCAAGCTGGCCAACATCGAGCGGCACGGGGCCACGCTGTGGCGTTGCGCGCCCAGCATCGCCGCCCGCGAAGCGATGTGCGCGCAGGTACAGGCCGACACCGGCGCGACCCTGGTGCACCCCTATGCCGACCGCCAGGTGATGGCCGGGCAGGGCACGGCCGCCCTGGAACTGCTGCACAGCCACGGCCCCTTCGATGTGCTGGTGGTGCCGGTCGGCGGCGGCGGCCTGGCTGCCGGCACCCGGCTGGCGCTGCAGGCGGCCGCGCCGGACGCGCGCCTGGTGCTGGCC
>NZ_JASCOZ010000131.1 GCF_029960115.1 Stenotrophomonas sp. PS02289
TCGCTATCCCGCCGATCTGGCGGCACGGGTTGGGCGCTGAGGCGGCTGCGTAGAGCCACGCCCTGCGTGGCTTCGGGGTGCCAGACATGGTCTGAGCCACGCAGGGCGTGGCTCTACGTTATGGTGGTGGGGTTCATGCACTGCAGGAGCCCCACGATCATGCACCTCCGCATCACCGCACTGACCGCCGCCGTCCTCGCAGCAGGCTGCGCGCAACCACCCGCAGCCCCTGCTGCGGCCCCCGCGCCCATCAATCCGGCCACACACGCCTTCGACCTCATCCACGAAGCACCGTCAAAGTATTTCACCGACGCGACCGCCACCCACGTGCCGATGGCTCCGCAGCTGCACGCCACTGATTCGGTGTTCGTGGACGTGGACAATGATGGCCACCTGGATGTGGTGGTATCGGTGGAGCACGGCGTGAACCGCCTGTACCGCAACGATGGCACCGGAAAACTGAGCTACGTGCCGGATGCGTTCGGCGTCACCGCCCGCGACAACGAACATGTACGCGCGGCCGACTTCAACGGCGATGGCAACATCGACGTGGTCTTCGTGGCCGAAGCCGATAAACAGCATCAACTGTTCTTCGGCGATGGCAAGGGCGGTTTCACCGACGTCAGCGACCGTCTTCCGGCGCACAGCCAGGGTAACGGATTGGCCGTGGGCGACCTCAACGGCGATGGTCATCCCGATATCTTCATCGGCAGCACTGGCGAGAGCCCCAACGGGCTGCAGCCCGCGCGCAATCTGTTGTTCCTCAACGACCCCGCGCGCCCGGGCCACTTCATCGATGCCAGCGCGACCCACCTGCCGGCCGGCGATGACCAGACCGAGGGCGTAGCCCTGGCCGACATGAATGGCGACGGCCACCTGGACGTCCTGCTGGCCAGCCCCAGCCATCCCAATCGTCTGCTGCTCAACGACGGCTCGGCCCGCTTCGTTGATGCGTCGCACCGGTTGGACCTGCGCGTTCCGATGGAAACGCGCGAGGTGCACGTGGCCGACGTGACCGGCGATGGCAAGCCGGACATCCTGTTCTTCAACATCACCAGCAACAACGGCGGTTGGGAAAAGGATCCGCAGACGCGTCTGCTGGTCAATGACGGTAATGGCCGCTTTGTGGACGAAACCGAGAAGCGGCTGCCAAAGCACACCTTCTCGAGCTGGGCCGGCACGGTGGTGGACGTCAACGGCGACGGTGCGCCAGACCTGCTGGTCGGGGCCATCCAGGTACCGGGCTTCGTTCCCATGCAACTGCGCGCGTGGCAGAACGATGGTGACGGCAACTTCACCGACGTGACCCTGGACGCGGTGCCGGGGATTACCGTGGGGCGCAGCTGGAGCATGGGGCAGGGCGACCTGAACGGGGATGGTCGCACCGACGTGCTGGTGGGCGGCTGGGGCACACAGGCGCGGCTGCTACTTTCGAAATGATGCGAATGTCGCGGCCTAAATGAGCGGAATTTGAAAGTCGGAGCGCTCGTATGGACGGCAAGCTTGACGGCCATCAGGCGCAATGTGAGGGCCGACCATGCAGCTGAAATTTGGTGATCCCGAGGGGCTGGGCCAGCGCAGGCACACCCAGCGTGAGCGTTTCCTTGCCGAGATGAATCAGATAGTGCCCTGGAAGCACTTGGTTGCCCTTATCCAGCCGCACTATCCGCAGATTGGCGTTCGTGGGCGCCAGCCCTATCCTCTGGCGACGATGGTGCGGGTGCATCTGCTTCAGCAGTGGTATGCGCTCAGTGATATGTCCATAGAGGAGGCGCTCCACGATTCGACGGTCATGCGTCGCTTCGCAGGGATCAGCGGCGTGACCCGCATTCCCGATGAGACCACGATCCACGAGTTTCGACAGCTGCTGGAGACGCAGAAGCTTGCAGCGGAGGTGCGTGACGTGGTGGATGCCTGTCTGCAGAACAAAGACATGAGCGTGCGGCCCGGGACCATCGTGGATGCGAGCATCCGGCAAGGGCGCAGTTCAAGCAGAAAGGCCGACAAGGTGCGTGAGCCTAAGGCACGTCAGGTCGGAAGAAGCACTCGCGGATAATCGGCGGCACAATATCTGTGGTGGCTACAACTCGAACTGAAGCGTGGGGCGGCACCGACCAGTACAAATACTGACGCGCTCTGCGTAGAACGCCGCTTGGAGCACGGGCTGTTCGGCGCGATGCTTCCGGCATACGAGCGAGGAGCGTCCCATGGGCAAGATTACTCCGCTGTTGCTGTGCGCGGCGCTCTGCGCCGGTTGCGGTGCCAAGCAGGAAGCGCAGCCCGCTGCGCCCGAGGCCGAACCCACCGCGCAGGCACCTGCCGCCCCCGCACCTGCATCGGTTCCGCCGCCGCCCGCTCCCGCCGCAGCGCCGCCGCCGGTGCTCACCGCCGACGGCGCGCAGGTGGTGACGCCCGCCAACTTCATCCGGGCCGAGTCAGATACCTATATCGCCAAGCAGGTTGAAGAGTCGGGCGGGCTGGGCAAGATCGTGCATCGCCGTGAGCCAGCCCCCATCGACCACCAGACCATCATCCGGCTCAACCGCGACACGCTGTACAGCTCGGCGGTCTTCGATCTGGATGCCGGGCCGGTGACGGTGACGCTGCCCGATGCGGGCGACCGCTTCCAGTCGCTGATGGTGGTGAACCAGGACCACTACACCTGGACCGAGTACGGTGCGGGCGCACACACGTTTGACCGGCAGAAGGTCGGCACGCGTTACGCGCTCGTCGGGGTCCGGACCTTGGTGAACCCGGCCGATGCCGCCGATGTCGAGGCCGTGCACCGTCTGCAGGATGCGATCACCGTGGCCCAACCCGGTGGGCCGGGGACGCTTGAACTGCCGCGCTGGGACAGCGCCAGCCAGGGCAAAGTGCGCGACGCACTGCTGGCATTGGCGGCCACCTCTTCGGGGTTCAGTCATTCGTTTGGCCAGGCAGGCGAGGTGGACCCGGTGGCGCATCTGATCGCCACGGCAGCCGGGTGGGGCGGAAACCCCGACAAAGATGCAACTTACCTCGGCGTGGCACCGCCCAAGAACGACGGCAAGACCGTGTACCGCCTGCGGGTGAAAGACGTGCCGGTGGACGCGTTCTGGTCAGTGAGCGTGTACAACGCCAAGGGCTATTTCGAGAAGAACGCGTTGAACGCATATTCGCTCAACAACCTCACTGCGGTGAAGGACCCGGATGGCGCGGTGACGATCCAGTTCGGCGGGTGTGACGGAAAGATTCCCAACTGCCTGCCGACGGTGCCGGGCTGGAACTACACCGTGCGGCTGTATCGGCCGCAGCAGGCGATCCTGGACGGTAGCTGGACGTTCCCGGCCGCCGAACCGGTGGTGTAGGGACACGCCATGCGTGTCCCTACGGGCGTTTGCGGTCGTGATAGCGCGCCACACTGCGCTGCAGTTCCTCCAGCGCACCCTCCGGCAACCACAGCTGCCGCGAACCCCGGGTCATGGCGGTATACGCCGCACGCACCGGGTTGTGCGCATAGCGGCGGGCGAAGCCGGTGCGGAAGCAGCATGGTGCCATGGCGACCTGGGCGAACTCGGTGTTCTTGCTGTGCTCGACCAGCATCAGCAGCAGGGTGGCCTGCGTATGCGGTTGCAGCCGCTCGCACAGCGCAGCGAAATGTTCGCGGTTGTAGCCACGCATGAACAGGCGCGGGATCTGCGGCACCTGTTGTTCTTCGCACTCGGCCAGCAGAGCTTCCCAACGCCGGCTGCTGCCACCGTGCGTGGTCATTTCGCGATAGGCGTCAGCGGCGCGATTCACTTCGCGGCCGAGCTGGGTCAGTGATTCGGGGTGGATGCCAAAGGCAGCGCCCGCCGCTGAGAGCCGCTGGGCTTCCTCCAGCAGACGCCAGCTGCTGCCATACACCTGCGTCCCTTCAGACGGTACGTCATTCCAGTGCTGGTAGACGCTGGCGACGGTGGCGTGAGCGCCGGCACCATTGAACGGCTGCTGGTATACACCGGTCGCGTCCAGCGCCAGCGTGTCGTTGACCAACTGCTCGACGTAACGACCTTGGCGCACCGACTGGTTGATCTCCAGTGCCATGCCGGTGGCAAAGCGAGGCGCGCGGCCAATCAGGCGCTGGTTCGGATCGCCCAGGCTGATCACCGCACCTTCGTAACCGGACAGCAACTGCTTCCAGGCCGGGCTGAGGTCGTGCGCCTCGTCGATCAGCAAGGTGCCCCAGCGTGCCGGAATGCGTGCGTCATGTTGCGCCAGCCACTTGCCGATGTGGTCCGGTGTCAGGCTGAGCACGCCACCCTTCTGCAGCACCGGGTCGAACATGCAGCGCCACACCTGCTCGGCAGCGGCGATGAACGGTGTGGCGTCCAGCATTGCGTAGGGCAGGGCGCGCAGGAAGTGGCGTGCTTCCAGCTGCGGAGAGGTGGAGCGGCACCAGCTGGCGATGCCGTCGAAGGCGATGCGCAGCACGCTGGTGGCGGGATAGCGGCCGATCGGCTGCAGGCCGATGCGACCGGCAATGTCGGCGAACGACAAGCGGCTGACCTGGTAAGCCGGCGCGAAGTCGGTGCCCAGCACGCCGCGACGATGCGCGTCGGCCGCGACCTGGTTGGCGAAGCCGATCTGCGACAGCAGGGTGATCTGCTGCTGGGTACCCAGTCGCTCGCGGAACGCCTGCACCTGGCTGGGGCGCGGGGCCAGGTAGGTGAAATGCCGGGTTGCACCCGCCAGCAACTGCAGGACCAGATGGGTTTTGCCGGCCCCTGCGTAGGCGTCCAGATCGATGTGCTCATCATCGTTGGCCACGATGGCGCGCAGGGCACGGGCCTGGTCATCGGTGTAGTCGTGGTCGCGCTCGATGTAGATCGGCGCACGCTCGCCGCTGCCGATCACCTCGCTGGTTTCCTGATACGCGGCCTCGGTGTAGAAGCGCACCGTGTGCGGGGTCAGTGTGCTGTCGCACGCCTGCTGGAAGGCCATGACGTCGAAGGCCTCGAGGGCGGCATGCTGCTCGACCACGGCGGCTGGCGCGAGCACGCGCTCCTGTGCGGCCAACGCGCGCTGCCAGTCCTGCACGGTTCCCGGCAGGCCGGCGCGCAGTCCGGCCAACTGCGCCGGGGCCTGTCCGGGCTGCGCCGCAAACAACGCGCAGGCCTCTTCCAGCAGAGCGGACAAGGCACCTTCGGGCTGGCGGCTGCGCAGGCAGAGCGCGGCCGCGAACAACCCGGCACGTTCAAGCGCGCTGGCGGGAAGCGATCCGTCATCCAGGTACGCCGCCAGTGCCGCTTCGGAAAGGGGCAGGGCATAGGCAGCAGTCAGGGATGCAGACATCAGGATGGACTCAGAACGGATGCGCCTGCGCGCAGGCCATCAGATGGTTATGGTTGCTGGACATGCACTGGTAGAAGTCACGCTTCTTGTCCGTGGCAGCCTGGCAGTCGTCCAGGGTCAGCATTGGCAGCATGGCACGCAGCAGTCCGGCCACGGGGGTGAACTGTTCGGCCTTCATGAAGCCGCTGTCGACATTCTTCTGGCCCACCTCCAGCATGGTCTGGACGCCATGGCGGGCGTTGTCCACGGCAACGGGGCAGTTCAGTTCGCTGGGCGACTCCTGTACCTGCAGCATGTGCTGCGCGATCTGCTCGGCGTCCTGTTGGGCGCGGGCGCGCATCTGGGCCTCGGTTTCCGTGCTGACCGGTTCCACCGCGAAAGCGGCCGCGGGAAGCAGCATCAGGGCGAGGGCCATGCAACGCATGCTCATGCGTCCTCCATTGCGTCGAATTTCTCTACCGGAATGAGCGTGTGAATCTCCGTGCCGACCGCGGCGAGCAGCTCCTCGCAGTGGGTGGCGTCCCACAGGTCGAACACTTCCGCTTCCCAGTTGACGCCCGGCTCAGTGGGTTCGTGTGCCACATGCAGGCCGTCTTCGGCGTAGATCGCGTGATCACTGGTGACCACTGCGCGCGCCTGAATTTTGCCCAGCACTTCAAACATGTTGTCGTTGTAGTCGCCGTAGACGAAGTCGCGTGCCACGCAGTCGCCACCGACGATGAACCACGCGTCCGACGCCACACTGTGACAATGCAGGTTCCCCAGCACTGCCACGTTGCCGCTGTCCCTGAGAATGCCGTTGACGGTCAGGTCGCCGGTGACCAGCAGGGCCGAGGGCGGCTGCAGGTTGCCGTCCACGACGAGATTGCCGTGGTGCACGACGACCTTGCTGTTGCCCTGGAGCAGTTGGCCGATGGCAGCGGCCTCCAATCGCAGATCGGTGGCGGGCAGCTGTTCGCGCAGCACCTGGCCGAAGGCGAACAGGGTGCTGGCGAAGCCGTGCTGCAGAAACTCCATCAGTTCATTGCTGTTGGCCTCGGGACCGATCTGGGCCAGCGCCTCCAACTGTGGGTCGGGGCAGCACGGGAACTCGGGCAGGCTTTTTGGGGACCAACCGTTGGCGGGAATCTGACGGATATCAATCTGCATGGGGCGTCCTTGTTGGAAAACGTGTTCCTGGACTCCGCATGATAACGCAGCGCCAGCGGCCACCCGGGCGGCCCCTGGCGCGGAGTTGAACGGCGCTCAGCGTTGGTCTGCGGTGGCCAGTGGTGCCGTCGCGGTCGCGGTCATCGTGCGCCACCACGGCCGCCCGGGGTGGGGCGCATCCAGATCCAGGCGTTCGCCCATTTCCGGCGTGGACAGCGCGATTCCGCGTTGCGCGGCCAGCGCGCTCACCTGTTCAAACGGGTCATCCCAGGTGTGCATCGCCAGGTCAAAGGTGCCGTTGTGGATCGGCACCAGCCAGCGTGCGCGCAGGTCCTGGTGCGCCTGCACGGTCTGGGCGGGCTGCATGTGGACGTAGGGCCACTTGGGGTCATAGGCACCGGTTTCGATGAAGGCGACATCGAACGGCCCGTAGCGCTCGCCGATGTCCTTGAAGCCGGCGAAGTAACCCGTGTCACCGCTGAAGTACATGCGCAGTGCGTCATCGATGATCACCCACGAACCCCACAGGGTGCGGTTGCTGTCACGCAGGCCTCGGCCGGAGAAGTGCTGGGTAGGGGTAAACGCGAGGCGCAATCCGTCCACCTCGGTTTCCTGCCACCAGTCGAACTGGCGCACCTTGTCCTTCGGCACGCCCCAGTGGGTCAGGCGGTCGCCCACGCCCAGGGGCACCAGGAAGACGTCCGCACGGTCCGCCAGGTACTTCACGGTGGCGCGGTCCAGGTGGTCGTAGTGGTCGTGCGAGAGCAGCACGCCACGGATCGGCGGCAGGTCCTGCAGCGCGATCGGCGGAGCATGGAAGCGCTTGGGCCCGATCCACTGGAACGGCGAGGCGCGCTCGGAAAACACCGGATCGGTCAGCCACCACCCACCGCGCAGCTTGATCAGCAGGGTGGAATGCCCCAGCCGGTAGACGCTGCGGTCCGGGGCCTTGGACAGCGCCTGTGCGGTCAGCATGCGCACCGGCGGCGAACTGCGCGGCACGGTGCCGTCGGGACGGTTGAAGAAGAAATCCCAGAACAGCTTGAGCGTGGTGGCCAGCGATTCCTTCGGCTTGGCAGCGGCGTTGTGGAACTGGTCGCCCTGCTGCTGCGGCGACTGGGTGTAGGAGGCGATAGGCACGGTAAAAGTCATCCCGATCAGAACGGTGAGGGCAAACGCGACAGCCACAACGGCAATGGCACGGCGCTTCTTATGAGTGCGTACGCGCTCATTTATTCGTTTAAATAAAGTCATCGCTGAATGCCCTTCCAGAACAGGTCAAAACCGGCCTGCTGCAGCGCCTGCTGCTGTTCGGGCTGGGCGGTGATGGCATCCAAAGTGGTATCCAGCAGGTTGACCAGCACCCGGCCGAGATAGAACGACAGGCGATCCGGATCGATATGTGCGGCCAACTTGGCCTGCAGCGACTGCAGCATGCCGCCGAACAACCCTTCGCAATGCAGGCGGGTGCTGTCGGTGATGCGGTCGGAGACCTTCAACTGGCGCAGCGCCTTGGCATCATCGGGATACTGGAGACCCCAACGGACGAGGGCATTCCAGATGTGCTGCAGCTGATCCTGGGCGCTGGCTTGAACCGGGAACGCATCCCCGATGTTCGCGGCCAGCCGCATCTCCAGTTTCACGAACAACGCGTTGAGCAGTACATCCTTGTTCTCGAAGTAGGTGAATACCGTGCCTTCTGCGACCTTGGCGGCCTTGGCGATCTGCGCGGTGGACGCGGCCACGCCCTGGGACGCTACCAGGCGGCCGGCGGCGTTCAGGATCGCATCGCGTTTTTCGTCGCTGAGAGGGCGGGCCATGTCGGATCATTGATTGAGTGGTCGCTCATTTATAGGCGCGCTCCCGCCGCCGCGCAAGCCCTAGCCCGGCACGGCACAGCCTGCGTTCAGTCGGGCGGAACGGCCAGCGCTGCAGGGTCGCGCTCGATCACCTCGAAGGGGCGGCCGGGGAACCGCGCGCGCAGGCTGCCGATGGAGACGTGGCAGGAGCTGCACACCGGTCGCGAGGAGAACACGCTGATCGATTCGACCTGCTCCGGTGCCAGGCGACCCTGGGCCAGCCAGCGCTCGATGCGGTAGTACAGGTTGCGCTCGGCGTCATAGGCACGCGCATTGCGTTCCTCCGACAGCATGCCGTCCGGGTCCGCGACGTGCAGGGAGTGATTGGGCACGGTACTGGCCACCCCACCGTCGGCGATGGACAGGCGCGTCGGTTGCGCGTCGATGTAGGTGGCGTGAGGTGTCGTGATCTGACGTCCGGCCACATTCCACTCCGGTGCGGGTTGCCCGCTGGGCAGGTTGGATGCGGGCAGCAGGCCCTTTCCGCCGCGCTGGCCGGAAACGGAATGGAAGATCAGGGGACGGCTCTGGCCACGCAGGTTTATCCGGGCCATCGCTACGGTCTTGGCCGGTCCGCGACGCGGCGTCAGGTGCAGCGGCTCCAAGGACGGCCCCAACGCGTCGAACCCGCTTCGAGCGGCCGCGCGCCCGGGCAGGGGCTGCGCTGCGGGTGGATGCAGCAGGTCATACAGCGCTTCATGCACCCAGCGGTCGGTGGGCTGGGGCGCGCGCCAGTGCTCGGTGCCGATCTGCTGTTTCAGCGCGTCGACGTAGCGGCAGTTGCTGCGCGCGCATGACAGCACCGCGTGCTCCGGACGGGTGTCAAAGCGGTAGGGAGCATCGGCCGTGACTTCTTCCAACGCCGCGCCCATTTCGTCCAGCGCTTCGACCTGCTGCTGCAACTGGCTGCCGAAATGGTCCACCAGCGCCGCGCCGCTGAGACGGCATTGCTGGCTGTAGTGGAACGCGCCCCACCAGGCTCCTTTGACTGCGTCGTTGTGCGCAGCGCTGAATCCTTCCGCCTCCAGTGGCGTAAGGGTCAGGGCGGGGGCCGGCTCGCCGAAACGGAAGCTCGGGTCCAGCGGCGCGACGTGGAACCGCCCGGGCGCAATGCGCGCGATCAGCACCCGGCCGCCCTGGCGGTCGGTACCGATCACCGCGCCCACGGTGAGGCGCATGCGGCTGCCGAGGTAGGGGTCGCGCACTTCGATCCGGGCCAACCGCCCGTCACCGCCCAGCACGGTGGCGGGCAGACGTTGTCGCAGCACCGGCTCGGGCAGTCCGGTCTGACGGACATAGCGCAGCTGTCCGTCAGTGCGCACGCGCTTCCACCATTGCCCGTCGTAAACGAAGGGTGTCCCTTCGGCCAGTGGGCCGTTCGCACCGCTGACTTCAAGGCCGGCAAACCAGCCGATATCGCCGGGTGTGGTGTAGGTCGGTGCCGGCTCGTAGCCGAAAAGACGGACGATGCCCTCACCGCACGCGTGCAATGACACCTGCCGTCGCATGCGTCGGCACGCTGATGACAGTTGCGGCGGATCGGTGCCCGCATGCAACGGCGCATCCGCGTCGAATCCTGGTGGGATCTCGTCGATCACCCGCCCTTCGATCCGTGGGGCGGGTACCTTGGGACCGTAGGCGCGGCGTTGCACATCATCGAATCGGTACCAGTGCCCGTTCTCTTCGATCAGCAGCGCGGGTTGTTCGGCGTCAATCACGCCGACGGCCAGCCCAGGGGCGTCGTCTGCCCACCGACGTGCCACGGGCTCGGCACGCGCCGGCAGCGCATGCACCGCCTCTGTCAGTGCGTTCCACGGACGGCCGGCTGCGCTGATGCGCTCTGCAGTCAGCCGCCACAGGCCGCGGCCGGCGCGAAACACACCGCGACCCAGATCCCGCACCAGCATCGCGCCACTGAGTTTGGCCAGTTCACGTCCCAGCTGTGCCACGGCCAGCCCGCTGCCTTCCAGCAGCCCATGCACGCCCAGCTCGCCCGCCCTCAACGCCAGTCGCGTGGTACTGCCCAGGAATCGACCCACCGGGCCGATGGCGAATACAAGATCGGTCGCGCAGCTGAACAGTACGCCGCCGGTGCGTTCACCGGCGATCAGGCGGCTGACGCACCCGTAAAAGGGAACGCAGAACTCCAGCAAGGCGTTGGCGAGTTGCTTTTCCTTGTCCCATAAACGCTCCATCCCCGTGCGCTGCTGGAGCTCACGTGCCTTGACGGTGTTGAAGTAGTCGCCGTACTGGCTTCGTGCGCTCGCTTCGGCGATCACGCGCAGCGCATCCGCGCCGGTTCCCTGGGGGGCCAACGGAGCACCTGTGGTCCAGTGCTCCGACTGCAGCAATCGGAGTGCATCAGGGGGCGACGTTGCGGCCACCTGACCGGTTTCGAACCAGGCAGGGTCATACCAGTGTCCTTCCCGCCACTCTGTGCCGTCATAGCGCTCCCCGTACCACAACCTCGCGCTGAAGCCCGCGCTGGGCACCAGTGCCAGGTAGACGGGAGCGTTGTCTGCCTGGACGCAACGCAGCAGTGTTCCTTGGTGATGGGCGGGCAGCTGCAACGGTGTCACGGTTGCGCCGGCCAGCAGGGCGCGGTCGACTGGCGGCAGCATCTCCAGCGAGCGCGCTGCCAGAACGGCAACGGCATCGGTCATGACCTCCTGATACAGCGTGAACTCCTGCTCGAACACCTGCGCGATCGACGCGCTGCCGACAATCTCGAATTCGCCTGACACCAGCAACTGCTGCAGGGTGTCCTGCGCCAGCTGCTCTTCGAGCAGCGCTTCCCCAAGCGCGGCCCATCGCGCCAGATCCGCCACCATGCCGATGTCGCCGGGCAGTTCAGGCAGCGCAGGCGTGCTGCGCCGATGCAGGCCATGCCGCCTGAGCAGTCCGGGCGGCAGGCTGTCGAGCGTGCTGTTCCACCACTGGGGAGGTACCTCTGCCTGTTGCAGTTGCGCGGCGGCCAGCGACATTCGCTCCGGCGCGTGGCGCTGCAGTTGACCTGCAGCCACGGCAAGGGCCTGCTGCCGGGTGTGCACGAACGACAAGGCTGCATCGATCTGCGCGGCGGTGGCGGTGGCGGGGTCAAGCGCCGCTGGCAGCTCTCCATGGGCCCGGGCGTACAGCAGGGCTGGGCGCACCTGGGCGGCCACCAGGCTGACGGCATCATCGTCGGTCGAGCTTCCCAGCTGCGCTGGCAGGCGCACCAAGTCTTCGAACCGCCAACTGGCCGCTGCGCCGGGGTGCGTGGCCTCCACCATCGCAACACCCTGCAGGAACGCCACGCCCAGCAGGGATCGACCGTAATCGAGCCAGTCCGGGACGTCCTCGACCAGCAGCTCGGGCCGCTGCAGCTGCCGTGCCACCAGCCACAACAGCACGCGCTGGATCAGGGGAGAGCGTGTCGTGGGCAACTGTGCGATGACCGCCTGGCGCGCGACAACTATCCCCGGCGCGTCCGCGACGGCCCGGATGGTCTGCATTCGCGCAGGTCCCACATGCTGGTTGAGCAG
The DNA here is from genome assembly GCF_029960115.1 of Stenotrophomonas sp. PS02289. GTDB lineage: Bacteria > Pseudomonadota > Gammaproteobacteria > Xanthomonadales > Xanthomonadaceae > Stenotrophomonas. The sequence continues at coordinate 11,846 of NZ_JASCOZ010000131.1, forward strand.
CAGGTGCGCGACCTGGAGCTGCTCTCCCTTGGTGGAGGCCGCATCGTCGGTTCCGTCGCGCCAGCCGTCAGCGCGCAGCCGCTCGCGCGCAAAGGTAGAAAACCCCGCCGTTCCCGCCATCAGCTGCCATGCCTGCCAACCCGCCATGGTCGGGTCGAGTTCTTCAAACAGAGGCAGGCCCCAACCCGCCAGTAGCGACTCCAGTTCGGGAATGGGCGAGGGCACAGCGACAGCGGGAGGAAACAGCGGGAAGATCAGGGGCGCGGCGCTGCGGGGCGGCGTTGCGGCTCCGCCCCGCAGCAC